>NZ_AP019004.1:2127500-2454371 GCF_003945365.1 Phascolarctobacterium faecium | reverse complement strand
ATGCTGCATAAATATGTCGGTAACGAAGGGCAGGCTCCAAGGCTTTCTAAAATGGGCGGAGCCGACTGGAAACGTGTGCAGAGTAAAGCCCGTGCCGCGATTACCGAACTGGCTGAAGAACTGCTGCGATTATACGCGCAGCGTAAGATCGTCCCTGGTCATGCTTTTGCTGAGGATACCGAATGGCAGCGTGACTTTGAAGAGCGCTTCCCTTATGAAGAAACTCCGGATCAGCTTAAAGCGATCGCGGAGATCAAGGCTGATATGGAAAAACCTGAGCCGATGGACAGATTGTTGTGCGGTGATGTCGGTTATGGTAAAACAGAAGTTGCTATCCGCGCTGCTTTTAAGGCAGTTATGGATGGTAAACAGGTAGCAGTAATGGTGCCGACGACTGTTTTGGCGCAGCAGCATTTTATGACCTTCAAAGAACGAATGCAGCCTTTTGGGGTCAAAGTAGAGATGGTAAGCCGCTTCTGCACTCCCAGGGAACAAAAACGAATCCTGAATGATCTGGAAAATGGTCAGGTGGATGTTCTGATTGGGACACACCGTTTATTACAGCAGGATGTGCTGTTTCCCGATCTGGGATTACTTGTCATCGACGAAGAACAGCGTTTTGGTGTGGCTCAGAAAGAAAAAATCAAACGTTGGAAAACAGGCGTTGATGTGTTGACCTTGTCGGCGACACCGATTCCGCGTACTTTACATTTGGCGCTTGTCAACGGACGCGATATGAGTGTGATCGAATCACCGCCGGAGGAACGGCTGCCGGTAGAAACTTATGTGGCCGAATATAATCCTGGAATGATCAAAGAAGCGCTGGAACGTGAAATGCGCCGCGGCGGCAGGATTTATTATGTGCATAACAGGGTTCTTGGTCTCGAAAATATTGCTGCCGATCTGCGCAGTCTGGTGCCGGGGATCAATATCAGGATCGCTCACGGTCAGATGTCAGAGGATATGCTGGAAGATGCAATGATTGCTTTTTATGAAGGCAGCTGTGATGTGCTGCTGTCGACTTCGATCATCGAAAATGGTTTGGATGTACCCTTGGCCAATACTATTATTATCGACGGAGCCGAAAATTTTGGCTTGTCGCAGCTGTATCAGATGCGCGGCCGGGTAGGGCGCTCCTCTCGTCTGGCTTATGCCTATTTCGTCTATAAACGTAATCGTGCTTTGAGCGAGGTCGCAGAAAAACGTTTGCAGGCGATTCGTGATTTTACAGAGCTGGGCGCCGGGTTTAAGATCGCGATGCGTGATCTGGAGATCCGTGGTGCCGGTAATCTGCTGGGGGCGCAGCAGCATGGACATATTGCAGGTGTGGGTTTTGCTGCCTATTGCGATATGCTGGAGCGTACGATCCGTAAGCTGAAGG
This sequence comes from Phascolarctobacterium faecium, assembly GCF_003945365.1. Classification (NCBI taxonomy): domain Bacteria; kingdom Bacillati; phylum Bacillota; class Negativicutes; order Acidaminococcales; family Acidaminococcaceae; genus Phascolarctobacterium; species Phascolarctobacterium faecium. Next base: position 2,452,990 of record NZ_AP019004.1, on the reverse strand, counting down.
ATGGCGTTGAAGACGGTATCCCTGAACCGGATCCGGTTCTTGAGATCAGCGTTGACGGATATATTCCCGATGACTATATAGCTGACCCTCGTTACAAACTTGAGCTATACAGACGCTTTGCCGGCTTGGACTATGGAGAAAAAGACGATCTGCTTGACGAAATTATCGACCGGTTTGGAGAACCTCCGGAAGAGGTGGAAGTTTTATGGCGTGTGGCCTGTCTGCGGGCTTTGTGCCGGCTGCTGCATATTCGCGGTATCAGTGTCAAACCGGGCGAGCTGCGTATTACCTTTGCTGAAAATGCTGCTATCGATCCGAATGCCCTGATGCAGCTTATCAGTGAGCAGCAGCAATATATGAATTTCAAAAGCGGCGCGCAGGCCCAGCTTATTTTCCGCACAGTCAAATTAAAAACTGACAGTTTGACCTGGCTGGAAAAAAATCTGCCGCGGCTGGCTTTTGATTAAGCTATACAGAGACAATAAAGTTGATTATAATTAATTAAATGAAGAAATCAAGGGAAGGACGAGGGTATGACCAAGGATAAGTTTTTACGTGGCGCCATGATATTGACGCTGGCTGGGCTGATGGTCAAGATCATTGGCTCGGTCAACAGAATACTGTTATCCAGACTGCTTGGCGGCGAAGGTATCGGGCTTTATCAAATGGCATATCCCGTTTATCTTTTGATGCTGTCCGTATCTTCGGCCGGTATCCCGATTGCGATTTCGATCATTGTAGCCGAAAAAGTGGCAAAAGGAGATTTTGCCAGCGCCGGCAGGGTATTCAGGGTCTCGCTGGGGCTGATGGCCGCAACGGGGCTCGTGTTTGCTGCCGGGCTATATTGTGCGGCCGGCTGGCTGGTCGATAGCGGACTGGTACGCGATCCGCGGGCTTATTATGGATTGGTAGCCTTAACTCCGGCGGTGTTTTTTGCTACGATCCTGGCCAGCTTCCGTGGTTATTTTCAGGGGTATCAAATGATGACTCCGCCTGCGGTCTCACAGATTCTGGAGCAGTTTGTACGTGTTGTGACGATGGTCGTACTGGCCTATTATCTGCTTCCGTACGGATTGGAATATGCGGCGGCCGGGGCTGCTTTCGGTGCTGTGCCGGGTTCTATTACCGGACTTATCGTACTGAGCTTTTTTTATCTGAAGAACAAATTGCGCTGGCAGCAGGAAATCAGCAGGCAGATCACTGAAGAACCCGAAAGTATCAGGAAGATAGCCAAACGGCTGGTATTGCTGGCGCTGCCTGTTTCCTGCGCTAATATTATGGTGCCTGTGACGAGCAGTATTGACATGCTGCTGGTGCCTAATCGCTTAGTGGAATCAGGTTTTTCGGTCGAAGAGGCTACGACCCTGTTCGGTTACCTTACAGGGATGGGTATGCCTTTGGTCATGATGGCTACTATTCCGACGCTTTCCCTTACAGCAAGCCTGGTGCCTGCTGTTTCAGAAGCATTTACTCTGGGCGATAGGAACAGTATCGACCAGAAAACAAATATGGCCATGAAATTATGCTGTTTACTGACTTTTCCTGCCGCTGCAGGAATGTGGGCTTTGGCTCAGCCTATTTCAAAATTACTGTATGGCACGCCTCTTGCGGGCGAGGCAATCAGAAACCTTGCTCCCTCTATTTGCCTGCTTGGTATCCACCAGATAACCACAGGTATGCTGCAGGGAATGGGACAGACTATTATTCCTATGTGGAATATGCTGTTCAGCGCGTTGGTCAAAGCTGCTGCTGTTTGGTATCTTACGGCGCTGCCATGCAATATTGTCGGTGCCGCCTGGGCCTCTAACATTAATTTTGGCTTGGCAGCAGCTCTAAACATCTTCTTTTTGATTCGCAGCGGCATCACTTTTAAAGTGTATGCTTTGGGAAAAATATTACTGGCGGCAGTTTTGATGGCAGCAGTCAGTATGCTTTTATACAATTATTTAATAGTTTATTGGGGCAATACTTTTGCGACGGCGGCAACGATTTTTGCAGCTGGCATCGTTTATCTATTGACTTTGATAGCAAGCGGAACGATCGGCAGGAAAGAATTGCAGAAACTGCCTGTGATAGGTTCCAGATTCAAGTAAAGGGATGGTAAGATGGAAAAAGGAATTACTGTTGTAGGCTTGGGGCCTGGCAGCGCCGGGCATTTGTCGCTGGAAACAATGGCAGTGCTGAAAAGCGGCGGCAAGGTTATTCTGCGTACGGCTGTACACCCAACTGTAAAGGAACTTGAGCGGTCTGGTATAAAATTTACGTCCTGCGACGCTGTTTATGAACAGGAAGCGTCTTTTGAAGACGTCTATCAAAAAATTGTTGCTTCCATTTTACAGGATGCGAAAGAGCAGGAGGTAGTTTATGCTGTTCCAGGCAGTCCTTTGGTTGCTGAACGAACTGTGGTGCTGCTGAGGGAACAGGCTGCAGCGGCCGGAGTGCCTCTGAAAATTTTACCGGCGATGAGCTTTTTGGATCTTGCATATGTCGATTTAGGCATTGATCCTATTGCCGGGTTGCGTATTGTTGATGCCCATGATTTTGATGCGCTGGCAGATGCGGGTAAATATCCGCTGATGATCACGCAGGTCTATAGTCAGCTGGTGGCGTCGGATGTGAAAATCAATTTGATGGAAGTACTCGCTGATGAAGCGCAGCTGTACTTTTTACGTAATTTAGGCCTGCCTGATGAAGAATGTCTGCCGCTGAAGCTCTATGAGCTGGACCGGCAGCCGCATATCGATCATCTTACCAGTGTTTTTATTCCGGCACAGGAGCAGACTGTTGTGCAGCATATCAATGCTTTGCAGGAAGAAAAAACGCTGTGTTTTGATGACGATGATGATTTTTACTGTGATATCGAGGATTTCCGCTATGATGCTGAACTGCTTCCGCTGACAGAAGTTATGCGTAAGCTGCGTGAGCCAGGCGGCTGTCCCTGGGATCGCGAACAAACGCACAGCAGTATTCGCCGTAATATGATCGAAGAAGTCTATGAATTTTTAGAAGCTGTTGATAATCACGATTTTAAAGGTATGGAAGAAGAACTTGGCGATATTCTGATGCAGGTTGTTTTCCATGCGCATATGGCAGCTGACGCAAACCTGTTCTCTTTGCAGGATGTTATTGATGGAGTGACTGAGAAGCTTACCCGCAGGCACCCGCATGTATTTGGTTCACGTAAAGTTTCAGGCAGTGATGAAGTAATAAAAAACTGGGAAGCCATTAAATTGGAAGAAAAAAAGGAACGGACGCATGTTCTTGATGGAATTTCTCCGGGACTGCCGGCGTTGATGCGTGCTTACAAGCTGCACAGCAAGGCTTCCAAAGTAGGTTTTGACTGGCCGGATACCGCAGGCGTCTGGGAGAAGGTTCTGGAAGAACTGCACGAACTTGAAGAGGCAGTAGCCGGAGGCAGCCTGAAGGAAATGGAGCATGAGCTGGGAGATTTGCTGTTTATTTTGTCCGGTTATGCCAGACATATCGGATTGGAACCGGAAACAGCTTTGAATGCTGCGAATAACCGTTTCATAAAAAGATTCGGTTATGTAGAGAAAAAAGTACAGGTTTCAAAGAAAACATGGCAGGACTTTTCATTGGCTGAATTAGACGCTTTTTGGGAGTTGGCAAAGGATTTTGAGAAAAATAATTAAAAAAAGGCGTTTTTTACACAAAAATTAAGAAAAAAATAAAAAAAAGATGAAATGTTAGCAGGAATATTGCTTTTGATAGCGAATTAGAGTTTTAGTGAATAACCTTAGTCGTTGTGTTTAAGCGGTTTTCGCCTAAACTGGCGCATACAAAATTTAAGGGGGATTTATTGTGAACAAAACTGAACTTATTGCTGCAGTAGCAGAAAAAGCTGGCCTCACCAAAAAAGATGTAGAGAAAGCAGTAGCTGCTTTACTCGAAACCGTAAAAGGTGAAGTTGCTAAAAAGGGCAAAGTACAACTGATTGGTTTCGGTACTTTTGAAGCTCGTACTCGTAACGCTCGTACCGGTAAAAATCCTCGTACTAACGAACCCATCAAAATTCCGGCAGCAACCGTTCCCGCTTTCAAAGCTGGTAAAGCTTTCAAAGACGCTGTTAACGCTGCTCCTGCAAAAAAACACAAAAAATAATCTTGGGTTTCAAGAATGCCGGGCCAAACAGCCCGGTATTTTTGTCTGATTAATTAACAGGAAGGAGCTCAAAATGGCTGAGATGCGCAGAAAAAAACGCCGCAGCTCTAATGACTTTTTATGGGTCCTGATTATTTTACTGATCATCTGCTTGGGCGTATTGGGCAGGCAGGAGTACAAGATCTACCAGATCAATAAGGAAATGTCAGCCACTCAGCAGCGTGTCGACGAATTAAAAAAAGTTCAGGCTGAGCTTGAAGCTGAACGCAAACGTTTGGACGATTTGAAATATATTGAAAAACTGGCGCGTGAAGACCATAATATGGTTGGCAAGAACGAAGTACCGCTGTTTATAGTTGATGAACAGGAAAAGCAGCAAAAACAGGAAACAGAAGCTGAGGAAAAGAAAAAATAACAGCTGTACAGTCGATTTTACTGGCGTACAGCTGTTATTTTTTATCTTTTTTCATATATTTGTACAATGCAGTTGACACTGATTTTAAAAGAAGGGTATAATACTTACTGTATAAAGATTTTTTAAGGGGGATTATCCGCTTTATGTCACTCGAAGTTGGTGCAATCGTTGAAGGTGAAGTTACTGGTATCACAAATTTTGGAGCGTTTGTGCAATTGCCTGAAGGAAAAGTTGGTCTTATACATATTTCCGAAGTCTCCAATGTATATGTAAAAGATGTACATGATTTTTTAAAGGAAAAAGATAAGGTCAAGGTCAAAGTGTTGTCTATTGACGAACGCGGTAAGATAGGTCTGTCCATTAAGCAGCTGACACCGCCGCCTCCGGCACCTCCGAAACCGCAGCGTCCGGTAAGTCAGGAACGTCGTGCACCTAAAGTGGCACCTCCTGTTTCCTTTGAAGATAAATTATCGCGCTTTTTAAAAGACAGCGATGACAGATTATTAGATCTGAAACGCAATACGGAGTCTAAGCGCGGCGGCCGTGGCGCCAGCCGCGACAGATAATGTCTAAAAAGGCACTTCCAGCAGAGGTGCCTTTTTTATTTGGGTTGTAGGATAATAAGGTGAAACGATGAAAGAACACAGGCAAATTACTGAAATTCTCGATCAGGTAGAGGAACATCTGCCGGTCGGCAGTAAAATAATTGTTGCCTGCAGCGGTGGGGCCGATTCAATTGCTTTGGCTGATGCACTGCTGCTGCTGCAGGAAAAACGGAAGTATCAGCTGGTAGTTTGTCATGTAGAGCATGGTTTGCGTGGCAGCGAAGCTTTGGCTGATGCTGATTTTGTTGTGGAATTCTGCCGGATGCGTCAGGTTGCCTGTGAAGTTCTGCGTGTTGACGCTAAAAAATTTGCTGCGGAGAGTAAACTTTCTGTAGAGGACGCGGCTCGTAAATTACGCTATACTGTTTTATTTGAGATTCTCAGTAAACACAAGTCTGAGTATATTGTGACAGCACACCACCGTGACGATCAGGCAGAAACCCTGCTGCTGCATTTGCTGCGAGGCAGCGGTGCGGAAGGGCTTGGGGGAATGCGCTGTCACAATAACAGTATCGTACGGCCCTTTTTGCAGGTGAGCCGTCGGATGCTGGAAGCATATTGCGCAATGCGTAGCTTGGATTATCGTACTGACAGCAGTAATATGGATTTGTACTATACGCGGAATAAAGTGCGGCATATATTGCTGCCTTTGCTGGAACGGGAATTCAATCCTAATATCAAACAGGCTTTAGCACAGACTGCGACGTTGATTGCTGAGGATGCTGATTGCTTGAATGCGCTGGCAGAAGAGAAGTTTTTGCAGTATGTGCTGCAGGACGATCATTCCTGCAGCTGTGATACAGCCTGGCTGCTTTCGCTGCCTGCCGCGCTGTGTTCGCGTATCATCAGGATGATGTGGAAAAAGCTTGGAGCTGCAGGTCTGCTTACCTTTCAGCAGACGCAGCATGTGATCGACTTGGTGCATAAAGGCAGCAGCAATAAAAGGCTTATGCTGCCTGGCGGGACCTGTGCTGTATACAGCTATGGTAAGCTTACAGTTGCTGCAGCTGAAACACCGTCAGCGATAGCAGAGCAGAATTATGTTTTTGATTTGGCTGAGCTGCAGAAAGCTGGCAGGCTGCAAGTTGAGCTCCCAAACGGTATTTTAAGTTTGGGTTACTTTAAGGGATCAGCAAGTCCCTTGTGGCATGCAGCAATATATCCCTGGCATTTGCTGCAGGACAGGCAGCTGGAAGTGAGGCAGAGGCAGGACGGCGACATATTTTTCCCGGCGGGGTCTTTGGGAAGTAAAAAATTAAAAAAGTATTTTAACGACATTAAAGTACCTCCGGAACAGAGAAAAAGTCAGCTTTTAGTAACCTGCGGTAAACAGGTCCTATGGCTGGTGGGAGGGAAAGCTGCAGGCTGGCATGAACAGGAGCAGGGCTGCGAAGCATGGCTGACGTTGGATATTAAATATTTCAGTCTGGGAGATGACAAGTAGTGGATATGCATGAAGATATTGGTAAAATCTTACTGACAGAGGAAGAAATAAAAGCGCGGGTCCGGGAATTGGGAGCCCAGCTGAAACAAGATTATGCAGGCAAAGAAGTAGTAGTAATAGCACTTTTAAAAGGCGCCGCTTATTTTGCTACTGATCTGACTTTGGCAATGGATATGCCTGTCAAGATCGATTTTATGGTCGCGTCTTCTTATGGCAACAGCACTAATAGCTGCGGTAATGTCAGCGTTAAGCTTGATGTGGCTGAGGAACTGGCGGGACGGCATGTGATCCTGGTCGATGACATCATTGACACAGGGCTGACCCTTGAAGCTGTTTGCTGTATGCTGCAGCAGCACAAGCCGGCTTCTATCAAAACAGCGGTAATGTGCGATAAGGCCGACAGGCGCGTCAATGGTAAAAGTGCGGATTATGTAGGCTTCTGTATTCCTGACGAGTTTGCTGTAGGCTATGGATTGGATTACGCCGGTAACTATCGTAACTTACCTTATATCGGTGTTTTAAAGCCTTGTGTTTATGCGCGTACATGATTTTATCGACTAATGGTTGTAGAATTTCCGCATCTATATTATAATAAAAAAATGACGTTACTGTAATTTGGTAGACGATCGCAGTGGAAGGAGGAGCAATTCCTTGAATAGATTTTTTAAGAACGTGACGTTCTATTTGCTGATTATCATCGTGGCAATCTGGATGATCGATTATTATTCGGCCAGCACGGTCAGCAAAACAGACATCACTTATAGTGCGTTTATGAAGCACGTGCAGCAAGATGAGGTCAAACAGGTAACGATAGTTGATAATGTCATCAGCGGTAAGCTGAAAGATGGTAAAGATTTCTCAACTGTGGCTCCCAGTGATGACAGCCTGATCCCGACTTTACGTGCCCGTGATATTGAAATTAAAGCCGAGCTGCCGCCGCAGCCGCCTTGGTGGACGACTATCTTAAGCTCGCTTTTGCCGATGCTGTTGATCGTCGGTATTTGGTTTATGCTGATGCAGCAAAGCCAGGGGGGCGGAGGCCGGGTTATGAATTTCGGCAAAAGCCGTGCCCGTCGTTATGACGAAGACAATATTAAGATTACTTTTAAAGATGTCGCTGGTGCTGATGAAGCGAAGCAGGAACTGGAAGAAGTTGTCGAGTTCCTGAAGCATCCGAAGAAATATAATGATCTCGGTGCCAAAATACCGAAAGGTGTTTTACTCTACGGGCCGCCTGGTACAGGCAAGACACTTCTGGCCAAGGCTGTCGCTGGTGAAGCTGGCGTACCGTTTTTCAGTATTTCCGGTTCAGATTTCGTAGAAATGTTTGTCGGCGTAGGCGCTTCCCGTGTCCGAGATTTGTTTGAACAGGCTAAAAAGAGCGCTCCCTGTATCGTTTTCATTGATGAGATCGACGCTGTCGGCCGTCAGCGTGGTGCAGGCTTAGGCGGCGGTCATGATGAGAGAGAACAGACCTTGAACCAGCTGCTGGTCGAAATGGATGGTTTCGGAGCTAATGAAGGCATCATTATGATTGCTGCAACCAACCGTCCCGATATCCTTGATCCGGCACTTCTGCGCCCGGGACGTTTTGACAGACAGATCGTCGTTGATCGTCCTGATATCAAAGGCCGTCAGGAAATTTTAAAAGTCCATGTTAAAGGGAAGCCTATCAGTCCTGAAGTCGAGCTTGGCGTTATTGCCCGCAGAACTCCTGGTTTTACCGGTGCGGATCTGAGCAATCTGGTCAATGAAGCTGCGTTGATGGCTGCCCGTAAAAATAAGAATAAAATCGATATGCCTGAAATGGAAGAAGCGGCGGAGCGTGTTATTATGGGCCCCGAGCGCCGCAGCCGCGTGATCAGTGATAAAGAAAAACGTCTGACTGCCTATCATGAAGGCGGCCATACTCTGGTAGGTATGCTGCTCGATAATACTGATCCGGTTCATAAAGTAACTATTATTCCGCGTGGGCGTGCCGGCGGTTATACATTGAGCCTGCCGAAAGAGGACCGTTACTATGCGACCCGCAGTGAAATGCTGGACGAATTGAAGGTGCTTTTAGGCGGCCGTGTTGCTGAAGCTCTGGTACTGAAAGAAATTTCCAGCGGTGCCAGCAATGACCTGCAGCGTGCTACATCTCTGGCCCGTCAGATGATCTGTGAATACGGTATGAGCCCTGAATTGGGTCCGATGACGTTTGGTCATCGTCAGGACCAGGTTTTCCTGGGACGTGATATTGGCAGAGATAAAGACTACAGTGAAGAAGTCGCTGCCAAGATCGATAAAGAAATCCGTAAATTTATTGATGAGGCTTACCAGAAAACGGAAAGTCTGCTGAATGAAAATATGGATAAACTGCATTTGATTGCGGATGCACTTATTGAAAGAGAAACTTTGGAAGGCGAAGAAATCGATCAGTTGATGAAATACGGTAAAATTTTATCTAAAGAAGAGAATACTTCTGAGATCGGAACTCCGGAGCCGGCAGAGGTGCAGCCCGCAGAATCTTCTGCAGCTCCCAGCGAGCAATAGTCTGTAATCTAAGACCGTCCCTTGAATTTCGGGGACGGTTTTTCTGTGACTTGACTTTTGGTTAACCCAGTGCTAATCTAAGGATAACATTGTGTGGGAGTGTGATGATATGCGGGAACGCATTTTAGAAATATTGCGCAGTAAAATGCCTGCTCCTGTTTCAGGGGAAGTGCTTTCTCAGGAACTGGCAGTATCGCGTACGGCGATTTGGAAGCATATCCAGGCTTTAAAAAATGAAGGCTATACTATAGAATCCGTACCTAAAAAAGGCTACATCCTGAAAGAAGTACCTGACAGATTGAAGCCTGCAGAAGTTGTCGCTAATCTGAAAACGAAATGGCTCGGACATCATATACACTACTGTGAGCTGACGACGTCTACAAACGAACTGGCTAAACGTCTTGCCGGTGAAGGCTGCGAAGATGGCCTGGTGGTGATCGCGGAAGAGCAGAACTCCGGCAAGGGGCGTTTGTCACGCGGCTGGTTTTCTCCGTTTGCCCGTGGAGTATGGTTTTCGGTTGTCTTAAAGCCGCCGTTCATGCCGCAGGAAGCGTCGAAGTGTACGCTGTTGGCAGCGATTGCCGTCGTGAAAGCCGTAAATAAGTATAAAGGCGTACAGGCATCGATCAAATGGCCTAACGACGTTTTACTGGACGGTAAAAAACTGGTGGGCATTTTGACAGAAATGAGCGCTGAATTTGGACGGATAAATTATATCGTTATCGGCACCGGTATCAACGTCAACGTACCCAAAGAGATGGTGCCGGAAGAACTGCGAGCAACAGCTGTATCGCTCGCTGATGTTGCCCGTGAACCTATCAGCAGAGTCGAACTGCTGGCTGATGTGTTGGGCTATATGGAAGAACTGTATGAAAAAGTTTTGCATGAAGGTTTTAAACCGGTGCTTGAGGAATGGAAAAAATATTCTTCGACTTTAGGTCAGCAGGTCAAAGTTATTGCACCTGACCAGACTTATTTCGGTGAAGCTGTCGATATAGACGAAGATGGTCTTTTAATGGTAAAACGCGAAGACGGCAGAATCGAAAAAGTCATTGCCGGTGATGTTTCGATCCGGCCTGCCCAGGCCAAGCAGGGGGAATACGCGTAATGAAGATCAGAGAGATGCTTCTGGCCGGAACTTTTGTCACGATGATGATCATCAGTGCATATATCATAGTTCCTATTGGGCCTGTTCCCATTACGATGCAGCCTTTGGTCGTGCTTTTGGCCGGTATGCTTCTGGGAAGCCGCTTAAGCGCGGTCAGCATATGCGTGTGGGTGATGCTCGGCTGTGTGGGACTGCCTGTATTCAATCAGGGACAGGGCGGAGCTGTGATGCTGGTCGGACCTACCGGAGGCTTTATCATTGCATTTATTATTACGGCCTGGCTTGTTGGTTATCTTACAGAACGTGACCTGGAAGCAAGTTATTTAAAAAATCTTATGTATATGTGCGTGGGAATGCTGGTATGCTATGCGATAGGCCTCATCGGCTTCAAGCTCAGCTTCCAGTACTTTCTGCAAAAGCCCATGAGTTGGGACAATGCCATACTTTTAGCAGTTGCGCCATTTCTTCCATTTGATATAATAAAGGCTGCAGCGGCTGCGCTTATTGGCGCTAAAGTGCGCAAGGCTTTACTCCTGGCAGGTCTGCTTGAGCGGACTAAATAAGCTCCTTGAGGAGGAACATGAATGTTATTAGTAATTGATGTAGGTAATACCAACATTGTAGCAGGTGTTTTTGACGATAAAGAACTGGTCTGCCATTGGCGCTTTTCCACAGATCGCAGTAAAACTGCCGACGAATATGGTATTTTATTACGCAGTATGTTCAATTATACGCGGATGCCTATGGATCAGATTAAGGCAATCATTATTTCCAGCGTTGTACCGCCGCTGATCGTACCGCTCTGCCATATGTGCGAGCGTTATTTTGAGCTGACGCCTATGGTCGTAGGCCCCGGTATTAAAAGCGGTATCTCACTGCGCTACGACAACCCCAGAGAAGTCGGTGCAGACCGTATAGTTAATGCGGTTGCCGCGTTTGACAAATACAGCAAAAAAGGTATGCCGATGATCATCGTTGATTTCGGCACCGCGACTACATTTTGCGCCCTGCTGCCGACAGGCGAATATTTAGGCGGCGCTATCGCCCCTGGTATCGGTATTTCTACGGAGGCTTTGTTCCAGAGAACGGCAAAACTGCCGCGTATCGAGCTTATCAAACCTAAAAACGTTATCTCGCGCAATACTGTAAATGCAATGCAGGCGGGCGTTATTTACGGTTTTGTCGGTCAGATGGACGGCATTGTCAGACATATGAAGGAAGAATTAGGCGGTAATGCTTTTGTTGTCGCTACTGGCGGGTTTGCCAATACGATGGCGGCCGAGTCCGATTCTATTGACGTAGTAGAGCCGTTTTTAACCTTAGACGGATTACGGATTCTGCACGAGAAAAATTCTAAATAAGCAAAGACCCGCTGTCTGGCGGGTCTTATTTCTATAGTATTTCAAAATTGGGAGTGGATTATGCAGATCGGCACTTTAAAATTAGATGTACCTTTGTTGCTGGCGCCTATGGCCGGAATCACAGATCTGCCCTTTCGGGTCATTTGCAGAGAACTTGGCTGCGGTATGACTGTTTCGGAAATGGTCAGCGCCAAGGGGCTGCTTTATAAAAATGTCAAAACTTTTGATATGCTGCGCATCGATCCGGGTGAAAGACCTACGGCGATCCAGCTTTTTGGTTCTGTTCCGGCAGAACTGGCTGAAGCCGCAAGGATAGTCGCCGGGAACGGTGCAGATGTGATCGACTTTAATATGGGCTGCCCGGTGCCTAAGGTCGTCAATAATGGCGAAGGCTCGGCTTTGATGAAAAATCCGCAGCTGGCCTACGAAATTCTGGCGCGGATGACAGACGCTGTATCTGTTCCGGTTACTGTGAAATTTCGTGCCGGCTGGGATTCTGGACATATCAATGCGGAAGAAATAGCTGTACTGGCAGAAAAGGCGGGCGTAGCAGCCGTAGCAGTACACGGCAGGACAAGGGAACAGTTTTATAATGGCAGGGCAGACTGGCAGGTTATCGCCAGAGTCAAAGCGGCTGTAAAAATACCGGTCATCGGTAACGGTGATATCTTGACAGTAGCTGACGGACAGAGGATGCTTGCAGAAACAGGCTGCGACGGATTGATGCTGGGGCGCGGTGCCGACGGCAATCCATGGCTGTTCAGCAGATTGCAGGCTGCCTTGTCGGGACTGCCTGTGCCGCAGGAACCGCCCTTAAAAGAAAAACTTGCTCTGGCATTGCGGCATCTGGAGATGCTGATAGAATATAAAAATGAATCTGTTGCTGTTAAAGAGATGCGTCGGCATATCGGCGCCTATCTCAAGGGTATGCCTAAAGCTGCCGAATATCGCGGCAGGTTCCATCAGACAGAAACCTACGCCGATTTTAAAAAACTGCTGGCAGAATATATCGAGGCCGCAGAGAAATTCGGCGCCTGAAAACGGTTAAAATAAATAAGATAATACTAAATCTAATAGCAAATATTGTAGGAACACTTTAAATATGCTAAAATGATATGTCATCAGGGACAAGTTTTTTAGAGAAAGAAGTAGAACAATGATTGCCTCTCAGACAACTGAATGCAGCTGTAAACATATCGTAAGTGTAAGTTTGGGATCTTCTGAGCGCAATGCTAAAAGTACTTTGCAGCTTAAGGGGCAGACCTTTATAATAGAACGGCTGGGCACTGACGGAAATCTGCAGAAAGCCCGGCAGCTTCTGGAAGAGCTGGATGGCCGGGTAGACGCGCTGGGATTGGGAGGGACCGATCTTTATGTATATGCCGGCGGTCGGCGGTATACTTTTCGTGAATCGGCCAAGCTGATCGAAAATGTCAAAAACACCCCTGTGCTGGATGGCAGCGGGTTGAAAAATTCTTTGGAACGTATTCTGATCAATCGCCTTGCTGCTGATAAAATCATAGACTTTCAAGGGAAAAAAGTGCTTATGGTCTGCGGTGTAGATCGTTTTGGTATGGCCGAAGCGTTGGTAGCCAATGGCGCTGACGTTACTTTTGGTGATTTGATTTTTGGGCTGAACTGGGATCATCCGATCAAATCGCTGCAGACTCTGGATAGTTTTGCAAAATTGCTGGCGCCGCTTCTGACAAAGCTGCCCGTAAGGTGGTTCTATCCGATGGGCGCCAAACAAAGCCAGAGAAAACCGCAGCACCAGGGCTATTTTTTAGAGAACGATATTATTGCCGGTGATTTTCATTTTATCAGGCGGTTTATGCCGGATAAGCTGGCAGGCAAGACTATTATTACCAATACTGTTACAGCCGGTGACCGCAAGCTGCTGCGCAATGCCGGAGTATACTGTCTGATCACAACGACGCCGTCTTTGGACGGACGCAGCTATGGTACCAATGTGATGGAAGGCCTGCTGGTGGCAGCCAGCGGTGCTGATAAACAGCTTGATGCGGCTGTCTACGAAAAATTACTGGAAGAATATAAGATAGAATCCGGGTTAGAATATCTGAACGGAGAGGAGGCGCACATTTAATGGAAAAGTTTGCATTTATCATACATCCGCTGTCGATTCATGATATGGCTCACGTATCGCCTGTTTTGAAATTTATTCCTGACAGCTGGCTGGAAAGTGCTCTGAAGCTGAAAAAACCTTTTCAGGTTTCACATATCACAGGTATCAAGAGCCCTTACGCAGAAGCGGAAGGCTGGTTTATCGGCTGTCCCCTGACATCGAAGCAAATGGTTGAACTGCCGGAAGAATTTGTTATGGACAGGATCATAGAATCAGGGAAGATCGCTCAGGAACTGGGCGCTAAAGTGGTAGGCCTGGGCGCATTCACCTCTATCGTTGGCGATGCAGGCATCACAGTGGCGAAAAATTTAGATATAGCTGTGACATCGGGCAACAGCTACACAGTTGCAACAGCACTGGAGGGAACCCGTGAAGCAGTAAGGCTGATGGGAAAAGATCTGGCAACTGCGCATGTGACTATTGTCGGTGCCAGCGGTTCGATCGGTGCGGCCTGTACAAGGATTCTGGCACGCGAAGCAAAGGATATTACAATGGTCGCAAGGCATCTGCAGCCGTTGGAAGAACTGGCGCAAGAACTTTCGGGCAGTGTTGCCGGCAAATTGACGGTTTCCAACGACATCAAACACAGCCTGAAGGATGCCGATGTTGTGATCGCCGTTACCAGCGCCGTAGATTTTCTGATCGAACCTGAGGATCTCAAGGCCGGGGCCATCGTCTGCGATGTGGCAAGACCGCGTAACGTTTCGCGTGAGGTAGCTTCCAAACGCAAAGATGTGCTGGTCATAGAAGGCGGTGTGATCAAGGTACCGGGTAATGTCGATTTCCATTTCGATTTTGGCTTCCCGCCGCAGACTTCTTTTGCCTGTATGGCAGAAACAATGATTTTGGCACTGGAAAAGCGTTATGAAAATTTTACTCTGGGACGGAAACTGACTATTGAACAGATCGATACGATATCGCAATTAGCCCGTAAACACGATTTCAGTCTGGCTGGCTTCCGCAATTTTGAACGGGCCGTTACAGATGAAGAAATCGCGCATATCCAGGGTTTTGTCGAACAGGAACTGGCAATGCGTAATATCTGAGGTTGACAATAAACCAACAAAAAATTATAATTTAACCTAGTACATTATATTATTTATCCGTTGATCCCAGTGTCAGGCATTGCTGCTTGGCACTGTTTGTATTGTGAGGCGGCGGAAAAATATGATTTTAAAGGAGTAATACCATGGGTGCTAAAGAAACTATTTTAACGGCCGAAGGTTTAAGAAAACTGGAGGACGAATTAGAAAATCTTCGTTCTGTAAAACGTCAGGAAGTTGCCGAGCGTATTAAAGTAGCCATTTCTTATGGCGATATAAGCGAGAATTCCGAATATGACGATGCCAAAAATGAGCAGGCCTTTATCGAAGGGCGTATTATCGAGCTGGAGCAGATGATCAGCACGGCTACGCTCATTGACGAAACTGCGAAAAAGAAAAAAGGCACAGTTATTCTCGGTTCTACCGTTATCGTTAAAGATATGGAATTTGGAGACGAAGAAACCTATACCGTTGTCGGCACTACTGAAGCTGATCCTTCGCAGAACCGCATCTCCAATGAATCACCGGTCGGCGCTGCGATTTTGGGACAGAAAGTAAACACTGTCGTACAGGTGCATACTCCTGTAGGCGAGCTTTCATATAAAATAGTAAAAATTAAATAGATCTGATTTTTTAGGAGCGAGAAATATGTCGGAAGAAATTAAAAATCAACAAGCTGCCGAACCGGAAGCTTTAACAGAAACAGAAATCAATGAACAAATGCAGGTGCGCATCAATAAAATGCACCAAATCGAAGAAAAAGGCTGGAAACCTTTCGGCCATAAATTTGAATGGACCCACCATGCTCAGGATATTGCCGACCAATTTGAAGAATTAACGGCTAATGAAACTGTTGTCCGTCTGTCCGGCCGCGTTATGGCTATCCGCGGTCATGGCAAAACCTGCTTTATCGATCTGATGGATAAAACAGGCCGTATTCAGCTTTATGTACGTAAGGATGCCTTGGGCGAAGAAAACTATACCTTGATCAAACTGATGGATATCGGCGATATTATCGGTGTAGCCGGAACAGTTTTCCGTACGCACATGGGCGAATTGTCTGTTAAAGCGGTTGCTTTGGAACTGCTTTCCAAATCTCTGCGGCCTCTGCCGGAAAAATGGCATGGCTTGAAAGATGTCGAAATGCGTTATCGTCAGCGTTATGTTGACCTGATCGTTAATCCTGAAGTCCGCCGCACTTTTGTTCTGCGCAGCCAGATCATTAAAAGCGTTCGCGAGATTTTGGATGGCAGAGACTTCCTGGAAGTCGAAACGCCGATCATGCATTCTATTGCCGGCGGCGCAGCCGCACGTCCGTTTATCACCTATCATAACGCGCTGGATATGCAGCTTTATATGCGTATCGCGCCGGAACTGTATCTGAAGCGTCTGATCGTCGGCGGGATGGAACGTGTTTATGAATTAGGGCGCGTATTCCGCAATGAAGGTATTGATATCAAACATAATCCTGAGTTTACCATGGTCGAGATCTACCAGGCCTATGCTGACTATAATGATCTGATGCATTTGACTGAAACCATTGTTTCACAGACTGCACAGAAAGTGCTCGGCACGATGAAGATCAGTTACGAAGGCCAGGAGATCGATCTGACTCCTCCCTGGAATAGAATGACTATGATCGAGGCCGTAGCTAAATATACCGGACAGGATTTTTCCGGTATCAAAGACCTCGACGAAGCGCGTAAAATGGCAGATGCTATCAACGTGCCTTACGAAAAAACTTTCGGCATCGGTAAAATCATCAATGCCTGCTTTGAAGAACACGTAGAAGAGAAACTGATCCAACCTACGTTTATCACAGGACATCCGAAAGAAATTTCACCGCTGGCCAAAAGCAGTGAAGCAGATCCTGAAATTACAGACCGTTTTGAAGGCTTCATTTATGCGCGAGAGATCTGCAATGGCTTCTCCGAGCTCAACGATCCTATCGACCAGCGTGAACGCTTCCAGAAACAGGTGGAAGACCGCGCTGCCGGCGATGATGAAGCTCATATGATGGATGATGACTTCGTAACCGCGCTGGAATATGGTCTGCCGCCTACAGGAGGGCTGGGCATCGGTATCGACCGCCTGGTTATGTTCCTGACAGACAGCAGCAGTATCCGCGACGTTATATTCTTCCCGCATATGCGTCATAAAGTACAATAAAAGTAAAAAGAGTATAAATCCGCACCGTATTTTTCGGTGCGGATTTTTTCTTGAAAAAAACATAAAAAAGTTGTAAAAAAGGTGTTGACAGAAGTAACGGGGAATGCTATTATATACAAGTCGCCGAAATGCGGCGGCAGGCAGAACCTTGAAAACTGAACAATAACCAAAAACGAATGTGCGGGCGAGCGCTTCTTGAAAGAGGAGCGTTTGCCAAGTCAAAAAATAATTTCTTAACAACAAATCGAAAGAGCCAATCGGCTTTCTCAATAAAACTTTATTGGAGAGTTTGATCCTGGCTCAGGACGAACGCTGGCGGCGTGCCTAACACATGCAAGTCGAACGGAGAATTTTATTTCGGTAGAATTCTTAGTGGCGAACGGGTGAGTAACGCGTAGGCAACCTGCCCTTTAGACGGGGACAACATTCCGAAAGGAGTGCTAATACCGGATGTGATCATCTTGCCGCATGGCAGGATGAAGAAAGATGGCCTCTACAAGTAAGCTATCGCTAAAGGATGGGCCTGCGTCTGATTAGCTAGTTGGTAGTGTAACGGACTACCAAGGCGATGATCAGTAGCCGGTCTGAGAGGATGAACGGCCACATTGGGACTGAGACACGGCCCAAACTCCTACGGGAGGCAGCAGTGGGGAATCTTCCGCAATGGACGAAAGTCTGACGGAGCAACGCCGCGTGAGTGATGAAGGATTTCGGTCTGTAAAGCTCTGTTGTTTATGACGAACGTGCAGTGTGTGAACAATGCATTGCAATGACGGTAGTAAACGAGGAAGCCACGGCTAACTACGTGCCAGCAGCCGCGGTAATACGTAGGTGGCGAGCGTTGTCCGGAATTATTGGGCGTAAAGAGCATGTAGGCGGCTTAATAAGTCGAGCGTGAAAATGCGGGGCTCAACCCCGTATGGCGCTGGAAACTGTTAGGCTTGAGTGCAGGAGAGGAAAGGGGAATTCCCAGTGTAGCGGTGAAATGCGTAGATATTGGGAGGAACACCAGTGGCGAAGGCGCCTTTCTGGACTGTGTCTGACGCTGAGATGCGAAAGCCAGGGTAGCGAACGGGATTAGATACCCCGGTAGTCCTGGCCGTAAACGATGGGTACTAGGTGTAGGAGGTATCGACCCCTTCTGTGCCGGAGTTAACGCAATAAGTACCCCGCCTGGGGAGTACGGCCGCAAGGTTGAAACTCAAAGGAATTGACGGGGGCCCGCACAAGCGGTGGAGTATGTGGTTTAATTCGACGCAACGCGAAGAACCTTACCAAGGCTTGACATTGATTGAACGCTCTAGAGATAGAGATTTCCCTTCGGGGACAAGAAAACAGGTGGTGCATGGCTGTCGTCAGCTCGTGTCGTGAGATGTTGGGTTAAGTCCCGCAACGAGCGCAACCCCTATCCTATGTTACCAGCAAGTAAAGTTGGGGACTCATGGGAGACTGCCAGGGACAACCTGGAGGAAGGCGGGGATGACGTCAAGTCATCATGCCCCTTATGTCTTGGGCTACACACGTACTACAATGGTCGGAAACAGAGGGAAGCGAAGCCGCGAGGCAGAGCAAACCCCAGAAACCCGATCTCAGTTCGGATCGCAGGCTGCAACCCGCCTGCGTGAAGTCGGAATCGCTAGTAATCGCAGGTCAGCATACTGCGGTGAATACGTTCCCGGGCCTTGTACACACCGCCCGTCACACCACGAAAGTTGGTAACACCCGAAGCCGGTGAGGTAACCTATTAGGAGCCAGCCGTCTAAGGTGGGGCCGATGATTGGGGTGAAGTCGTAACAAGGTAGCCGTATCGGAAGGTGCGGCTGGATCACCTCCTTTCTATGGAGACATGAGATAGTAAGATATCTCGTAGACTTCAAGTCGACGCACATTCGTTGGTTAATGTTTAGTTTTGAAGGCTTAGCCTTCTTTTTTGAACCTTGAAAACCATATAGAAGAGACAAACAGTTTATTACGAAAATGATGAGTGAGTAGTAATAGACACAAACCTCTAATCAAAATGCTATATTTGATGAGAGTTAACGAGAAAAAAGTCTAGGAACGTAAGTTTCTTAGCAGCTGAAAAGTCAAGCTACTAAGGGCATACGGTGGATGCCTAGGCGCCAAGAGCCGAAGAAGGACGCGGTAAGCTGCGAAAAGCCACGGGGAACTGCAAGCAAGTATTGATCCGTGGATATCCGAATGGGGAAACCCGGCCATCGTCATGGATGGTCACCCGCAAGGGAGGGAACCTGGGGAACTGAAACATCTAAGTACCCGGAGGAAGAGAAATCAAACGAGATGCCCACAGTAGCGGCGAGCGAAGAGGGCAGAGCCCAAACCGAGAAGCTCCGGCTTTTCGGGGTTGAGGACCGGCAGAATCGAAGTCAGGCCTAGTCGAATTACCTGGAAAGGTAAGCGAGAGAGGGTAAAAGCCCCGTAGACGAAAGGCAGAGCAGAGAGGCCGAGATCCAGAGTACCACGAAGCACGAGGAATTTTGTGGGAAGCAGGGGGGACCACCCTCCAAGGCTAAAAACTACTTGGCGACCGATAGCGCATAGTACCGTGAGGGAAAGGTGAAAAGAACCCCGGGAGGGGAGTGAAATAGTACCTGAAACCGTATGTCTACAAGCAGTCGAAGCGAAAGCGACGGCGTGCCTATTGAAGAATGAACCAACGAGTTATCTGCACTAGCGAGGTTAAGTGGAAGACACGGAGCCGCAGCGAAAGCGAGTCTTAAGAGGGCGCTAGTTAGTGTAGGTAGACCCGAAACCGCAGTGATCTACCCATGTCCAGGTTGAAGCGCAGGTAAAATTGCGTGGAGGACCGAACCGGTGAGCGTTGAAAAGCTTTCGGATGAGATGTGGGTAGGGGTGAAATTCCAATCGAACGCGGAGATAGCTGGTTCTCCCCGAAATAGCTTTAGGGCTAGCCTGAGGTAGTAAGTATAGGCGGTAGAGCACTGATCGGGCTAGGGGCCGTAAAGGTTACCGAACCCTGTCAAACTCCGAATGGATATACTGTAGAGCCTTGGAGTCAGACTACGAGTGATAAGATCCGTGGTCAAAAGGGAAACAGCCCAGACCACCAGCTAAGGTCCCCAATGTCGTACTAAGTGGAAAAGGATGTGGGGTTTCATAAACAACCAGGATGTTGGCTCAGAAGCAGCCACCATTTAAAGAGTGCGTAATAGCTCACTGGTCGAGAGACCCTGCGCCGAAGATTCCCGGGGCTAAAGTACGAAACCGAAGCTGTGGCTGTATACGTAAAGTATACGGGGTAGGGGAGCGTTCCCATAGGGTAGAAGTCGAACTGGAAGGTTCGGTGGACTTGTGGGAAGTGAGAATGTTGGTATGAGTAGCGAAAAGAAAGGTGAGAATCCTTTCCACCGAAAGCATAAGGATTCCTGAGCAACGATCGTCGTCTCAGGGTAAGTCGGGACCTAATCCGAGGCAGAGAGCGTAGGAGATGGACAACTGGTTGATATTCCAGTACCGGTAGTAATTGTTTGAGCAATGGAGTGACACAGAAGGGCAGGCAAGCATGCGAATGGAAGAGCATGTGTAAGCGTGTAGGGTGGTGCATAGGCAAATCCGTGCACTGAAAGCCTGAGGCGTGATGCGGAGTGAGCAGAGATGCGAGCGAAGTTGTTGACCCCACACTGTCGAGAAAAGCTTCTAGTGAGAGAGCTACCGCCCGTACCGTAAACCGACACAGGTATGCGGGGAGAGAATCCTAAGGTGCGCGGGAGAACCCTCGTTAAGGAACTCGGCAAAATGTACCCGTAACTTCGGGATAAGGGTAGCCACTGTTGTGAAGTCCCATGCGGATGGAGCATAGAGTGGTCGCAGAGAAGAGGCCCAAGCGACTGTTTACCATAAACACAGGTGCCTGCTAAAGCGAAAGCTGACGTATAGGTGCTGACACCTGCCCAGTGCCGGAAGGTTAAGGAAGGATGTTCGGATTAGTCCAAAGCATTCGACTGAAGCCCCGGTGAACGGCGGCCGTAACTATAACGGTCCTAAGGTAGCGAAATTCCTTGTCGGGTAAGTTCCGACCCGCACGAAAGGTGTAACGATTTGGGCACTGTCTCAACGAGGGACCCGGTGAAATTGAAATACCTGTGAAGATGCAGGTTACCCGCGACTGGACAGAAAGACCCCATGGAGCTTTACTGTAACCTGACATTGGGTTTTGATACATTACGTACAGGATAGGTGGGAGGCATGGAAAGCTGGACGCTAGTCTGGCTGGAGCCGACGTTGGGATACCACCCTTGATGTATTGAAATTCTAACCGCGAGAGTAACGAAATCCGGGACAGTGTCAGGCGGGCAGTTTGACTGGGGCGGTCGCCTCCGAAAGAGTAACGGAGGCGCCCAAAGGTTCCCTCAGCGCGGCCGGAAATCGCGCGAAGAGTGTAAAGGCAGAAGGGAGCTTGACTGCGAGTCAAACACGACGAGCAGGTACGAAAGTAGGGCTTAGTGATCCGGTGGTACCGAGTGGAAGGGCCATCGCTCAACGGATAAAAGCTACCCTGGGGATAACAGGCTAATCTCTCCCAAGAGTCCATATCGACGGGGAGGTTTGGCACCTCGATGTCGGCTCATCACATCCTGGGGCTGAAGTCGGTCCCAAGGGTTGGGCTGTTCGCCCATTAAAGTGGTACGTGAGCTGGGTTCAGAACGTCGTGAGACAGTTCGGTCCCTATCCATCGCGGGCGCAAGAGATTTGAAGGGGGCTGCTCCTAGTACGAGAGGACCGGAGTGGACGAACCGCTGGTGTACCAATTATCCCGCCAGGGGTACAGTTGGGTAGCTACGTTCGGAAAGGATAAACGCTGAAAGCATCTAAGCGTGAAACCAGCCTTAAGATGAGATCTCTCATAGAGCAATCTAGTAAGACACCTTAAAGAAGATGAGGTTGATAGGTCGGGAGTGTAAGTACAGCAATGTATTGAGCGGACCGATACTAATATGTCGAGGGCTTGACTTAAGTGAAACCCTGACAGAAGCAAGCGCAAGCGAAGCCAATGGCAGGAAAGGCGGAACTTATATCGAAAAAGCGACCTAAGGGGAGCGTTTTCGATGAAAGTGAATCGCCGAAAAGAAGTAAAAACACACAGCGAACTCAAAAGTTTGTACTCTTCTATATAGTTTTGAAGGCTTAAAGACCTTCTGAAACAATCCGGTGGCGATAGCTAAGGGGATCCACCTGTTCTCATCCCGAACACAGTAGTTAAGCCCTTAAACGTCGAAAGTACTTGGCTGGAAGCGGCCTGGGAGGATAGAAAGCTGCCGGTTAAAAAATAACCATACCATACGGTATGGTTATTTTTTTATGTTAGATAAATTTCTAATCTTTACTTGACGTTAGCCTACGCTAATAGTATACTATATGAAGATGAAGAATAGTGTTCTTGATAAGGAACAACACAAGGGGCTTTTAATCACTGTATTGTTTGTCTGTTTTTTGTTATAATATAAAGCAAGCTATGAATTTATTTAGGAGGATATTGCCATGAAAATGGAATTTACAAAGATGCACGGTACTGGTAACGATTATGTTTACGTCAACTGTATGGAACAGGAATTGCCTAATCCGGGCGCTATTTCCGAATATATCAGCCACAGACGTTTTGGTATTGGCAGTGATGGCCTGATCATGATCTGTAAATCTGACGTTGCGGATTTTAAAATGCGTATTTTTAACGCTGATGCTTCTGAAGCCAAGATGTGCGGTAATGGGAGCAGATGTATCGCCAAGTATGTTTATGATAAAGGTCTGACGGATAAAACAACTTTTACGCTGGAAACGCTCTCCGGTATCAAAACCATCGATGTATTTTTGGGTGAAGACGGTAAAGTGGCAGAAGCCAGTATCGATATGGGCGAGCCTATTTTTAAATGTGCCGACATCCCCATGATCAGCGATCACTTTATGTTTGTAGATCAGGGACTGGTGCTGGAAGAAGACGTTGTTTATAATGGTACGGCTATTTCTGTAGGCAATCCGCATTTCGTCACCTTTGTAGACGATGTAGATGCTTTGGATCTGGAAAAATTAGGGCCTAAATTTGAAAAACACAAATTATTTCCTGAAAACGTCAATACTGAATTTGTGCAGGTAATCGATAAAAATACCGTTAAATTCCGCGTCTGGGAACGCGGCAGCGGCGAAACCTGGGCCTGCGGCACCGGCGCGACAGCAGTTTGTGTTGCTACTATCATGTTGGGCCATGCAGGTAAAAAAGGTGAAGAATTAACAGTTATCGCCAAAGGCGGCACTCTGAAGCTTACCCATTTGGCCAATAACCATGTTATTTTAAGAGGCCCGGCTGTAACTGTATTTGAAGGCGTCATCGATATTCCCGATGAAGTCATTAATAAATAAAAATATATTTTTAGTTTAATGGGGGACAAAAAATGGCTTTTGTAAATGACAACTATTGTAATTTGAAAGACAGCTACCTGTTTTCGCAAATCGCGCAAAAGGTTAATGCTTATGTAGCGGAACATCCTGAGAAAAAGGTTATTCGTATGGGTATCGGCGACGTTACCCTGCCTTTGGCGCCGGCCGTTATCGACGCGATGCAGAAAGCCGTTGCCGAAATGGGCGTAAAGGAAACTTTCCGTGGCTACGGACCGGAGCAGGGCTATGATTTCCTGCACGAAGCTATCGTAAAATATTATGCCGGCTTCGGCGTAACTTTGGCCAGCGATGAAATCTTTATCAGCGACGGCGCTAAAAGCGACTGCGGCAATATTACCGATATTTTCAGCAATGCGAATACGATCCTGATTCCTGATCCGGTCTACCCTGTATATCTGGACACCAATATCATGTGCGGCCGTAAAATAGTTTATATGGACGGCAAGCCGGAAAACAACTTCCTGCCAATGCCTGACGACAGCGTTAAAGCTGACATCATTTATCTTTGCTCGCCGAATAATCCTACCGGCGCTGTTTATACCAAAGAGCAGCTGGAGGCCTGGGTCGCTTATGCATTGAAAAACGACGCGGTCATCCTGTATGATGCCGCTTATGAAGCGTTCGTTGATGATCCTGCTATCCCGCGCAGTATTTTTGTCGTTGAAGATGCCAGAAAATGCGCTATCGAATTATGCTCCCTGTCCAAAACTGCCGGTTTTACCGGTACCCGCTGCGGTTATACTGTAGTGCCGCATGCTTTGGTACGTAAAACTGAAAGCGGTAAAGAGCTGGAACTGAATAAAATGTGGCTGCGCCGTCAGACTACCAAATTCAACGGTGTGCCCTATATCATCCAACGCGGTGCCGAAGCTGTGTTCAGTGAGCAGGGGCAAAAGGAATGCCGCGAAATGCTGGCTTTCTATAAAGAAAATGCCAGGATCATGGCCGAAGGACTGCGCAGAAAAGGCATTAAATTCTACGGCGGGACCCATTCACCCTATATTTGGCTGCAATGCCCGCAGGGTATGTCTTCCTGGGAATTCTTTGATTTCCTGCTTGAAAAACTGGCTGTTGTCGGTACTCCCGGCGCTGGTTTTGGCGCTATGGGCGAAGGATACTTCCGCCTGTCCGCTTTTGGCAGCCGTGAAAACACTATCGAAGCAATGGAACGCATTGAAAAAGAACTGTAAGCAGAATAATAAAAACGCCTGGTTAAAAACCAGGCGTTTTTGCTTTTAAAACAGACCGTCAATTTTTAACAGCTTTGATACAGAACATCGGGACTGGGATATAGAAGATATCCTGTTCGGCATAAATACGGTCGCCGACGCTCTGGTCGACAGAACAGGAACAGCTGCCTAAAGCCTTAAGTATTTCCAAGTCCCAGCGGGGACGCTCAAAGAGGCTGATTTCCAGCATATGGTAAATATTGTGGCACTCATTTAATAATTCTGCGGAAACATCGGCATGGGCATTGAGGGCAGGCAGTTTTTGCCGATGATGGTCCTTGGCGTATTCCGCGTCATAATTCAGCAGGATACCTTTCGGAGCCAGCACACGGAGCCATTCGGCATAAGCTGTTTCGGGATGGGGCAGGTTCCACATCAGATTTCTGGCAATAACGACATCAAAGCTGCCGTCAGAAAAAGCCGTATGCTCGGCATCGGCAGTTTGAAAAGTACAGCTGCAGCCTTCTGCTGCCGCCA
This sequence comes from Phascolarctobacterium faecium, assembly GCF_003945365.1. Classification (NCBI taxonomy): domain Bacteria; kingdom Bacillati; phylum Bacillota; class Negativicutes; order Acidaminococcales; family Acidaminococcaceae; genus Phascolarctobacterium; species Phascolarctobacterium faecium. The sequence goes on along the minus strand of NZ_AP019004.1, from coordinate 2,427,910 downwards.
GCGTTTCCGCCTGAGCGATCATGGCAGGTGTCAGATCGATACCGGTGACTCGGTGGCCTTCATTAGCCAGCAGAACGGAGAAAAAACCGGCGCCGCAGCCAACGTCAAGGATACGCAGCTGTTTTGCGGGGGGCAAATGCTGCACGATTTCGCGCTGCCACTGGCTGTATTTTTCACTGTGCAGCTCCTGACGGCGCAGTGCGGCAAAAGCGTCGGCTCTTTTCGTCCAGTAATTTTCAATATAGTTTTTGGTATCGCCGCTTGGAATAAGCGTTTTTTTAGATAAATCAGACATGATCTGCTCCTATTTTATCGCTGCAATCATAAACATGGGCGTTGAAGCGTAATTTATTTTTTCTACCGTCGACCAGACGCGCTGCCAGACAGAAACGTCAGTAGTAATGGAACGCATACGCAGCTTTTCCAAAGTGCGGATATCCCAATGCGGCCGTTGGATACCTGTCAGAGGTACCTGCAGGGCGATCGCCTCCATCGCGTCGATATCAGTACTCAGATAATGGTCTTCAAGATCGTTTTGCTGTACGTTGCGTCTATCCTGTTCGTATTGCTGTTTTAAGTCAGCGTCATACAGATAATTATACCAGTTGGCGTCAAAATTCAGAAGCAGCCCTCCGGGTTTCAATACATGACGCCAGTTGCCATAAGTCTGCTCCGGGTCTTCCAGGACCCAGGTAAGATTGCGTGAAAGTACAACGTCAAAAGATTCTGCGGTAAAAGTCGGCTTCTGCGCGTCCATCAGGCGAAAATCTATAGCTTCCTGACAAGGTCCGGCATTACGTTTGGCTTCAGCCAGCATTGCCGGGGCAGCGTCGATAGCCGTTACTTTATAACCGGCTTCCGCCAGAATAACAGCAAAGAAACCGGGACCGGTGCCGGCGTCTAAAACAGTGATTTCCTGCGGCGCCCGGTTAGGATAAACCATCTGGATCTGTCTGCTGATTTCTCTGAGCCAGTTGCTGCGCTGACAGCCTGCCAGTTCTTCCTGATTGACCTGCGAATAACTGGGAGCCCGATCTGTCCAGTATTTTTTATTAACTTCAAATAATGCAGATGTCATAGCCTTCACCTATATTTTCGTAAGATTGAATGCTGCCGTTACCAGTTCGCGGGTGTAATGCTGCTGCGGTCGGGTGATGATATCCAGGGCAGGTCCGCTTTCAATGATCGTCCCGGACTGCATAATCAGGATCCGCTGGCAGATTTCCTGTACAAGAGTAATGTCGTGACTGATGAACAGCAGGCTCATTTTAGTTTCAGCCTGCAGCTTAAGCAGCAGCTGAATGATCTCTGCCTGGGTCTGTACGTCTAAAGCGCTGGTTATTTCATCGCAGATCAGCAGCCGCGGTTTGATACTGATCGCTCTGGCGATAGCGGCACGCTGACATTCGCCGCCGCTCAGCTGGTGCGGAAATTTTTCAGCATGCTGCGGTGTCAGGCCTGCTGCCAGCAGTAAAGCGATCGATCTTTCCTGGGCCGCAGCCTTAGTACAGCCATAATTCAGCATTGGCAGCATGATCGAGCTGCCGATGCTTTTGCGGGGGTGAAAAGCCGCAGCGGCATTTTGAAAAACCAGCTGGACCTGACTGTAATAATTTTTTCGCAGTGCGGCATCGGCAAAGTCCAGCGGCTGGCCATTGAAGCTGACCGTACCGCTGTCGGCCGGCGTCAGTCCCATAAGCAGACGTGCCAGGGTGCTTTTGCCGCAGCCGCTTGCCCCAGCCAGCCCCAGACATTCGCCGGGGGCAACACTAAAGCTGACATTGCAGACAGCAGGCAGCGCGTTATGTTCACTGAAGAAAGTTTTACTGAGGCTGGCTGCCTCTAACAGGGCGCTCATAAAAGAAATTCCTTTCTGAAATGCGGTATAGCTTCGATCAGCTTACGGGTATAGTCATGCTGCGGCCGGTTGAGTATTGTTTGCGCCGGACCGCTTTCGATGATTTCGCCCTGCCGCAGTACGGCGATCGTATCAGCTATCTGAGCCAAAGCGCTGATGTTATGTGAAACAACGATCAACGCAGTATGGTGATCTGTTTTGAGCTGCAGCAGGTGCCGCAGTATTTTCTGCTGCGTCAGCAAATCAAGTCCAGAGGTCGGTTCGTCTGCCAGTAACAGCTCCGGCTTCAGCAAAAGTGCCATAGCGATACAGACCCGCTGGTTCATGCCGCCCGAAAGCTGAAACGGATAGCTGTTTAAAATGGCCTGAGGCTTAGAAAAATCGAGCCCGGCAAGCACCTGCGCGGCAGACTGCAGGCTGGCGGCCGTATCGAACTGCCCCTGTGCCTGCAGCATAGTGCAGATTTGCGAGCCGATCGTCTGCAGGGGATATAAAGATGCTGTAGGGTCCTGAAAAATCATGGACAGCTTCCTGCCGAGCAGACCGCTGCTGTTCAGACGGCCGCCGCTGAGCAGGCTGTGCCCCTGCCAGAGGATCTCGCCGCCGGTAATGACAGCGTTAGCAGGTAAAAGGCCGGTCAGCGTTTTTAATAGAGTGCTTTTGCCGCCGCCGGAGCTGCCGACGATGCCCAGGATCTCTCCCGGGCAGACAGTAAGCTGCACAGCTTTTAAAATTTCTTTAACCCCATAGGCAAGGCTCAGGTTATTTATTTGCAGTAATGGCTGCTGTTTGTTCATAGTTGAACCCCTTAGACCTCAAGGTCGGAGGTGATTTCGTAATAATCGGAAGGATGGGCTGTAAAGCCCTTGATGTTGCTTTTCATCACAAAGGACATTTTCAGATGCGAAGCATAGATAAATGCGTTATCGTCTAAAAGCTGCTGGCTGATCTGGACTGCCAGCCTGCTGCGTGCTGCCGGGTCAAATTCGCCGCGCAGCTGCCGGGTCAGTTCTTCGACCCGTTCATTATGGTAGTGGCCGGAATTATAGGAAGAACTGTCCAGTACATGGGTCGTAAAATAATACTGCGGGTCGCCTGTAGGCGCAGCCACAAAAGCCTTGGCATAAATATCCCAATCCCCGCGTTTCAGAAAATCGTTATAGTTATCTGTCGCGTTGACTTCGGCCCTGATACCGACCTCCTTTAGAAAAGCCTGGGCCGCTTCGGCCAGCAAAGGCAGTTCCTGCCGGGAAGTATAGGTGAGCCAGCGGACGGTAAGGTCCTGACCGTTTTTATCAACGTAGCCGTTGCCGTCAGTGTCGGTCCAGCCGGCTTCCCGCAGCAGTTTTTTTGCCTGTTCGGCGTTATAAGCGTCCGTATGCACGGCATCGCCGCCGCAGGGCATATTGGCAGGGAAGGGACCGACAGCCGGCGTACCATTGCCATTCAAAAGCACGCTGGTAAATTTATCCTTGTCGATAGCCATAGCTATTGCCTTTCTAACGGCAGGCTCCTGTAATACCGGCGTCGTAAAATTCAGGCAGGCCTGAAAAACTCTGGAAGTATTGGCGGAAGCAACCTTAAATTTTGCATTGCCGGTAAATAAAGGCAGACTGGCATAGGGCAGGCCCTGTGTGGCATCGATCTCGCCGTTCTGCAGCGCCATCGTCAAAGTATCGCCGTCGGGAATACTGCGGACGATAACTTTATCTGTTTTCACCCTGCCGCCCCAGTACGCCGGATTTTTAGTCAAAACTATTTCCGTAGGCGTCAGGCTTTGGACGATATACGGGCCGGTGCCCGAGATTTTGACATCGTCGGCAGTGCCACGCTGCATATCGATGATGCAGCCGTAAGGATCGCATAAATAATTGATCAGCGCCGGCGCTTTTTCCTGAGACTTTATCGTAACGGTTTGTCCGTCAGCAGTGATTGAAGCCAGTTTTAAGTCGTCGGCAGCCCGTTTATGGCGCTTTACCAGATCCTCAAGGCAGGCTTTCACGGCGGCTCCGGTAAGTCTGGCGCCGCTGCTGAAATTTACGTCGTCGCGTAAAGTGATTTTAACAGTATGATCATCAAGAAATTCGTAGCCTGTTGCCAGCCAGGGCTGCGGCTGCATTGCTTCATTAAAGCGGAACAGCGTTTCGCCGACGCCGTAGCGCAGTGTTGACCAGCCCTTATAGGATTCGTGCGGGTCCATACCGGCGTTCTCCATAGCCACACCGTAAGCTGTGGTGCCGTAGCGGAAGACAGATTCTCCCGCCTTGTCAGGAGCTGCGGAAGGGCCGCAGCCGTTGAGCAGTAAAGCGGTAAGCAGCAGACCGCTGCCCAGTAAAGAAAGTTTCATCATAATAGCAATACCCCTCGCATAAAATTATTTAGGATTGAATTTAGGGTCAAGCTGATCACGTAAGCTGTCACCTAAAAGATTGAACAGACTGACCGTCACAAAAATCGCCGCGCCGGGTGCCAGGATCACCCACGGCGCCGTCTGCAGCATACTGCGGCTGCTGCTCATCATCGAACCCCACTCGGCTGCCGGCGGCTGGGCCCCCAGACCCAGAAAAGACAGGCCGGCAAGTTCCATCAGCATCGTGCCAAGATCAAGTGCCGACATTACCAGCAGCGGACTTAAAATAGAAGGGAGGAGATGCCGGAAAATTATTTCCGTGTCGCTGCAGCCGCTCAAACGTGCCGCCTCGATATATGGCTGCTGCCGGACAGTCAGCGCCTGACTGCGGGCCAGGCGTGCATATTTGGGCCACGAGATGACGGCCAGCGCCAAAACAGCGTTTGTCATACCACCGCCCAGAATACTGGCAACAGCAATGGCAAAAACAAGGCCGGGAAACGCTAAAAAAATATCGGACAGACGCATGATAAAATTATCCAGTTTCCCGCCATAGTAACCGCTCCAGAGCCCGGCGGCAGTACCGGTAGTAAAAATGATCCCCACTAAAGCCAGCGCAGAAAAAATGGAGCTTTGCCCTCCGACCAGCACACGCGAAAAAACGCAGCGTCCGTAACGGTCAGTCCCAAAGGGATATTCGGCGCTGGGAGCCTGCAAAGCCAGGTCAAGGTTTTGCAGATAAGGATCGTGAGGTACCCAGTAAGGCGCGCTGAGCGTGACCAGAAACAGCAGCACTGTCAGCAGAAGCAGCCAGCAGGTCTTATGCAGGCCGTGCGGCAGTATATTTTGAGGCATCACCATCCACCGCCTTTAGTAAATTGCCGTGCCTGCGGCTCCAGCTGATGCAGCAGCAGATCGGTGATAAGATTGACACAGGTAAAAATGAGCGCGGTCCAGACTACGTAAGCCTGCACGACCGGGTAATCGCGCATCAAAATAGCGTCCATTGCCATTTTGCCGATCCCGTCGATCATAAAAATCATTTCAATAATTGCAGTTCCGCCTAACAGCGAGCCTACCGACAAGGAGAATAAAGTAATGAGCGTACTGCCAAGAGAACGCAGGATGAACCTGCGAAAAACAGTTGCTTTGGGAATACCGCGTACAAGAGCGCCGGCAACATAATCCCTGTTGATCTCCTCCAGGATATTACTGCGGATATGCCGGATATACTTGGCAGACATGGGAATTGCCAGCGCCAGCGCCGGCAGCAGCAGACCGCCGAACCCTGAGCCGCCGAGGACGGTAAAAAAGTTCAGTTTTAATGCAAAGCAGTAAAGCAGCAGCAAAGCGATAAAAAATCCCGGCAGTGAATTGCCCAGAAACGCGCAGCAGCGAATCAGATGATCGCAGCAGCGGTTATGCCTCAGCGCTGCCGCGATACCCAGCGGCACAGAAATGCAGGCGGTAAGCAGCAGGGCCAGCGCCGTCAAATAAAGCGTAGGCTTCAGCTTAGCCACAAAAAGCGCTGTTACAGGCGTGCCTGAAATATACGAACGTCCCATATCGCCGCTGCAGACAGCCAGCAGCCAGTCCAGATAACGTACCAGCAGCGGACGGTCGAGTCCCAGCTCGGCACGGGCCGCTGCTTTGACCGTTTCTGATACCGCCCCGGAGGCCTTATACATCATATCGACCGTATCGTCTGCCGGCAGCTGCATCAGCACAAACGTAAAAAAAGTGATGCCCAGCAGCACCGGCAGCAAAAGCAGAAAACGGTGTTTGATATAAACATTCATCGTGTCAGGCATCCTTTCTGAAAATAAAAACAGCTATGCAAAGTAAACCGCCCTTTCAGGAGCAGCTTAAGCCTTCATAGCTGTATCAATAATACTGTTGTTCAAATAAGAATGAGGGCAGCTTCAACTGCCGGCGGCTGCTTCAGCAGCCTGATATTATTTTATCATATTTTAATACTTTAAGTTAACTTCAAGTCAAGCCTTCAAAGAAAAAATTTACAAAAAAGTTTTTTCTTTGTGAGATTTTTGTAGAATCACAAAACTTTCCTTGAAGCTATACCAAGGTAGATGTATAATAGTAAAGAATCAAATTGACCCTAATATTCAAAGAGAGCCGGAGGTAATTATTAATGAAAAAAATTCTTTTAATGCTGACAATGGTCTTAGTGCTTGGTTTCAGTGCTATCTGCAGTGCCAGCAACGGTAAAGTGCTTGACGCTGAAGAAGCCATGGTCAACAAGTTTTTGGCAGCTTCCAATTATTCTGCCGTAACTTCCATGATGACTGACGGTATGAAAAAAGACTTTACAGAAGAAGTTTTTAAAAATTTCAAAGAGCAGATGGATAAAAACTTTGGCGCTGTCAGTGAAAAACGTTTAGTAGTGATAGAAAAAGGCGCCGATGCTGATATTTTAAGATACAGCATGAAATTTGCCAAACAGCCCGAAGCAATGATGAGCTTCCTGTTTGCAGTCAAAAACGAAAAACCTTTATTAGGTGATTTTGGTATTGCTCTGCCGCAAAAAGAAGAAAATAAAGAAGCCGCTAAATAAAACGGCGTAAAAAAAGGACTGCCAAACGGCAGTCCTTTTGTATTTTTATAGCAGCCCGCGCAGTTTGTCCAGTGCTTTTAATCGGTGCTTGGTGACATTGCGTACACTGCAGCCTAAACGTTTTGCTGCTTCGGAAGGTTTCAGCTCCTGTGCGAACAGCAGCATCATCACCTGCCGCTGGGCGGGGTTCAGCTGACGCAGAGCTTCCTGCAGATCCAGCGACAGTAAAAGCCGGGCCAGCTCGTCCAGGCTGCCGTCAGCATCACGGCAGGCCTCCAGCAGTTCGGTCCCGGCGGCACTTTCAGTATCTACCTGCGCTTCGTTTTCCCAGATCTGACCCTGCTTCTGCATGGCGTCAAAAAGGGCAAAATGCACCTTACAGCGCGCCAGCCCTGGCCAGTTGGCAAAATCGGCGCCGTCATATTTCAAAATCAGTTCGATCAGGGCCAGCACGGCGATACCTTCGGCATCTTTACCCAGCGACCGGTAAAACATTTCGCGGTGGGCCTCGCTTTTTAAAAGCGGGCTGAAATCTTCGCATAGCTGCAGCAGTGCCTGTCTGTCGCCGCTTTGCGCGGCGGTTATCAGCAGCTGCAGGCGGCTGGGAGGTGTCTGGTCGTTTGTATTGTTTGGAGTGTTAATATTTTTTATGATGATCAAATCCTTTGGTTTTATGATGGCAGGCCATACTGTAAATAGTTATGCATAACAGTTGCTAGTGTACGCCTGTTTTTTAAAAAAGTAAATAGCAAAATATCCCTTCCAGCCTGTTAGCCCCTATCTCTAAGATAGGGGCTAAATTTTTTTGCGGCTGGCCGTTGGGGTGCAGGATAAGCAGGAAAAAATTAGATATCGGGTCTTAGCAGAAAGAGCTTTTGCTGCGTTTGGTAAAACAGCAAAAGTAAGATACTGCCTTTAAGGGTCGTAAAGCAGAAACCTGAAAAATTTTTAAAAATTTTTTCCATCGCTTGCCCAACCTTTGAAACCAAGACGTCAAGCCGTTTACAAAGGCTTGGCGGCGCCAAGCGTATCGCGGCGAAAAAACAAAAATGTACAGAAAGCACTTCTCGCGTCTTGTGGGGGGGTACATAGGTGTTATAATAACAAAAGATATTGCTGTATGTTCATAAAAATAAAAATATAGTTTTAAAATATTCGTTGAGATAATTTAGAACTATATTTTTAAGTGCTTTTTATTTGCTTATATAAAATACAGGGGGTGGAACATGTACGACGAAAAATGCCTGCGTCAGATCGGCGGCAACGTCAAATACCTGCGCAGCGCCTGCCATATCACCCAGCAGGAGCTGGCGGCGCGCATCGGCATCAGCCAGACGCACCTGTGCAATCTTGAGCATGACCATGCCCGGATCAGCATGAAGCTGCTGCTGCGTATCGCCAATACGCTGGGGTGCGCTCTGGAAGTACTGCTGGACACAAAAGCGGCGGTGGCCTGGGGTGAAAACAGGGACGAGCCGGAAATGGAAGCTGTTGAGGAAGAAGAAGCAAGCTATTCGCTGGAAGAAGTGCGCCTGCTGCTGCAAATACTGCAGCCCCGCAAAAGCGCGTCCGGTTTAAAAAGGTAAAAGCGATGAATAAGGGAGATGGACGAAGTGAGTAAAAGGGAGATACGTGCTAAAAGACTGGTGGCGGCAGTACTGCTGGCGATCAGTGTGCAGATGTGGTCTGCGCCGCCGCTGTGGGCGGCGGAAGCGTCAGTGCAGACGGAAACGTCGGCGGCCGGGGAAGCAAAAGAAACAAAGGACGCAAAGGACGCAAAAGCAGCGGACAGCGAAACCGGCGGTGAAGCGGACGCCGACGAAGGAGAAAACGTCGTTGTGCCGGTCATCGGCTACAGTACGCGCTCGGCCGCAGGCAGCGACTACGGCGTCATGCCGCTGGCTGATATGGCTGTTGACGGCGCGCTGACAGGGGTAACTGGTATCAACGGTTCAGAGCTTGTTGTTGATAAAGTCAATAATAATTTCTTTATTGGAACCATACAAGATGGTGGTAGCTTTGATAAAAGCTCTAAAAACAATGCTGCCATAGGTCTTGACATATACGTCGATTCAAATGGTAATAGCAGCGTTTTTGGCGCTGCGGCTAAAAGCTGGGGTGAGTCAGCCAGTGTTTTTGGTGCCGGTGCTGAGTCTGGTGAGTATGGCAGTGTTTTTGGTGCCGGTGCGGAAGCTTCAGAGCAATATGGCAGTGCTTTTGGTGCCGGCGCTTTAGCTGGACACTCTAATACCGTTGCTTTTGGTTATAGTGCGAAGTCTACAGAGTGGTATTCTATTGCTGTTGGTGCGGAAGCGAAAGCTGAGGTTACGGGTGGTATCGCTATAGGTGCTCTTGCTAACGTAGGGACGGGAGTGAAAACGTACGGAAGCGGCATTGCTATTGGTATGGAAGCGCATACGAACAATGATCTAACTATCGCCCTTGGTTACAATGCAGAATCAACATTTGAAAGTAGTATTGCTGTCGGTGCAAATAGTGCTACAACAGCTGCCTATCAGGTAGCCTTTGGTACAGGCGAAGTTAAAACCGTCGATGGAGCGGAAGTAGTCACCTGGACGGATCGCCGCAGTCTGGCTGGCATCAGCGATATCGATATGGAAGGTGCGCTGACAGGGGTAAATAAGATCGACATGAAAAACGGCGCTTTGACAGGCGTTAGTACTATCAACGGCAATGTTCTTGTACCTATGAACGAAGATGTGACGAACAAAAGCCTTGCTATTGGCACCGGGGCTGATTTTAAGAATCATTACTCGTCAGTAACAACAATTTATAAAAATGCCATTGCCATAGGTAATGGCGCATATGCTGGTGGCAATGGCTCGCTTGCTATCGGTTTTGACTCTAATGGTAACGCGGCTTCAGCCGGTGGTGTAGGAAGTATTTCTCTGAACGCTATGGCTAGTGGAGACCACAATGTAATAATCAGCGGTTGGGCAGATGCTTATGATAGTGTCGTTATCGGTTATGGATCAAGCACAGATAATTCTAATGTTGTAGCAATTGGTAACGGTAGTTATGGCGGGGCTGATGGTACTGTTTTGGGGTATGCTGCGGGAACAGATGGCCGCAACAGTGTTGCTATTGGTGCTAAAAGTTCTGTAGCATCAGGAGATGATGATAAGGTATCCTTCGGTCATAAGGTTGGCGATACCAACTATGCAGATGGCAGTGACTACAGTGACGATCTGTTCCGCAGTCTGATAAATGTTGCCGATATCGAAATGCACGGCAACATCAGCCTGGGCGGCGAGTGGAGTTGGAACGATGCCGGCACAAGCTACATATCTAATGGCCTAGGTAATTTAACAGGAGTAACCGGTATCAACGGTATCGAATTTTTTAATTATGATTGTGGCGATGGGCCGGTACTTGCCATAGGAAGCACCATTGGAAATGATAGCACGGCTAATTCTGTCGGTTTAGGCATCAATACTATTATCGAAGGATACGGTTCTGTTGCGATTGGCGTTAGTACCAATGTAAGGGGAAATGGTGCGACTGGTGTTGGTAGTGGTGTTTCAGCCGATGGTGAAAACAGTGTTGCTGTTGGTTCAAATGCTTTTGCAACTGCCGATGGTGCAACTGCTGTAGGCAGTGCGAGCAGGGTTTACGCAGAAGGCGGTTCTGCCCTGGGTTATGCGACTTATGTTGCAGCAGCACATACCAACAGCGTTGCTATTGGTGCGAAGAGTGCGACCGGTGCTGCCAATCAGGTAAGCTTCGGTCACAAAGTCGGAGATAGAAATGAGTATGGCGGCAGCAACTTTACAGACGACCTGTTCCGCAGTCTGGTAAATGTTGCCGATATCGAAATGCACGGCGCTTTGACAGGCGTCACAGGTATCGATGGCGTAACCGTCAGCGGCACGGATGCCAGCACGGGGCTGACCGTGGGCGGCAATGCCGTGATCGGCAAAACTGATACACCGTTCAGCAGTACGGGCTTTGCAGTTGCTAAAGACGGCGCTGTGACTGCCAAAACTGTCAACGGAGCGGCTATCACCAGTAACAGCTTTAATGGTGTGACACTGGAAAAAGGCGCCGACAGTCACTATAAAGTGGGCGGCGTCGACGTAACGAAAATGCAGACTGACGTTGCAGGCAAAGCAGATGCGGCGACAGTAAGTGCTTTGGATACAAGGGTCGGCAAGTCGGAAACGGATATCGGCACCTTAAAAACAACAGTCGGCGACAGCAGTAAAGGCTTGGTCAAAGATACTGCCGACTTGAAAGCGGCGGTCGGTGACAGCAGTAAGGGTTTGGTGAAACAGGTAAGTGATGTCGATACTGCTTATAAAGCGGCAGATACTGTTCTGCAGGGCAGGGCAAAGACACTGGAGGACAAAACGGCAGGCATCAGCCGCAGCGGCAGTACTACTACACTGGAAACAAACACCAGTGTCAGCAGCAGTGGTATAACAACGAATAAAGCAACGGTCAGCGGTGCGACAGCTACAACGCTGGAAAACGGCAAGCTGACGGTGGGCGCAGCTACAGTGCAGAATACAGGTTTTGCAGTGGGCAGCAGCAGTTTGAATAATGGCAGTCTGACGGTAGACGGTAATAATAAACTGACGACGGCAGGACTGACGGCCAGCAAAGTAACTGTAGGAACTGTAACAGTGAGCGGCGGCAAAGTGAGCGGACTGACGGACGCGGCTTTGAGTGCTGTCAGTACGGAAGCTGTAACAGGCAAGCAGCTTAACGCGACCAATACGACGGTTGCAGGTAAGGCAGATAAAGCGACTACGCTTACAGGTTATGGCATTACCGACGCTTATACAAAAACTGAAACAACCGCCGCTATTGATACTGCTAAAACAGAGCTGACAACGGCGATAGGCAAAAAAGCGGATGCGGCGACCACGCTTACAGGATACGGCATTACTGATGCTTATACAAAGACTGCTGCTGATGAAAAAATAACTGCGGCAACTGCCGATATGGCAACTAAAACGCAGGTAACGGCAGATATCGGCACAGCTAAAACAGCGCTTGAAAGCGCTTATCAGGCAGCAGATAATGCTTTGAGCGGCAGAGCTACAGCTTTGGAAACAAAGACTGCAAAATTCAATACTGCCGGCGATAACCTGACGGGGATGGCGAATATTACCAGTACGGCGGCGACTTTGGGCGGCGTTGGCTTTGCTTCTGCTGGAGTTATGACAGGAGTTGCCAGCATCGACGGTATTGCTATCGACGCCAGCCGTAACCTGTCCAAGGCCGGCACTTATAACGGCGTGACAGTTGCGGCGGCAGGTATCAGCGGCACCAGTGTATTTAACGGTGCTGCGATAACCAATAACAGCTTCAACGGCGTGACATTGGAAAAAGGCGCCGACAATCACTATAAAGTGGGCGGCGTGGATGTGAGCGCGCTGAAAACTACTGTTGACAGCATCAGTGCTGACGGCGTTGGCACTGCTGATACGGCAGGTATCAAACGTGATACGACAGGTACGGCAACGACTACTATCGAAACAAACACCAGTGTCAGCAGCAGTGGTATAACAACGAATAAAGCAACGGTCAGCGGTGCGACAGCTACAACGCTGGAAAACGGCAAGCTGACGGTGGGCGCAGCTACAGTGCAGAATACAGGTTTTGCAGTGGGCAGCAGCAGTTTGAATAATGGCAGTCTGACGGTAGACGGTAATAATAAACTGACGACGGCAGGACTGACGGCCAGCAAAGTAACTGTAGGAACTGTAACAGTGAGCGGCGGCAAAGTGAGCGGACTGACGGACGCGGCTTTGAGTGCTGTCAGTACGGAAGCTGTAACAGGCAAGCAGCTTAACGCGACCAATACGACGGTCAGTGCTTTGGATACTGCTTACAAAGCAGCGGATACGCAGATACGGACTGATTTTGCGGCAGCGGATACGACTTTGCAAAATAATATCGATGCAAAAGTGGCACAGGCTGCCTATGATACGAAAATGAGCGCTTTGGACAGCGCCGATACTGCTTTAGGCAGCAGGGCAGCAGCTTTGGAAACGGCGGTCAATGACAGCACTACAGGGTTGGCGGCAGTCAATGCCAAAGTAGGCGCTTTGGACACTGCTTACAAAGCAGCGGATACGCAGATACGGACTGATTTTGCGGCAGCAGATACGGCTTTAAAAACAGAGCTGAATACTGCCATTGATGAAAAAGCTAAGAAAGCGACCGATTTAGCAGGTTACGGCATTACCGACGCTTATACAAAGACTGCTGCTGATGAAAAAATAACTGCGGCAACTGCCGATATGGCAACTAAAACGCAGGTAACGGCAGATATCGGCACAGCTAAAACAGCGCTTGAAAGCGCTTATCAGGCAGCAGATACGGCTTTGAGCGACAGAGCGGCAGCCTTGGAAACAGCCGCTACAGGTATGAGTTATGACGCTGGCAAGAATACTACCACCTTTACTGGCGGCGTGACGGCGACTGTACTGACGGCAGGAGAGTTTAAAGTCGGCGCAACAGGCTTCGGCTTTGGCAATGACGGCGCTTTAACGGCTAAAACTGTCAACGGTATAGAGATCAAAAAAGACGAATCGAAAGTAATGGTAGGCGGCATCGACCTGACGGCGCTGAGCAATGGTGATGTAGTTACCGATAATACCAAAGGCATCGGCCGGAATCAGGATACGGCAACGACTACTATCGAAACCAATACGGCGATCAGCAGCAGCGGCATCACTACTAATGCCGTAACTGCCAGCGGTACGGTAAAAGCAGGTGAATTTGTAGAAGGAAGCCAAAAACTTTCTGATAAATATGCTGCTAAAACAGCGCTGGCTGATTATACGACTACTACAGATATGAATACGAAGTTCGCTGATTACGCAACTACTACAGCAGTAGACACCAAACTTGCTGATTACGCTAAGAGCGACAGCGTTTACAGCAAAGCAGCGGCGGATACGGCCTTTGCTAAAGCAGGTGACGTCGATACTTTAAAAACAACAGTTGGTGACGCTGATGGCGGTCTGGTAAAAGATGTTACGGAGCTGCAAAGCGGCAAGGCAGATAAAGCGACTACGCTGGCCGGTTACGGCATTGCTGACGCGTATACGCAAACCGAAATCAATGAGAAGATCGTTGAAGCAACGAAGGATCTGGCGACCAGCGCGACCGTAACAGATATTCAAAGCGGTCTGGATGAAGTGACTGGCAAAACGGCAGGGCTGAGTTATGATACTGCTTCCGGAAGCAGTAAGTTCAGCGGCAGCGTGGTTATTGGCAATGAGGGTGCTAAAACCCATACTCAAATCACAGATGATGCGATTATTTTCGGTGAGGGCACTGATAAGCAGGTCACAGTAGATGCCAGCGGTATCCACGTAGGTAAAAAAGCGGCCGGCGGCATTGCTTTATATGCCGATGCTGACGGTACACATATCGATCACACCAGTCTGGTAACAGGCTCGGTAACGGCGGACAATCTGAACGGCGTCGCTATCAGCGGCAACGCAACTGACGGTTTGAGTGTAGGCGGCGTCAGTATCAAAGCATTGTCGGAACGTCTGGACAGCCTGGAACAGGATGGCGTGGCTACCGCCGACATGGGCGGCATCAAACGCACTGACGTTGTAGAAAACAGTGGCAAAACAATAATCGAAGACACAACCAGCTTTACTAAAGACGGCTTGAAAACAGCGAACCTGGAAGCGGCGACGGCTGCTTTCGGCGGCGTGAATTTTGCCGCAGGCGCAGTGACAGGCGTCAGCAGTATCAACGGCGTTGTTTTTGGCAGTGATGGTAAAATCGGCGGCGTGAGCCTGAGCGGCGGTACGGGCGGCGGTGGCAGCAGTGCCAATACCAGCGGCATCCACAAGCCTGACAGGGATACTACTAACATCGAAGGCAATACCAGTATCACTACTGACGGTATTGACACTAATAAAGTCAATGCCAGCGATTCGATCGTTGTCGCTGATGGTGAAAAGAATAAAACAGTTATCAGTAAAGACGGTATTCTGGTGGCCGAAGGCGAAAAGAATCAGGTCAAGATCAATGAAGATGGTATCCACGTTGGTAAAAACAGCTCGGTCGTCAACGACACCGACGGCTTTATTACGGATAAAGGACTGTATATCGGCGTCAGCAGCAGCAGCGATACCAGCACAGCCAAATTCAGCGTTGCCCCTAACGGCAACCTGAGCAGCAAAGCTGGAGACTACGGTTTCAGCAATACCTCGGCAGACGGCGCCAAATTTACCCACAGCGGTGATACGGCTTACGGCACAGGCAGCCAGCTGGATACTACGATCCAGGGCAATAAGGTGACTACCGGCAGGATAGATACGGACGAGTTATACGTAGACGGTAATAAGGTAACTGTAGCCGGAGGTACTATCGGCCAGACTGACGCCGTAGACAACCATTTGAGCGGTACTGATGCCGACGGGAATACAGTGACCAATGACTTTAAGACCAGCGCTGTGAACGGAACGACACAGGCGGCTGAGAAAACCTCGGCTGACGGTAAGGAAAGCACCAAGACCGTCAATAATACCTCGGCAGGCGGTACCAGCGTGACGACCAGCAGGACCACGACCGACAGCAAAGACAATGTGACGGTGAAGGAAAGCAGCTTCGGCACGAATGAAAAAGGTATGACGCTGAGCACAAGCAATAAGGTAACTGACAAAGACGGAAAGGTTACTAAAGACACCAGCGGCACGACCACGATGACAGGCGACAGTATCAGCGTCAGCAAAACAACGACGACTACGGAAAAAGACGCTGACGGCAACGAGAAAGAAGTCACCAAGACCAGCGGCACCACGATCGGCAGCGGCGAAGTGACATTGAAACGCGAGGACGGCAGCACGATAGAAGTAGGCAGCGCCATTGAAGGTATGCAGAGTGATATGCGAGAGCTGGACGGTAGGGTCAACCGTATGGGAGTCGAGATCAAGGAAGTGGGCGCACTGAGCGCCGCTTTGGCAGGTCTGCATCCGCAGCCTGAAAACGCCAACAGCCGTGCGGATTTCGCCATGGCGATGGGCAGTTATGAGGGCAAGCAGGCGCTGGCAGTAGGCGGGTTCTATCGCCCTGACAAACGGACGATGCTGAGTATAGGAGCATCGACGACCAGCAGCAAGCATATGATGAATATGGGTATCAGCATAGCGCTGGACAGGCTGCCGGAAGCAGAGCGCAAGGCGAAGGAAGCGGCCAGAGCTGCTGGCGTTGAGCAGGAAACACTGAACAGGGTGCTGGAGCGTCTGGCGGCTTTGGAGCAGGATAACAGGCGTTTGCAGGCTGATAATGAAAAGCGTGATGTTGCTTATGAGAAACTGGCTGCTGATTATACGCAGCTGAAAGAAAAATATATAGAAGAAACTGCTGACAGGCAGCAGCCTGAACAAGCTGAGGCTGAAGAATAAATGTTGGGGGTTGGATGGTAATGAAAAAGACAGTAATCTTATTGATATTAACTTTGATGATGGTGGTGAGTGGTATGTGTTATGCGGCAGGAGATGGCAGTGACTTGAACAGGCAGCAGAAGGTGGCCGATAAGTTTATGGCAGTACTCAGCGGCGATGCTGCGGCTGTAACGCAGCTGCAGGTAGATATGGTGCCGGAGCTGGCAGAGAAGATGACGGCGGCTAATTTTGCCGCTTTGCAAAAGCAGCTGAAGGAACAGTTTGGTATTCAGAAATCGGTGCGTTTTGCGGTTTATGAGCGGTTCGACCAGGGCGACCGCCTGACGTATCTTGTAGGCTACAGCAGGCAGCAGGCTGTGCGCGCGGTATATGGTTTCGATAAAAACGGTAAGCTGAGCGAATTCGTTTTTGTACCGCTGGAAGTAAAGGCGGCCCAGAAATAAAAATCAATAAAACCCAATAAAAAAGGCCGGACTGTTAAGTCCGGCCTTTTTATATAGATAAGGTCTGTTACCAGGTGAACCAGGTATAGATGCTGAATACTGTCAGCAGCATGACTTCTAAAATAAACATCGGTTTGAGGGTCTTGAAGAAGTCGGCTTTAAAATAATCCAGGGTGACGATAAAACACATATGGGTCGGCGTCAGCATTTGTCCGGCTACGCCGAAGGCCATGGCCACGCCTGCCAGGTTCAGGTCGCCGGGCGACAGGGCTGCTACGATGGGCATAACGATCGCTACATGACCCTGTGACAGACCTGTCAGGATGCCGATAATAAAGGAGATAGCTGCGATAATGACAGGTACGGGCAGCGGTGAGGCTTTAAAATCTTCCACGATGGTATGCAGAACGTTGGTATCGGTCAGGATCTGGATAAAATAGAGGATGCACAAAACGTTCATCAGCATTTTCCAGTCGCAGGCGCCGGTAAAAACTTCTTTGATGTTCAGGACGCGGCTTGTCATACGCAGGACCGGGATCATGGCGAAGGTGACCAGAGCCATAGCGGTGGAGGCGTTAAGGTCGCAGAAAACTACCAGCAGGAAGTTGATTACGACCGGGGAAAGCGACAGTACCAGGTTCATAATGTCCTGACGGCGTTCGGCCGGATCGACATCTACATTGCTGTTAGCGGGCATATCCAGCGGCCGGATGAGCACCAGCCAACCCAGGGCAAATGCCAGCAGGGTCAGCCAGCACAGGTGGGCGATAAAGTCGCTGAAGGCAACGCCGGCGATGCTGCAGGCCATGATCATGCCGGGGATGATGGGACTGGAAAATTCAAAGATATGCCGGAACCAGAAATTGATGGCGGCTTTATGTTCTTTGGTCAGGTCTGTATTGCGGCTGGCCGCTTCGACGATGGGCGCAGAAAAACGTGCGCCGCCCAGCGAAGGCAGCAGGCCGAGAAAAGCTGGCATAATGGCCAGTGTAAATTTTTCGCTGGCAAATAAGCGCTGCAGGGCGCGGATCATTCCGTCTAAAGCGCCGCTGGTACGCAGCTCGATTTCCAGGCACATGACAAAATAGAGCGCCAGGATCAGGTCGTAGGTGCGCTGCATGGTAAGCGTGGTGGTGAAGGCGCTGACCAGATAATGGAACTGAGGGGCTACTAAAGCCCAGATCAGCAGGCCGCCTGCCAGGATCGCCGGACCGATGGGGATGTGGCGGCGCAGCAGGATGATGATCAGCAGCATTGCTAAAGCGATCACGAGAAAAATATTCATTTTAAAACCTTCTCACTCTCAAATAATATATCTATTATACAAAGAATGCAGAGAAATTTCCATATTCGGCTGAAAAAAGGTATAATAAAAGAAAATATACTTCTGGAGGTGTACTATGTATATCAGTCGCTTATGTTTGCAGAATTACCGCTGTTATGATAATTTTGAGATAGATTTCAACAAAGAACTGACTGTTATCGTAGCTGAAAACGGTAAGGGCAAAACAGCTATTTTAGATGCGGTCGCTGTAGCTTTAGGTCCTTATCTGGCGTGCTTTGACGGTGTTAAGGCCAACCAGATCAGTGATACGGACGTACGCCAGACCAAAGATACTGTAGGCAGGACTTTGGAGCATGTGCTGCGGATGAAAAGCCAGTATCCCGTTGTGATCGGGGCAGAAGGCGTTGTTGACGGCGAAAAGATCACATGGAAAAGAGAATTGAAGGCGGCCGGGGGGCGGACGACGATCCTGAATGCGAAGGCTTTGAGCGAGTATGGGCGGCATATGGTCAAGGCGCTGCGGGAGGTCAACGACAGTAAAATAATTTTGCCGGTCATGGCTTATTATGGTACCAGCAGGATGTGGAAGGATAATAAGCTGTTCGAGCTGCGCAAGGATATCAGTCTGGAGCGCGGCAGCGGCTACGTCGATTGTATGGAGCCTTCGTCATCATATAATACTTTTGGGCAGTGGTTCAAATATGCGGCGATGAGCGCGATGGAATTTGACCGTTATCTGGCCGAGAGCGGTAAAAAGGATGAAAAGAATCCGTATACGGAAGTGCTGAAGGCTGTGCGTCAGGCGATCATTACCTGTATCGGCAGTATGGGCTGGACGGATATAGATTACAGCTTTGCTTTTCAAAATCTGATCATTATGCATGAAACGATGGGTGTATTGCCGCTGGAGGCTTTGAGTGACGGTACCCGCAGCGTGATCAGTATGGCGGCAGATCTTGCGTACCGGATGGTGCGGCTGAATCCTGACCTTGGAGCCATGGCGGCTCTTGAAACGCCGGGCATCGTACTGATCGACGAAGTCGATATGCATTTGCATCCTTCCTGGCAGCAGGCGGTAGTGTATGATGTGCGGAAGGCGTTTCCCAACGTACAGTTTATTGTGACGACTCACAGTCCGCAGGTTCTGAGCACGGTCCCTGCTGAGGCTATCCGTATCCTGCGCTGGGACAATAATCTGATCAATATCGATAAACCTGCCTTTTCTTTAGGCGCTGAAAGCTTTCAGCTGCTCAAGGATATTCAGAATGTCGACACGCGCCCGCAGGCATTGCCGATCGTGAAGGATCTGTACAGGTATCTGATGCTTGTGAGCGAGGATAAATGGGATACGGACGAGGCCAGGGAGCTGCGCAAACGTCTGGACGAATGGTCTAAAGGGTGTGAACCGGCTTTGGTCCGTGCTGATACGGAAATCAGGATGAAGTCTTTCAGGAGGAAGAAAAAATGAAACGGGTGTACAAATCTCCGGCTACACCCGAGCGCCTGCGCAGTTATGTGAAGGCGTTTCCGGACGAAACCTGGGAGCATTTCCGCCGGCGCAACCGCAGGGGCTACCGCGAAGTAAAGCAGCAGCTTCTGCAGGATCAACACGGTTTATGCGCGTATTGTGAGATCAGTATCAAGCTGGCTGAGTTTGAGGACAATGTTGATGATTTCAGGGTGGAGCATTTCTTCCCCAAAGTAGCTACACAGCTTGAAAAACACAATTATCACCTGGACTGGCATAATCTGCTTGGTGTTTGCCATGGCGGCAGCCAGCCCTATGTGTCGGACCCTGAATGGCGTTATTCCAGCAGGAAGAATGACCGGAGCTGTGATGTACCAAAGGGCGGGAAACCGATTTCCGAGCGGATACTGAACCCGCTGAAGATACCGGCGTCAGTCAGGCTGTTTCGTTATCAGGAGCATACCGGTAAGATGATCGTTGACGAAAGTTCCTGTCCGAAAAAACTGCAGGCCAAGGCGCGCAATACGATCCGCGAGCTGAATCTGAACGCGCCGCGGCTGCAGCGGATGAGACTGGCGCTGATCAGGATACTGGAGGACGAGATAAACAGTGCTTTGGCTGGCGGAGCGGTGCTGGAGGAGTTTTTGCCGCTGCTGGCGGAAAGTATCCTGCTGCCGGATGAAGATGGCAATTATCAGCCGTTTTTTTCAGTGGCGCGCTGGTATCTGGGTGAATTTGCCGAGGATATTTTAAGGGAAAATAATTATGCGATGTAACGCACTCCTGCTTAAAAATAACTTTTTAAGCAGGAGTTTTTTTGTGGAGGTAGAAAGTAATAATTATCATGTTTTCAGATAATTGCAGAAAGATATAGGGGAGCGGAGAAATATGGAATTAACTAAGAAAGCGTTTAAAGCATATGATGTGCGCGGCGTTGTGCCGACAGAGGTCAATGCGGAGATGGCTTATCGGGTAGGGCGCGTTTTTGCGGCGATGTTTGCAGCTGAAAAAGTTGTGGTCGGGCATGATATACGCTTGAGCGGGCGCGAGCTGGTCGATGCTTTGACGGAAGGGCTGCGGCACGGCGGCAGTGATGTGATTGATATCGGGCAGTGCGGTACGGAGATGATTTATTTCGCGACGGCACATCTGGACGCTGACGGGGGGATTATGGTAACGGCCAGTCACAATCCGGCAGAGTATAACGGGATGAAGCTCGTGCGCCGAGGAGCCAGACCGATCTCGGCCGATACGGGACTGATGGAGATCGCTGATATGGTGGTTGACAGTAAGGATTTTCCTCATGTCAAGGTGCCGGGCAAGACGGAGGGTGCTGTAAGACGTTATGATATCATGCCGGAATATATCGAGCATTTGCTGGGATATATAGACATCAAGTCGCTGAAACCGCTGAAGATAGTGGCTAACCCTGGGAACGGCGGCGCCGGCCCAGTCTTGAACGAGCTGGCCAAATATCTGCCTTTTGAATTTATCAAGATCAATGAAATACCTGACGGGACTTTCCCGAACGGGGTGCCTAATCCGCTTTTGGTACCAAATCGCGAGGCTACGGCAAAACTGGTGCGCGAATATCAGGCTGATCTGGGCGTGGCCTGGGACGGCGATTTTGACCGCTGCTTTTTGTTTGATGAAAAAGCCGAATTTATTGAAGGCTATTATATAGTCGGTTTGCTGGCAGAGGTATTTCTGCGCAAGCAGCCGGGCGCCAAGATCATGTATGACCCGCGTCTGACATGGAACACGCAGGAGGTTGTGGATGCGGCCGGCGGTGTTGCTGTGCGCTGCAAGAGCGGGCATGCCTTTATGAAGGAATGTATGCGTGCCAATGAGGTGCTGTACGGCGGCGAAATGTCGGCACATCATTATTTTAAAGATTTTTCCTACTGTGACAGCGGCATGATACCCTGGCTGTTGGTGGCGGAGCTGTTATGCACCAGCGGTAAAACTTTGTCGGAGCTGGTCGAAGCACGGATGGAAAAATTTCCCTGCAGCGGCGAGATCAACCGTAAGGTTGAAGATTCAGCGGCCGTACTGGCGGCGATCGAGGCTGAATATGCGCCCGGCGGTCAGGTCGATAAGCTGGACGGGCTGAGCATTGATTATTCCGAATGGCGTTTCAATGTGCGTGTTTCCAATACAGAGCCGGTGATGCGTCTGAATGTTGAGACCAGAGGCGATAAAAAGCTGCTGGCTGAAAAAACAGCGGAACTGCTGGAACTGATCGGCGGCGAAGAAGCCTGACAGAGCCCGTGTCTGATCGGTGCCGGCGGCAATCAAGGTAAGTGTTTATCTAAAAATTTATTTCCTGTTCAAGTGGAGAAAGAGTGATACAGATGACTGCAATCAAACAAGTACGCAAGGCTGTTATTCCGGCGGCCGGATTAGGCACGCGTTTTCTGCCTGCTACTAAAGCTACACCGAAGGAGATGCTGCCGATCGTTGATAAGCCGACGATCCAGTATATTATTGAAGAAGCGCTTGCTTCGGGAATAGAAGATATTCTGATCATTACCGGGCGCAGCAAACGTGCTATCGAGGATCATTTTGACCGCAGTATCGAACTGGAATTGAACCTTGCGGCCGGCGGTAAAGCGCAGGAGCTGGAGATGGTCAAAAAGATCTCTGATATCCGGATCCACTATATCCGCCAGAAAGAGCCGCGCGGATTGGGGCATGCTATTTTATGCGCGAAGCAGTTTATCGGCGATGAGCCTTTTGCGGTGCTTTTGGGCGACGATGTAGTAGACGGTGAAGTACCGGCACTGAAACAGCTGATGGATGTTTATGATAAAACCGGGGCCAGTGTTTTGGGTGTACAGGAGGTGCCGCAGGAAAAGGTATCGTTTTATGGTATCGTAGCGTCCGAGCCTACGGCCGAACCGCGCACCTTTACGGTCAGCGATATGGTCGAGAAACCGGGCGTTGAGGAAGCGCCTTCGCGGCTGGCTGTTTTGGGGCGTTATATCATCAATCCCGAGGTGTTCCCGATCCTGGAGGCTACCAAGCCGGGACGCGGTAATGAGATCCAGCTGACGGACGCATTGAAGGAGCTGGCTAAACTGCAGAAGATGTATGCTTATAATTTTGAAGGACGTCGTTATGATGTCGGCGATAAACAGGGCTTTTTGGAGGCGACGGTGGAAATGGCGCTGAAGCGTCCTGATCTGAAGGATAAGTTTTTAGCATATTTACAGACTATTGTCAGTAAGAACTAAGGAGATTGAATGATGAATGTTCTGGTTACCGGCGGTGCCGGTTATATTGGTTCACATGTAGTTGAAGAATTGCAGAAAAACGGTTTCACACCGATCGTTTACGATAATCTTTCCACAGGCCATGCGGCGGCAGTGCCTGAAGAGGTGCAGCTGGTGGAGGGCGATATCCATGATGTTGCTTTTTTGAAGCATATCATGGCCCAGTTTGAGATCGACGCGGTCATTCATTTTGCTGCCAGCAGTCTGGTCGGCGAATCGATGGAAAATCCTTCCAAGTATTATTTTAATAATGTGGAGGGGTCGCTGCATCTTTTAGAAGCAATGAAAGGCGCCGGCGTAGATTATATCGTTTTTTCGTCGACGGCGGCAGTATACGGAGAGCCTGAGAGAGTTCCCATTAAAGAGGACAGCTGTCTGAACCCGACTAATGTTTACGGCCGCACGAAGCTGATGATCGAAAAAATGCTGGCTGATTATGATATGGCTTATGAGATGCGTTATGTGGCGCTGCGTTATTTTAACGCCGCAGGAGCTTCGCCGAGCCGTGATATCGGCGAAGACCATGATCCTGAATCGCATTTGATCCCGCTGGTTTTAAAAACTGCGCAGGGCGTACGCAGGCAGGTTGCCATCTATGGTACTGATTATGCTACTGCAGACGGTACCTGTGTGCGTGATTATGTTCATGTCTGCGACCTGGCAACGGCACATGTTCTGGCACTCAAGCATCTGCTGGCTGGAGGAGCGAGCCGCGTGTATAATCTGGGCAGTGAAAATGGTTTCAGCGTGCGCGAGATCATTGATGCTGCTAAAAAGATTACGGGGATAGACTTTACTGTGGTGGAAGAAAGCCGCCGCAGCGGCGATCCGGCTGTGCTGATCGCTTCTTCGGAGAAGATCAGGGACGAGCTGGGCTGGGTGCCTAAGTGCAGTACTGTCAATGAAGTTATCAGTACGGCCTGGAAATGGCATAAGGGACACCCGCAGGGCTATGAAGGCTGAAAATGTAAGACCGGTTTGCCTGGGCAGCCGGTCTTTTTGCTTTCAAGCCGTTTTTTTGTTAAAATAAGAGTTCAGGAAGAAGAAAACAGAGGACGAAAAAATGCAGCTTGTTGTAGATAAAATTGCCAGGAGTTTTGGCATTAATGAAATATTTAAGGATATCAGCTTTATGATCGATAAAGGTGAAAAAATTGGGCTGGTAGGCGTAAATGGCAGCGGCAAAACAACGCTGCTGCGCTGTCTTTTAGCTCCGGAAACGGTTGACGGCGGCGTGGTGCGTTTTGAACCCGGCTTGAAGATCGGTTATGTGGAGCAGGGGTTTCAGAATATCGGCACCGGCAGTTTGTGGCAGTTTATGCTGCGCTCCTGCCCGGAGATAGTGACGATGCGTGAAGAACTGGCGGCTTTGGAAGCACGTTCTGCCCAGCTGGAACCGGGTGCGGAGCTGGACGGGGTTTTAGAGGAATACGCCCGTGTGACCAAACGTTACGAACATGTCGACGGATATAATTATGAAGCGTTTATTAAAAGAGTCTTGATTGGACTGGGTTTTGAAGAAGCGGTCTGGGATAAGACGGCGGAGCACTTTTCCGGCGGACAGAAAACCAGGATGATGCTGGCGGCGGCCCTGGTGCGGCAGCCTGATTTTCTGATTTTGGATGAGCCTACAAATCATCTGGATATTGCTATGACTGAGTGGCTGGAGAAGTATCTGCAGGAATTTAAGGGCGGGCTATTGGTAGTCAGTCATGACCGTGCGTTTCTTGATAATATCGCTACACGGATACTGGAAATGGAAGGCGGGCATCTGACTTCCTTCAAAGGCAATTACAGCAAATATCTGGTGCAGAAAGAGCTCCAGACTGCAACACTGGAAGCTGCTTATGCTTCGCAGCAGGATTATATCGCACGGACGGAAGCCTATATCCGTCGTTTTAAAGCGGGCATCAAAAGTAAGATGGCGCGTGGACGCCAATCTCAGCTGGATCGTCTGGAGCGGATGGACGCGCCTGTGCAGCATGAGGAATTTGCCCTGCGCCTGCCGCCTGCGCCGGAGTCTGCTGAACGGGTGCTGATTTTGGATAACCTTTCTGTTGGTTATGGCGATAATGTACTGCTGCATGATATAGATTTGGTGCTGCGTAAGGGTGAAAAGGTTGGCTTGCTGGGCCCTAACGGCACCGGTAAAACGACATTGCTGAAAACTGTTTTAGGCGAGCTGCCGCCGCTGAAGGGAACAGCGCAGATCGGCAATCGTGTGAAGGTGGGGTATTTTTCGCAGAGCTATGAAAGGCTTGCTCCCAAACAGACGCTGCTGGATAATTTTTTGGTGGAATATGGCTTTACTGAGGAACGTACGCGTTCACTGCTTGGCGGGATGCTGTTTCACGGCGACGACGTTTTTAAAGAGATCGGCACTTTGTCAGGCGGCCAGAAGGCACGTCTGGTATTGCTGAAGCTGGTGCTGGACGGGGCAAACTGCCTGGTGCTGGACGAGCCGACCAACCATCTTGATATTATGGCGCGGGAGACTGTGGAAGCTGCTTTGACTGCTTTTGACGGGACGGTGCTGGTGGTCAGCCATGACCGTTATTTTATCAACGAGATCGCTGACAGGATCTGGGAACTGGAAGATCACCGGGTCTGTGATTATAAAGGCAATTATGATTTTTATTTAGAAGAAAAGGCTAAAAGACGGCTGCTGCAGGCTGCCGTGCCGAGCAGCGCCCCTGTGCAGAGGAAGGCTGCGCCTGAGCCGATAAGCAGTACTGTAAAAAGTTCCGGCAGGCATAAGCGTGCCTACAGCCCGCAGGAAGCAGAAAAGCTGCTGGCAAAAGTTGAATTGAGTATTCGTGAACAGGAGGCTTTGCTGGGGGTGTTGGAAGGACGAATGGCCGATCCTGCCAGCCATACAGACCCGGAAGCCAGCGCTGCTTTGGCGGCGGAGCATGCTGCCCTGCAAGCGGAAATCGAGAAGCTGATGCTGCGTTGGGAAGAACTGATGACAGCGGCAGAAGCGTTACAGGAGTAAGCAGAAGATGTTAAATGCAATGACGGACGAAGAATATATGCAGTTGGCGCTGCAGGAAGCCCGGGCGGCTGACGTGATCGGCGAGATACCGATCGGCGCCGTACTTGTGGTTGAAGGTGAAGTTGTAGCGAAGGCGCATAATATGCGCGAAACCTGGAACGATGCGACGGCGCATGCCGAGGTCATCGTGATCAGGGAGGCGTGTAAAAAGCTGGGCCGCTGGCGTTTAGAGGGGGCCGTGCTTTATGTTACAGTCGAGCCCTGTCCAATGTGTTCGGGCGCTATCGTCAACAGTCGTATCGACAAGGTTGTTTACGGCTGTCCTGATGCTAAAGCCGGAGGGGCAGAGTCGATCTTTAATATCATCAGTAATCCCAATCTTAATCATACGGCACAGGTCGTCAGCGGCATCTGTGAAGCCGAATGTGCACAGGTAATGAAGGATTTTTTTAGACGCAGACGTGCGGAAAACAGGCTGGCAAAGGCTGGAATAGCTGCTGACAGTGCGGAAAATTAAGAAAAACTCTTTGCAAAATACGGATTTATGATATAATAGATAAGGCTGGTTTACGCGGAGAGGTGTCCGAGTGGTCGAAGGTGTTTGACTCGAAATCAAATGTACGGCAACGTACCGTGGGTTCGAATCCCACCCTCTCCGCCAGATGATTATGCGGTTCTTCATTTATTTGAAGGACCGTTTATTTTTTTGCAGCGGCAGACATCAGCAAGAATAAAAAATATTTGACAATAGTTAGATGTCTAATTATAATTGAGATATGATGAAGCAGACAAAAACGATTTTTTTGATCAGTAAAATAAGAGAAAAGGCCAATAAATTCATTCTGGTAGATCTGGCGCAGCATGGTATTACCAAACTGGCTCCCTCACATGGAGATATTTTAGCGTGTCTGTATCAAAGGGAGCGAGTGACGATGAAAGAGATTTCAGACTCTATCCATCGGACGAAACCAACGGTGACGGTGCTCGTAAATAAGCTGGCAGAGCTGGGACTGGTGAAGAAATTTCAGGCAGCGGAGGATTCCCGGGTCATTTATGTGGAGCTGACTGAGCAGGGAAAAGCATTGCAAAAGCTTTTCGAAAAAGTTTCTGCTGATTTAGTTCAAAAAGTTTTTCAAAATATGGAACAGGAAGAAATGAAAAAGCTGGAAATATCTTTGCAAAAAATTCTGGATAATCTGGGGTAAAATTTTTTAGAAAAATAGTTAGAGCTCGAACTAATTTTAGCAGCTGATAAACAATGGATAACAATATTTTTATGATAGAGAAACATGAGATTTACGTGGGGAAAGGAGGCTGGCAGATGAAAGGTCTGCGGCAGTGTTGCGGAAATTCAAAGCAGGCTGCGGCTAGGTGTGCAAGCGGCTGGATCGAGTGATTACCAGGCCCTGAAAGGGGTAAATAAAAGAAAGCGAGTTGAGTTTTATGAAAAAAGAAGTATTGGATTATGTTATTGAAAAGACACATGAATTGATGAATGCTGCTTCCTGCAGCAGTGAAGCTAAGGCAGCGGCGCAGAGCTGGCTGGATGCGGTCGGTACAGAACGGGAAGCCGATGAAACCAAAAAATATATTGCCGAACTGGAAGCGGATATTATGCCGATCGACAATCTGATAGCTTTTGCAGGATCTGAGGCCGGAGCCGGATATTTTGGTGCCGAACTGGCCAAGAATATTACCGCACATGCTGAAGAAATAAAGCTTGCTGGGGCTGAATACTGCGATTGCCCTGCCTGTGCGGCTGTAGCAGAAATACTTGCCAGAAAAAAAGAATTGCTGTGAAGGTTTTTAGCAGGTTGATTGCGACTGCTTGCAACAGAATATTGCTGATAAAAGGAGTTTCATTTATTTGAAGCTCCTTTTATTTTTATAATTAAGTATTGATGCCGGATTTTTAATTTTAGTCAGGCTTCGGAAGCTGTACGGCAGATTAAAATTTTGTTATGATAATATCATCAGCCAAATTAGTGATGGAGGCATGAAGTGAATAATTCTGTGGTAATAGATAAAAAGTTTTACTGGGAACTGTTTAAATCTACGTTCCTGATCAGTGCTTTTACAGTGGGTGGTGGTTTTGTCATTATCCCGCTGCTGAAAGCCAAATATGTCGATCATTATAAATGGATGAGTGATAAGGAAGCGCTTGATCTTGTTTCAGTAGCGCAGTCGGCTCCTGGAGTGGTGGCCGTCAATGCCGCTATCATTATAGGTTATCGTCTGGCAGGGTATACCGGCGCTGCAGTTACTTTGCTGGCTATAGTGCTGCCGCCGCTGATCACACTGACGGTGATTTCGTATTTTTATGATGCTTTTGCCCATAATTATTATGTGCAGATTTTGCTGCGTGGTATGCAGTGCGGGGCTACAGCGCTGATACTTGACGTAGGCATAAATCTGCTGCAGAAAGAGCTGAAAAAGAAGCTGCTGCTGCCGTGTTTGATTATTTTCGGCACTTTTATCGCCAATTATTTTTTTCAGGTCAATATCATGTATCTTATTCTGATCGATGCCGTTATCGGTTATTTATGGCTGCAGGATGAAAAATACAGCTAAGGAGGTATGGAAGTGATATATATAAGTTTGTTCTGGAGTTTCTGTATGGTCGGCGCTTTTTGCGTTGGCGGAGGTTATGCTTCCATACCGCTGATCCAGACGCAGGTCATTGATGTCCATCATTGGATATCATTCAGTGAATTTATGGACGTTGTTGCTATTTCGCAGATGACACCGGGGCCAATAGGTATCAATGCCGCTACTTTCGTAGGGACAAAGGTGGCAGGTATTGGCGGCGCGGTAGCGGCGACGGCAGGTTTTGTTACGCCTTCGCTTATTATTATGATCGCATTGGCAAAGCTGCTGGCGAAATATGGAGATATGGGAGCGATCAGGGGTGTTTTGAACGGCCTGCGCCCCGCTGTAGTCGCATTGATAGCTTCTGCCGGTGTGATGTTTTTAACTCTGTCTTTGTGGAACGAAGAAAAATTGCCGGCTGTCTGGACTGATCCTGATCTGGTCAGCACGATCGTTTTGCTTGTTTCACTGGTCCTGATCAAGAAAAAAATCTGCGGCGTGATCCAAACACTGGTTGGTTCGGGGTTATTGAGTTTGGCGCTGCATTTTTTTATAAAATAATATGGTTGAAAAGTAATTAAAGGATTCCTGACTGTTTGCAGTCAGGAATTTTCTTTTAAAATAATATTTTAATGTTAAGAATTGTTTTTCTTGTTTTTTAATAATTCATTTAATATAATTAAAAAAATGACGGATAAGAATACGGGAGAGCTTAATATGATCAGTGCCGGGCAGAAAGTAAACAAGCTGATGCAGGACTTTTTTACTGCTTATTTTAATGAACGCGATTATAAAGCTGCCGCAGGCTTTCTGCGTGAAGATATCAGATGGATAGGTCTGGGGGCAGTCTGCAGTGCCAGAGATCGCAGTGAGGCTGTAAAATTTTTGCAGGCTGAAATTGCAGCTGCACCATATGCGGTTTTCTTTGAATATGAAAATGTTCAAAATACGATGCTGTCTGAAACGGCGGCAGTATTTCTTTGTGATCTGCTGCTCAAAAAAAATAAAGATGGGTATGACAGTGACATAAGCATACGTGTAATGGCAGCCTGCAATTGCTGTGATTCTGTATGGAAAATTGCGGCGCTGCATGTTTCACAGGCAAATATGGGACCGGAGACAGGTGATTTTTTCCCGGCAGCGTTCAGTATGGAAAAGGTTGCCGAGGTCGAAAGCAGCATTAACAGGCAAATGCTGGGTCTGCTTAACCGCAGTATACCAGGTGGTATTTTAGGCGGTTATGTTGCGCCAGGTTTTCCTTTGTATTATGTTAATGAAAGAATGCTTGCTTATCTTGGCTATACTTATGAGGAATTTGTAGCAGATACCAAAGGTCTGGTTATGAACGGCATCCATCCTGATGATTTAGAACGGGTGGAGCAGATTGCCAGCCGGGCGATGGATCAGGATAGTGAGTATGAAGTTAAGTATCGGATGAAAAAGAAAGACGGCAGTTATATCTGGGTCAGTGATGTTGGGAAAAAGGTTCTGGCTGTGAACGGAAATGCTGCCTGTATCAGTGTGATCAGGGATATTTCTGGTGAGATAGAAGCAAAACAAAAGCTTTTCGAGGAAAGCGTTGAGAACAGGCAGCAGAAGAATATCCTGCAGAATATTATCGATACTATGCCCAGCGGCCTGCTGCAATGCAGCTTTGACAGGATACCCAAAGCTTTGATGGTCAACAGGACCGGGGCTAATATTTTAGGGTTCGAGAATGAGCATGAGTTTTTTCTGCGGAGGGATGTGTGTGATAATATTCTTCGCTGTATCCATCCGGAAGATAGAACAAAGGTTTTAGAGGAACTTTTCAGTATTGCAGAGGAAGGGATCGTCAAGAATTCAAGCCACCGTATCAAAACTGCAGCAGGCGAGGAAAGATGGGTACGGTCTGCTGCCTGCGTTATTCAAAATCAGCAGGGGGAAAAAATCTATCAGATAATTTTCCATGATGTTACCGAAATCCTGCAGCTGCGCCGCAAAAACCAGCAGTGGGATCTGATGGAGCGCAGCGCGTTATATACGGCTATCACATCAGCTTATCCGATGATCATTTTCGGAAACCTTACACGGAATACCTGCAGTGTTTTAGATCAGGAGGGACAGAGCCTGCATTCGCTGGACTGCGGCAGCTATGATGCTATGGTCAATGGAGTGCTGGGTTCAGTAGCACCTGAGTATAGAGATGAGTTTACCAGTAAATTTGCCTGTCAGAACCAACTGGCAGAGTATGAACGAGGTGCTCACGAAACTTATATGGAGCACCGCCAGCTTTTGGATGATGGACAGTATCATTGGGTCTCGGCACATAAAATCAAGGTGGAAAATCCCGTTAATGATGATATTCTTACAGTTTCGCTGATTCGCTGCATTGACGAGCAAAAGGACAATGAGGCGGAAAAAAATCAGATTTTGCGTACTGCTTTAGGTGCGGCAGAGGCTGCAAACAATGCTAAAACGGAATTTTTATCGCGGATGAGCCATGAGATACGTACGCCGATGAATGCCATTATCGGTATGACAGCTATAGCATTGTCTGCATTGGATAATAAAGAGCGTATCAGCGATTGTCTGGCGAAGATCGGTATTTCGGCAAGGTTTTTACTGAGCCTGATCAACGATATTTTAGATATGTCGCGTATCGAAAGCGGACGAATGAGTTTGGCACATGAAAAATTTGATTTTGAAGAAATGATCAACGGTCTGAACTCTCTTTTTTATCCGCAGGCAGAAGAGAAGGGCTTGAAATTTAATACTGTTATCGAAGGGATGACAGAAGAGCTTTATATCGGTGATTCATTACGTTTGCGTCAGATTTTATTAAATATTTTATCTAATGCCTTAAAATTTACTCCGGAAGGCGGCAGAATCCAGTTTACGATCAGGCAGATGAGCCGGGGTGATAAGGATGCCTGGCTGAGATTTACCGTAAGCGATACAGGTATTGGCATGAGCAAGGTTTTTCAAAAGCATCTTTTTGAATCTTTTGAACAGGAAAATCCCAATATTTCTATCAAATACGGCGGTACTGGTCTGGGATTGGCTATTTGCAAGAATCTGGTAACGCTGATGGGCGGTTCGATAAATGTGCACAGTATCGAAGGTGTTGGCAGTGAGTTCTGCGTCGATGTAAAGTTAGGCCTAACGGAAGAAAGCTATCGACGTAAAAATCTTGATCTTCTAAAGTTCAGGGATTTGAAAACGCTGATAGTTGACGATGACATTGTGACTTGTGAACATGCCAGCCTGATTATGAGTGATTTGGGGGTACAGGCAGAATATGTGACTTCGGGGGCTTTGGCAGTACTGGAAATCGAAAAAGGCATCAGGGAAATGAAACCTTATGATATTGTGCTGGTAGATCTGAAAATGCCGGATATGGACGGAATTCAGACAACGAAAGCTATAAGACGGCTGGTTGGAGCTGAGACATTAGTAGTCGTTATGACAGCATATGAATGGAAGGAGATTGAAGCAGATGCAAGGCATGCAGGTGTGGACTTTTTTATCACCAAGCCGCTGTTCCGTTCCGAGCTGGTAGATTTGTTTGAAAAGATCAATGATTTCAGTGAAGCAGTATATGAGCCGGAAGCAGCAAAAGGAGAAGTACAGTTTGCTGGAGAACGGATTTTACTGGTAGAAGATAATGAGCTGAATCTGGAAGTTGCTGCAAGTCTGCTGGAAATGAAGGGACTGACGATAGAAAGTGCCTGCAACGGTCTGCAGGCACTAGAAAAATTCTGTTCAACTCCTGTTGGGTACTATGATGCTGTTTTGATGGATATCAGGATGCCTGTTATGGATGGGCTGGAAGCAGCACGTAATATCAGGCTGTTTGATAAAAGTGATGCGCAGACGATCCCGATTATTGCTATGACGGCTAATGCGTTTGACGAGGATGTGGAAAAATCACACGCAGCGGGTATGAACGCACATTTGGCAAAGCCGATTGACCCGGAAAAGCTGTTCGCAGTTTTGCAGGAATTTATTTAAGGTGATTGATAGTAAGCTGAATAAAAAGGTATGGGCATGCCCATACCTTTTTATTCTTGACCTGTTTTTGTAACATCTGTAGCGAAATAGTAAATGGTTAAACGTAAAGAATAAATAGTATTTGCGTTTATTAGCATTTTTGTTTAGAATTATTAGAAATGTGTATTAGGGGAAAGAGGTTGCTGCTGATGAAAATTATTGATTTATTAAAAAACGAAAAGGTGTGCATTTCCTGCGAGCT
This sequence comes from Phascolarctobacterium faecium, assembly GCF_003945365.1. Classification (NCBI taxonomy): domain Bacteria; kingdom Bacillati; phylum Bacillota; class Negativicutes; order Acidaminococcales; family Acidaminococcaceae; genus Phascolarctobacterium; species Phascolarctobacterium faecium. Next base: position 2,395,437 of record NZ_AP019004.1, on the reverse strand, counting down.
GTTTCCACCTAAAGCAGGTACAGAGCTGCAGAATGCTTTGAATATAGTAAGTGATATTGCCGAGGTGGGTCCGCATTTTATGAGTGTTACGTATGGGGCCGGCGGTACATCTGTGGGTCAGACGGTGGCTATTGCCCGGGCAATAGAAGCCAGCGGACGCCCAGCGCTGGCGCATCTGACCTGTATCGATGCTGATGAAGCCAAGATCGACGGTGTTTTGGTACAGATGCGGGCTGCTGGCGTCCAGAATGTTTTGGCTCTGCGCGGAGATGCGGTGAATGGCAATGACGGGGATTTTGCCCATGCCAGTGATTTGGTGGGGAAAATCAAAAAAGCCGGTGATTTTTGTGTCGGCGGGGCCTGTTATCCGGAAGGACATCCGGAAGCCGGCTCTCTGGATCGTGATATTGTCAATACCAGACGGAAAATCGACAGTGGCTGCGACTTTTTAGTGACGCAGATGGTGTTTGACAATAATATTATTTACAATTATATGTACAGACTGCTGCGGCATGGTATCGATGTGCCGGTCGTGGCGGGTATTATGCCGGTGACAAATGCCAAACAGATCAACCGGATCTGTGAATTGAGCGGGACCAAACTGCCTGCGAATTACCGCGCTATCGTCGAGAAATTTGCAGATGATCCCGAAGCGTTAAAACAGGCGGGTATTGCTTATGCTACGGGGCAGATTGTTGATTTGATCGCTAACGGACTGAAAAATATTCATGTTTATACGATGAACCGGCCGGAAATCATCGGCGGGATCATGAAAAATCTGTCGGAGATCGTAAAATGAAGTATGACAGAGCTGAAGCCGTGAGGTATATGGGCGCGAAAAAAGATGATAATGAGGCGGCGGTTTTGGCTGATCTGGCTTATTTGCAGCTGCGGAACGAAGTGCGGCCCAGAAGCTGCTGGCAGATTTTTGCGTGCCGTGTAGATGATGCAGGCGTGACCTTAGTAGATAATGGCATGCGTTTTGAAAGCAAAAATTTGGCAGGACATTTGCAGGGCTGTCAAAAAGCGGCGGTTTTGGCTGCTACTTTAGGCAGTAATGCCGATACTGTTTTGAGGCGTCTGGCATTGACTAACGTAGCACAGGCAGCAGCTGCTCAGGCTGTATGCGCGGCTCTGATCGAAAGTTATTGTGATGAAACCGAAGCCGAGATAGCGGCTGCAGCAGGGCTGCACTTGAAACCGCGTTTTTCACCGGGGTATGGCGACTGGCGGCTGGAGGATCAGCGTCAGCTGCTTATGCTGCTGGATTGTGCAAAACGAATCGGTCTGACTTTGACCGATGGTTATATGCTGACTCCTATAAAATCAGTGACGGCTGTGATAGGATTGACTGAAGATACCGTCTGCAATACCAGTAAATGTGCGGCGTGCGTTAATCGAGCGTGCGAATTTAGAAAGGAATGAAAGCATGGGTTTCAGGGATTTATTAGGTAAAGAATTATTATTTTTTGACGGCGCTACCGGGACGATGCTGCAGGCATTGGGGCTGCAGCCGGGAGAGCTGCCGGAGCTGTGGAATTTTACTCATGCGGCTGAAGTGCAGTCTGTACATGAAGCGTATTTGAATAACGGTTCGAATATCATAAAAAGCAATACCTTCGGGGCGAACCGTCTTAAATTTAAAGGGATGGATATCACCGTTGATGAAGTTGTGGGGGCTGCTTTAAAAATAGGCAAAGCTGCCTGTGCCGGACGTACAAAAGCGTTTGTGGCACTGAATCTCGGCCCTACCGGAAAATTACTGGCGCCTTATGGTGATCTTCCGTTTGAGGAAGCTGTGGATATTTATGGTGAAATGGTACGCAGCGGTGCCAGACACGGAGCTGATCTGATCCTGATCGAGACGATGAGCGATACTTATGAGATCAAAGCCGCGCTTTTGGCGGCAAAAGAAAACTGTGATCTGCCGGTGATCGTTACGTTGACGTTTGATGAAGATGGTAAGCTGTTGACCGGTGCTGACGTTTTGAGCGCGGTAGCAATGGTGGAGGGGCTGGGGGCAGATGCTGTAGGGTTTAACTGCGGCTTGGGACCGAAACAAATGCGCAGGCTGCTGCCGCAGCTAATAGAAGCATGCTCGCTGCCGATCGTTTTGAATCCTAATGCCGGGCTGCCCGTACAGCGTGACGGTAAAACTGTTTTTGACGTTGCCGCAGATGAATTTGCAGCGATGATGCAGGAAATGATACCACTGGGTATTTCTGTCGCCGGAGGCTGCTGCGGTACTACTCCGGAACATATTAAAGCTCTGATCGAAAAGTGCTATGGTATGCAGCCGGGAGGACGCCGCAGCTGTGATCTGACTGTGGTTTCTTCTTATGGCAAAGCTGTCGTTATCGGCGGGGAGCCTGTGATCATAGGCGAGCGCATCAATCCTACAGGTAAGCCGCGTTTAAAACAGGCTATTTTAGACGCAGATCTGGATTATATTTGCCGGCTGGGGTTGGAGCAGCTTGAAAATGACGCCCATATCCTGGATGTCAATGTAGGTGTGCCGGGTATCAACGAAGCTGCCGCTGCAGAGAAAACAGTTCTGGCTTTGCAGGCCGTCACTTCGGCACCGCTGCAGATCGATACTTCAGATTATGAGACTATGGAGCGGGCTCTGCGTTTATATAATGGCAAACCGCTGTTAAATTCTGTCAGCGGTAAAGATGAATCGCTGGCAAAGGTACTGCCGCTGGTAAAAAAATACGGGGCTGTTGTGGTTGGCCTGGCGTTAGATGATGACGGCATTCCTGCAACAGCTGCAGGCAGGTTGGCCGTTGCGGAGAAAATAATCGCACGCGCCGCTGAATGCGGTATCGAAAAACGTAACATTATTATTGATCCGCTGGCGCTGACGATAAGTACGGGACCTGACAACGCTGCTGTTGACTTGGAAGTGATCCGTAAATTGACAGAGCAGAAAATCAAAACGATTATGGGCGTTTCTAATATTTCTTTCGGACTGCCGTCACGTGATGCTGTCAACAGTACATTTTTCACTCTGGCAATGGAGGCGGGGCTTTCCTGCGCTATTATCAATCCGCAGAGTAAAGCGATGCTGGATGCTTACTATGCGTATAGAGCTTTAAAAGGATTGGACGGAGGCTGCAAGGCATATGTGAAGCGTTTTGCTGATTACGTAAATAAAGTTCCGACAGCTGCTGTCAGTGAATATACGCTGCACGATGCGATCGTTAAAGGTTTACAGGAACAGAGCCGTCTGGCTGTGACCCGGTTGCTGGAAACAGAAAAACCACTGGATATTATCAATACTCAGATGATACCGGCTTTAGATTTTGTTGGAAATGGTTTTGAGAAAAAAAATCTGTTTCTGCCGCAGCTTTTGATGAGCGCCGATGCCGCGAAGGCAGCTTTTGAGGTGATCCGCGACAGGATGGCTGACGGTGGCGCTGTGGAAAAAGGTACTGCTGTTGTTATTGCTACGGTTAAGGGTGACATCCATGATATCGGTAAAAATATAGTTAAGGTACTGCTGGAAAATTATGGTTATAACGTTATCGACCTTGGTAAGGATGTAGCTGTAGAAGCAATAGTGAAAGCTGTATTGGAGCGCAAGGCTCATGTTGTAGGACTGTCAGCTTTGATGACGACTACAGTAGGTGCAATGGCAGCTACGATCAAGGCTTTGCGTGATGTCTGCAACTGCCGTATAGTTGTGGGCGGTGCTGTTTTGACACAGGACTATGCTGACAGTATCGGCGCCGATCACTACGCGCCTAACGCTGTCAGTGCTGTTGGTTATGTCAACGAAGTTGTAGAAAAATGATTTGCTGACAGGCCTTTGCAGCGGGGGACAGCTGCAAGAACGGCTGTTAAGGGCAGATATACAAAAAAAATATGCAAAGTATATTGTATACAAAAACGCGCGGCGAGAAAATCTCTGATGTCACTGTACACGAGAGGTGGACTTGTCGTGTTTTTGTTTTCGGGAAAGTTCTTTTTGTGAGGACAAAACAGTGAAAAAGCAACGCTTTACAGCAACATTATTCTTACAAAAATGTTAAAATACGAAAAATGCTGTTTGAAAACTGTAAAGAAATTGTGAAGAAATAGTAATATTGTCACATCCGTGCTTTGATGTTATAATCATTTACAGTTAAGGGGAAAAAGCTGTGCAAACAGTAAAGAAGGGACAGATTACATTGAAAATGAAAAAAATATTATCAGCGCTGTTGGCTTCAGCAGTAGCAATGAGCTTAGTAGCAGGCTGCGGCGGCGAGAAAAAGGAAGATGCTAAAGCATCCGACGTGATCAAAGTCGGTGTTTTCCTGCCATTGACCGGTGATAATGCTGCCGGAGGCGAACTGGAACTCCGCGGTATCAAGCTTGCCAACAAACTGCATCCTGAAGTTTTAGGCAAAAAGATCGAGCTTGTTGTAGCTGATAACAAATCTGATAAAGCTGAAGCTGCTTCTGTTGCAGCCCGCCTTATCGAAAAAGATAAAGTAAGCGTTATCGTAGGTTCTTATGGTTCTTCGCTGTCTATGGCGGCAGGTAATATCGTAAAAGACAGTAAAGTTCCGGCTGTTGGTACCAGCTGTACTAATCCGCAGGTAACTGCTAATAATGACTATTATTTCCGTGCCTGCTTTATTGATCCGTTCCAGGGTACCGTTATGGCTAACTATGCATTTAAACAAGGTGCTAAAAAAGTTGCTATCGTGCAGGAAGTTTCCAATGACTATGCAGTTGGTCTGGCAAAATTCTTCAAAGAAGCTTTCATAAAATTGACCGGTGATGAAAACAGCATTGTTGAGATCGCAAACTATCAAACAGGCGATAAAGATTTCAGTGCTATTCTTACCAATATCAAAGCTAAAAATCCTGATGCGATTTTCGCACCCGGTAACTTTACCGAATCTGCACTGCTTGTAAAACAAGCCCGTCAGCTTGGCATCGAAGCTCCCTTTATGGGCGGCGATACCTGGGAAACTCAGGAATTCATCGATGTTGGCGGCAAAGATGTTGAAGGCGTAGCTCTTTCTACTGCGTTTGACCGTGAAAAAGCAACTACTCCGGAAGCTAAAAAATTCCTGGATGAATACGTAAAAGAGTATAAAGGCGAGCCTTCCGCATTGACTGCAATGGCTTATGATGCTTATCTGATCGCTATCGACGGCATCAAACGCGCAGGTTCTACTGATACCGTTAAGATTCGTGACGCTATCGCAGCAACTAAAGATCTGGAATGTGTAACCGGTATGACTACTCTTGATAAAAACGGCGATCCTATTAAAGGCGCTGTGATCAAAACTGTTAAAGACGGCAAATTTACATTCCTGGATTTTGTAGAAGCTAAATAATTCATTGGTTCTTTCATAACCCTTTTGCTTTATGTTAGTGCTCCCTTCTCCTTAAGGGAAGGGAGCAATTCTTTTGTGTCATGAGGTGTTTTTCATGGAATTTTTCCAAGCGATTGCGAATATGTCCGGTGACAGTCTTGCGCAGCATTTGGCTAACGGCATATCTCTCGGCAGTCTTTATGCCCTGATCGCCATCGGTTATACGATGGTCTATGGCATTTTATTGATGATAAACTTTGCACACGGCGATATCGTTATGATGGCATGTTATTTTGCCTTTTTCGGTATTACCGTTTTTCACATTCCCTGGTATATTACTTTTGTCGGAGTCATTATTGCTACGGCAATTTTAGGTGTAGTGATTGAACGGACGGCTTATCGTCCGTTGCGTGACGCACCGAAAAATTCTGTTCTTATTTCTGCTATCGGCGCTTCATTTTTATTGGAAAACCTGGCTAATTACTTATTCAGCGGCCGTCCGATGCGTTTTCCTAATATTGAACTTTTATCGCAGAATATTTCTATCGGCGGGATTCAGATCCAGGCGATCTGTCTGGTCATTCCCGTTATTACAATAATCAGCCTTGTTGTGCTGCTGCACATCGTCAATCATACTAAAACAGGTATGGCTATGCGTGCAGTTTCCAAAGACTATGAGATCGCGCGCGTTATGGGCGTCGATATTGATAAAATAATTTCGATCACATTTATTATCGGGTCCTCTTTGGCCGCTATCGGCGCTATTATGTGGGGTATCCGCTATCCTGGCATTACCCCGATGATGGGGGTTATGCCGGGTTTGAAATGCTTTATTGCGGCGGTTATCGGCGGTATCGGCAATATCAAGGGTGCAGTGCTGGGCGGCTTTATACTCGGCCTGGGAGAGATCCTGATCGTTGCTTTTTTTCCGCAGCTTTCCGGTTACCGAGATGCCTTTGCTTTTATCGTGCTTATTGTGATTCTGTTTTATAAACCTACCGGCCTTTTGGGCGAAAAAACGACTGAGAAGGTGTGACGAAGATGAAAAAGAAAGATGTTTTCCTTACTTTGATCGCTATTGCCGCACTCTTTGGCGTTGCCTGCTTCGTCCAGACCGAGATGGATTCTTATATCCGCAGGATCGTCAATCTGTGTCTGGTTTATGCAATTATCGGCTTATCCATGAATCTGACGAATGGGTTTGTTGGTCAGTTTTCGCTGGGGCAGGCTGGTTTTATGGCTATAGGCGCTTATGTTGTAGGCATTTTTACCGTGCCTGTAGAGCTGCGGCCTAATGTTTTTTATGCGGCACCGATGAACCCGCTGATCGCTGATATTCAAATGCCCTTGTGGCTGGCCTTGATTGCCGGTGGACTTTTAGCCGCTTTAGTGGCTTTTCTGATCGGTACGCCGGTATTGCGTCTGCGCGGGGATTATCTTGCTGTGGCGACGCTGGGCTTTTCCGAAATTATCCGTATCTGGATAACTAATGCGCAGAGCATCACTAACGGGGCTTTGGGTATCAAAGATATACCGCCTCTTAATGATGTGCGTTATATTTTTCTGGCGACGGCAGTGACTTTTATTTTTATAGCACTTCTGATCAATTCTTCTTATGGCCGTGCGTTTAAAGCGATCCGCGAAGATGAGATCGCGGCTGAAGCGATGGGAGTAAGCCTGTTCTGGCACAAAAATCTGGCATTTATGATCAGTGCTTTTTTTGCCGGCGTGGGCGGCGGCTTGTATGGTGCGCTGCTGGGAACTGTTGATCCGAAGAATTTCCTTTTTACATTGACCTATAATTTTTTGCTGATTATCGTTTTAGGCGGTATGGGAAGTATTACCGGCAGTATGCTGGGTGCTGTCATCGTTACGGCCGGGCTGGAGTTCCTGCGTGTATTTGACGAACCCCTGATGCTTTTTGGTATGGATATTCCGCTTTTCCGTCCTGGTTTCAGGATGGTGATTTTCTCGGCGCTGCTGATGGCCTGCGTGCTTTTCTGGCGGCACGGGATCATGGGGACCAGCGAGCTGACCTGGAAAAATATCCGTGCCTTCTGTAAAAATCCATTCAGCTTCTTTGGGCGGAAGGGAGCAGAAAGATGATTTTAAAAACTGATAATATCACAATGCAGTTTGGCGGTGTGACAGCTGTAAATCTGCTTAATATTGAGATCAATGAACACGAGATTGTTGCACTGATCGGTCCTAACGGTGCAGGTAAAACGACGGCTTTCAATATGATTACCGGGGTCTATACTCCAACCAGCGGCGACGTGATCTATACAGACGCGCAGGGTGAAGAACAGAAAATAACCGGTAAAAGACCCAGCGAAATCGCCAAAATGGGCGTAGCACGTACTTTTCAAAATATCCGTCTGTTCAAAAATCTTTCGGTATATGAAAATGTTATGATTGCCAAGCATCTGCACCTGAAATCCGATTTTATGTCGGCGGCTCTGCACCTGCCCTGGTATAATAAAGAGCAGCGTGAGATGGAAGCTTCGGTCGAAGCCCTGCTGAGGAAAGTTGATCTATGGGAGCTGCGCGATGAAAAGGCGTCCAGTCTGCCGTACGGGCAGCAGCGTCGTTTGGAGATCGTGCGTGCGTTGGCAACTGGCCCGCGTCTGTTGCTTTTAGACGAGCCGGCAGCGGGTATGAATCCTAAAGAAACTGATGAACTGACGGAGTTTATCCGCCAGATCCGTGACGAGTATGATCTGACGGTGTTTATGATCGAGCATCATATGGATCTGGTTATGGAAATATCTGACCGTATCTATGTTTTGGATTTTGGTATGACTATTGCTGAAGGCACACCGGAGCTGATCCAAAATAACAAGCGCGTTATTGACGCTTATCTGGGGGTGGATGAAGATGCTTAAAGTGCAGGATTTATTTGTAGCTTATGGAGGCATCGAAGCGCTCAAAGGTATTTCCCTGGAAGTGCCGGAAGGTAAGATCGTTACGCTGATAGGCGCTAACGGGGCCGGTAAAAGCACCTTGTTGCGGACCATTGTTGGGCTGGTAAAGCCTAAAAGTGGTACTATCAGCTATAATGAACAGAATATTACCGGGCTTAATTCACAGAAAATCGTTAAAACAGGTATTACTTTAGTTCCGGAAGGACGAAGGGTTTTCCCGAATCTGACGGTCCTGGAAAATTTACAGATCGGCGCGTATATGCGCAATGATAAAGAAGAAATAGCCAAAGACATCAAATGGGTATATGAATTGTTCCCGCGTCTGGAGGAACGCAGCTGGCAGATGGCCGGCACTCTATCCGGCGGTGAGCAGCAGATGCTGGCTGTAGGCAGGGCACTGCTGTCGCGGCCTCAGCTGATGATGATGGACGAGCCGTCTTTAGGACTGGCGCCGCTCATCATTAAAGATATTTTTAATATCATTCAGGAGATCAACAGCAGAGGTATGACGATCCTTTTGATCGAACAGAATGCTAATATGGCGCTGAAGGTGGCTCATCAGGCTTATGTACTGGAGACTGGCAAAATAACTATGAGCGGGACCGGTCAGGAGCTTTTGGAAAACCCTGATATCAAAGCCGCTTACCTTGGCAAAAAAAGAAATCAGAAATAAATGCAGCAGCCGGCAGTATTTGCCGGCTGTTTTTGTATTTTCCAGCATTTCCTTGCGAAAATAGTCAGAACAGGCTATCATATAAAAAGAGAATGGTGGTAAATAAATGATAGAAAATTTTTTGAACAGTTGCAGGCGTCATCGCGAAATGCTGCGTTTTTCTGTTTTGGCGATATTTATTATCTGGGTTGTCTGGCAGCTGCATAGTTCGCCTTATATCCTGCATCCTTCCTCAGTCGAAGATGTGCGCCGTTGGGTAGCGTCGTACGGCAGTCTGGGGCCGTTAGTTTATATAGCTTTATATACTGTGCGGCCGGTACTGTTTTTTCCAAGTATTTTTTTAAATCTCAGCGCCAGTATTTTATTTGGACCAATGCTGGGTATCGTATATTTGCTGTGCGGTGGTCTGAGCAGTGCTGTTTTATGTTATGCGCTGGGAAGTCTTGGCGGCGGCAGGAGGCTGCTAGATCGTTATGGCGGCTCGTGGGGTGAAAGGCTGACTAATTACTTAAGCGGCAGCGGCGGATTTGTTAAGATGCTGTGGCTGCGCACAGTACCTATTTTTCCGTATGATCCGGTAAGCATTATTGCCGGCTGCTGTAAGATGAACCTGCAGCTGTATGCTGCTGCAACTGTACTGGGAATGCTTCCGGGAGCGATTGCATATAATTTACTGGCTGATTCTATTTTAGGCGGCCGAGGATTGTATGTGTCTGTAGCTGTAGTTATTATAGCTTTTGGCCTGCCTCTGGCGTGGTGGGCTTTGGGCGGTGAACATAAAAAATTAAAGGAGTAGATACTGATGAAGGTTTACGTTTGGCGTCATAACAAAACTTATCACAGCCACAGTATGATCAATGAGCCCTGTGTGCAAAACCATTTTTATCTGGATGCACTGGCAATCGTAGCTGCAGAAAGTCTGGAAGAAGCCTTGTCAAAGCTGGCGGAACAGAATGCCGGTTGGCGGATCGAAGACCTGCGTGCGCTTACTCCCAGGGTATATGATTTAGATGTTCCCCAGGTTATTTTTACAGATGTCCGCGGTTCAATAGCGGAATAGGAAGGCGATAACATGGATAAAACAGTGGAAATGGAAATGAAACTGACGATTGCCCGTAGGGATCTGAAAAAACTGCTGGCATCTGAGCTTATTACTGCTACAATGATTAAGGGAAGTTTGGCAAAACAGGAGCTGCTGACAACGTATTACGATACTGCGTCATACAAATTGACCGAATCTGGAATGGCATATCGCATCAGGCGTAACGGCAAAAAATATGAGGCTACAGTAAAAACAGAGCAAGCGTCTGGGGGAGGACTTTCGGCTCGACGTGAGTTTAACATGCCTTTGAAAAAAGATAGTCCGACAGTGAGTGGTTTCACAGAATTAGGATTGGAGACTGATCTGGAAGAATTGCTGGCAGGAGAAGAATTGCAGAAGCTTTTTACCGTAGAAGTGAAAAGGGAGATCAGGCTGCTGCAGGTAACTCCTGAGACTGTTTTGGAAATGGCGATTGACCAGGGCAAGATCAATGCCGGAAAACAAAAAGAAAAAATCGATGAAGTTGAGCTGGAAATCAAAGCTGGAACGAAAGCGGATTTATTAGATTTCACGGCTCAAATAGCTGCTAAAATACCGATTTTTATTGAACCGCGCAGCAAATTTGCCCGTGGCCTGCATTTGCTTGGTAATGGCGAAGAACATGAAATACCAAAGGGACGCTTGAAAATCGACCGTGGCGGTATGGTGCAGGATGAGCTCAGCAAATTGCTGGAGTATTATGGTGATCGGATCTTGAAGCTGCAAAACAGACTGATAACGGATAAAAATGTGCTGGTGCAGGCCGATAAGCTGCTGCTGCCGCAGTTCAAGCATTTGCAGGCTTTACTGGCGCTTATCAAGCCGTTATTGGCTGAAGGGGAGTATGATAAAATACGTAAATTACTGGCGGAACCTGCTGGTACACTGGATGTACTGTTTCGTTATAAACGGCTGCTGATGCAGTGGCAGCTGCTGCATGGAACGGCGGGCAGCACTATTTTGCAGCGCCCGCAGCTGGCAGAAAAGTTGACGGAAGAAATAGAAAATATTCTTGCGGAAGTAGCAAAACAGCTGGAACAGGGAGTGTACAGTCACTGTATTTTTAAACTGCTGGCGTGGACTGAACAATCATTATGGCAGAACAGTTATTATGTGGAAGTTGAACAGCTGGCAGGCTGTCGTGTAGAAGACTGGTATAATATGCTGAAAGAACTTGATATTAAAGGGGAAAAAATAGACGAAGCGCAGGCTAAAAGTATTTTACGCGTCTGTGAAGCTATTTATTATGCCCGCCGCAGTCTTAAAATTGACAGGCTCAGTAAAACTGCCTGGAAAGATATCAAAGAACTGTACCAGCGGATCCAGGTACTGGTTTATGATGTTTACAGCAGCAAATGCCTGCTGAACTGTATTAAGGGGAATAACAGCCGTGCGCTTTATCGCGACAGCGGACTTTTGATAGGCTGGCGTCTGCAATCTATGCAGTCTGCCAATACTAAAGCCTTAAAAGCATATGGTAGGGCAGTAGAAGCTTTAAAGAAATAATGGCAATAAAAAACACCGCGAATAATTCGCGGTGTTTTTTATTTATTGAGCTGTTCTTCAAGCATGCCCTGATGGATACTTCCGGGCTCCTGAAGTAATTTAACTTTCAGGCGGGTAATGCGGATATTATCCAGTTCTTCGACCAGGAATTCCGCTTTGGGCAGTTTTACAGACTGTCCCAGCTGCGGAGGGTAATCAAGCTGGGAATAAACCCAGCCGCCGATTGTGTCGCAGGAGTTAGAACTTAATTCAAGGCCGAAAAGGTCATTGACATCTTCAAGCAGCATTTTACCATCAATAGAGTAGGTTTTATCGCTTTCTTCTTCAACTTCAGGACGTTCCTCGTCAAATTCATCCTGAATTTCACCGACGATTTCTTCTAAAATATCTTCGATGGTTACCATACCGGCAGTACCGCCGTACTCGTCGATTAAGATTGCCAGTTGTTTGCGCTGTTTCTGCAGCAGACGCAGAAGTTTACTGATCGGCATTGATTCTGGTACTACCAGAACTTCACGGGCTAAAGTGCGTAAGTCAGGCTTTTGGCCTGCGTTTAAAGCACGCAGCAGGTCTTTGATATGCAGAAAACCGATAATATGATCTTTGTCTTCTTCACAGATCGGATAGCGGGTCATGCGTTCACTGAGAGCGACTTCGATGTTTTCTGTAAAGGAATCCTTAAGATACAGGCAGATCATATCCGTACGCGGGACCATGATCTCACTGGCATGACGTTCAGAAAAATCAAAGACATTATCAAGATAGGTCAGTTCGGTTTTATCGATATAACCATATTTATAGCTTTCTTCCATTAAAATACGAATCTCTTCTTCGTTGTGTGCTTCTTCTGCTTCGCTGGCAGCATGGATACCCATGCGCCTAAGGGTCCAGTTGGCGACATGGTTTAAAAACCAGACTGCCGGATACATCAGCTTATTGAATACGATCAGGGGCCAGGCTATAAACAGCACTACTTTTTCTGTTTTCTGGATAGATAAAGATTTTGGTACAAGCTCGCCAAGAACGATGTGCAGTGCGGTAATGACAGAGAAGCCTACAACGAAGGCGATCGTATGTTCAAGCTGCGCCGGGATATTGAATAAATGAAAAAGCGGTGTCAGCATTTTAGCTACGGCGGGTTCACCGATCCAGCCAAGACCTAAAGAAGCAAGCGTAATACCAAGCTGGGTTACAGATAAATAGGCATCAAGATGCTCTGTGACCTGTCGGGCATAGACTGCCTGCCGGTTACCTTCTTTTATTAAAGTATCAAGGCGCGAAGGTCGCACTTTAACTATAGAAAATTCTGATGCAACGAAAAAGCCGTTGAGAGCAACTAAAAACAGGATGATAATAACATTTAAAAGTATACTAAAATATTCCAAAGAATCTGTTTCCGTCAGGAAACATGTTCACCTCCATTACTGCTTAAAGCAGTATATTATATAAAAATAATTTTATCATATATCAATGTTATAAACAAAGTTTCATTTTTGTATAAATTAGTTGTTAACAAGCCATTTTCGCAGGTAAGAGGCTAATTACTTCCTGCGAAGAATGTATGGTAGTCTAAACGCTGTATATCGCAGTTTTTCAAAAATACTGGCTGGTTTAAAAGGTTTTTTACAACTAGAGAGCTGTTAATTGTAAAAAATAACTATATTTCATCTGATATATTTAACTTGAAAAATTTATAATGTTGCTTGGGCACAGGAAATCTTTAAATTATTAAGTCTATAATATTACGTCAGCAGAATATAATGCTGAATATACAGCGCAGTGGTACTTAAAGTGGAATTATGGTCTGGATAGGCTGAAAATTAAATGTAAAAAACATTTACCATTGATCGTTAAGTATCTTGGTTGGAAGCTGGAGACTGAAAGAACTGACAAACTCAGAAAGGCAGGGCATATGTATCTGCTGCGGGGCAGTATTTTGGTTTTGAAAGGAGGCAGATGGAGTAAATGGAAGAAAAACAGGAGCAAAAAGAATGCCATAAATGGCTGATGCAGATTTGCCCTATCTGTGGAAAAGAATTTGCCTGTAACAAAACTCATCATGTGTATATGGAACGAGTTGGGCGCAAACGTTTGTATTATTGCAGCTACAGCTGTTTTAAGTTGAGACTGTATTTAAAAAAGTAAGTAACGGATCAGATAGAGAATGAGAATTTTGTCGGTATTTGTAATTTTGTTAGTTCTATGGCAGAGGGGGTATGAGTAATCGTAAGGAAAAAAGTATTTTACTGCTCATTATCATGAAAAATGAGTTATTGAAACAGCAGTTTCGTCTAAAAAAGAGATGGAACTGCTTTAATATTTTATTGCAAGTATTTTTAAAATTTATGACTCGAAAATAAATATGAAAATATATCTATAATGGTTAAAATTTGCTGCAGCAACAGTAGGTGTAAATGCTGTTGGCGAGCCATGTTTGATTGCATGTTGCTCTAGCAACAAAAAATTAAACTATTGTTTAATTTAATTAAACTATTAGCGGCAATAATGTTCGTCATTTTAATATATTGTTAAACTAGACGCTGTAATTATAAATTTCTACAATAAAAGTGTAATCACAAAGGTGATCAAGTAACCAAGAAGGAGGATTATGTGTAAACTATTTTGGGAAATGAGGTGAGTTTATGGCTCCTGCAATCAAATGTTTAATCGTATTAGCGATAGTGGCTCTGTTATTTATTACTGAACTTATTCCTTTGGCTATTACAGCTATGAGTGGCGCTATCGCCTGCGGCCTTTTAGGATTTATCCCGGCCAAACAGGTTTTTTCAGGTCTTTCCGATTCAACAGTAGTACTTTTCGCAGGTATGTTCGTTGTTGGTGCTGCCATGTTCCATACTGGTCTGGCACAGAAAATCGGTATTTCTATCGTTAGATTCTCCGGTACCAGCGAAAACAGTTTGATGTTTGGTATCATGATCGTCGGCGCAGGTTTATCTTCCGTTCTGTCTAACACAGGTACGGCAGCCTGTCTGATGCCAGTTGTTCTTGGCATCTGCGCCGCAGCTAAGATCCCGGCTTCCCGTCAGTTGATGCCTTTGGCTTACGCCGCAGGCGTTGGCGGTATCATTACCTTAGTAGGTACACCGCCTAACATTATCGTTTCCGGTGCTTTGAAATCCTTTGGCTATGAGCCGTTCTCCTTTTTCGAATTTGCCTGGATAGGTATTCCTCTGACAGTTGTAGCGATCGCTTACATGATGTTTATCGGCAAGTATTTGCTTCCGAAAGCTGAGCTGGATGCGGATCAGGAAATCGAGCAGGAAATCGAAGCTACTGTACATGACAGTAAAAAACAGATCATTTCCGGTTTGATTCTGGCAGTAGTAATCGTTGTTATGGCACTTGATATTAAATTTATCTCTTTGGAAATGGCAGCTGTAATCGGTGCGCTGGTTTGTGTACTGACCGGCTGTCTGACTGAAAAACAGGCTTATGCTTCTATCGACTGGGTAACCATCTTCCTGTTCGCAGGTATGATGCCTGTATCTAATGCGATGGATAAGACCGGTGCCGGTAAATTGATCGCCGAGTGGGCAGTAAGCCTAATGGGTGGTTCTCCTACCCCGATCATTATGACTTCAGTACTGTTTATTATCTCCTGTACTTTGACGCAGTTCATGTCTAATACGGCAGCAGCAGCATTGCTGGCGCCGGTAGGCGTAGCGATTTCCCAGCAGCTCGGCGCGTCTCCGAAAGCAGTACTGATGGCGATCGGCGTAGCAGCATCCTGTGCATTCGCAACTCCGGTAGGCACTCCTCCCTGTACGTTGGTGCTGGGACCTGGCGGTTACAAGTTTATGGACTATGTAAAAGTCGGCGTGCCTTTAGTTATCCTCTGCTTCATCGTTTCCATCATCGTTATTCCGATGGTATGGCCTTTCTTTCCCGGTTAATTGGGACTAGCTGCGGAAGAATGTACATAAGTTCTCCTTTTAAAAGTAGAAATGCTTTTTGGGTGGTATTTCTGCTAGTTGACCTGGGATTTAAGAGGGAAAGAAGGTGTGACTGGTATGGGAGCAGAAGTTATTGCTGGTGGTCTTATTGCAATTATTTTCTCTACTTGCTGGTGGCTCGTTAGAAGTTGATTCTAAAAAACAAAATTCGTGTATGTCAGTCTTTCCGGTCAAGTAAGATGATCCGAGAGAGATAGCACATAAAGTTCTCCTTCGCTGGAGCGGAAGTACTAATTGGTACTTCCGCTTTTTTATTGTTCTAAAGGAGTGATGAGCAGGTATTTTTTGTGCTTGTAATGTATTTTATTGCAGTTTATATAATAATAATTAATTTTGAAGTGAAAATAAATTATAAAAAATATTCATGAAATATGATTTTTGCTTCAGCAACAAATATTGCAGAGCCAGGTGCAGAGCGAAGAATAATATGCTGTTGCAATAGCAACAAATAATTGGATGTTTATTTAAATAAATTAAAAGATTTAAGATAATAAAGTTCGTTATTTTAACTGTTTTCTAACTGGAGTGCATAAAAATAAAATTTCTATACTTAACCTGTGATTGCTTAAAGCAATCAACATAAAAGTGGAGGTGAATTTCATATATTTGCTGTTTTACAAAATTATTTGAAACTGAGGTGAAAGTATGTCGTCGGCAGTAAAATGTTTAATTGTTTTGGCAATAGTGGCTTTATTATTTATTACTGAACTTATTCCTCTGGCTATTACTGCAATGGGAGGAGCTATAGCCTGCGGGCTTTTGGGATTTATTCCGGCTCAACAGGTTTTTTCAGGCCTTTCGGATTCAACGGTAGTGCTTTTTGCAGGTATGTTCGTTGTGGGTGCGGCGTTGTTTCATACCGGCCTGGCACAAAAAATTGGTATAGGTATTGTTAAAATTTCCGGAACTAAAGAAAGCAGTTTAATGTTTGGTATTATGGTTGTCAGTGCAGCATTGTCCTCCTGTTTATCTAACACTGGCACAGCAGCATGTCTGATGCCCGTTGTTTTGGGTATTTGTGCTGCAGCTAAGATTCCTGCTTCCCGCCAGCTGATGCCTTTAGCTTATGCGGCCGGCATCGGCGGTGTTATTACGATGGTTGGCACGCCGCCTAATATTATTGTATCCGGTGTTCTTACTTCCTTTGGATATGAATCCTTTTCTTTCTTCGAGTTTGCCTGGATAGGTATTCCTTTGACCTTTGTGGTTATCGCTTACATGATGTTTATCGGTAAGTATTTGCTTCCGAAAGCAGAATTGGACGCTGACCAGGAAATTGAACAGGAAATTGAGGCTACTGTGACTGACAGTAAAAAACAAATTGTTTCTGGTTTGATTTTAGCAGTGTGCATTATTGTTATGGCACTTGACCTTAAAGCTATTTCTTTGGAAATGACCGCTATTGTTGGTGCACTGGTTTGTGTATTAACTGGCTGTTTGACTGAAAAGCAGGCTTATTCAGCTATTGACTGGGTAACTATTTTCCTGTTCGCAGGTATGATGCCTGTTTCGGCTGCTATGGATAAAACAGGTGCCGGCAAATTGATCGCTGAATGGGCAGTAAGCCTGATGGGTGGATCTCCTACCCCGATCATTATGACCTCGGTACTATTTATTATCTCCTGCACTTTGACGCAGTTTATGTCCAATACAGCAGCCTGCGCCTTGCTGGCTCCGGTAGGTGTAGCGATTTCTCAGCAGCTGGGTGCTTCTCCGAAAGCAGTACTGATGGCGATCGGCGTAGCTGCTTCCTGTGCATTCGCAACTCCGGTCGGAACTCCGCCATGTACTTTAGTACTTGGACCTGGCGGTTATAAGTTTATGGACTATGTAAAAGTCGGTGTGCCTCTGGTAGTACTCTGTTTTATCGTTTCCATTATAGTTATCCCAATGGTATGGCCTTTCTTCCCCGGTTAATTGGGACAGCTGCGGAAGAATAGTACATAAATCTCTCCTTTTTAGAACGGAAGCACATGTCGGTGCTTCCGTTTTTTTGTGGGCAATTAATGAGTCTTTCAGGAAAATGATAAAAGAGCCTGTTCTTTTTAGAACAGGCTCTTTTATTTCTTAAATATTTAAAGCTTTATTCAAAACAAATTAGTCAGCAATGGCAGTAGAAGTGGCGCTAAAATAGAAGTAGCAATACCGGTAAGACCAATTGCTACACCGCCGATGGCGAGTTGCAATGCGCTTTTATTGACGCAGGCACTGGTTCCGAGACCGTGACTTGAGGCACCAATAGCCAGACCGATAGCGATATCATTTTTAAAGCCCAGCCAGGATAAAATTTTATGATTGAAGGTAGAACCAAACATACCTGTAAAAATAACACAGGCAGCGGTTAAGGAGGGGATACCGCCAATGACACTGGAAATATCCATGGCAATAGGCGTTGTTACTGATTTGGGAATCAGAGAAAGCAGAACCTGTTCGCTGGCGCCAAACAGCTTTCCGCAGACGAAGATGGAAACAATGCCGATGACTGTAGCGACAACAACTCCGCTGACGATGACGGCAAGATTGTTTTTAAGGGTCTGACGGTTACGGTATAAAGGGAGTGCCAAAGCTACTGTAGCCGGTCCTAAAAGGAAGTTTATGAAGTTTGCTCCGGCAGCGTATTGTTCATAAGTTATATGAGGTGACTGAAAATAAATGATGCCCATAATAATAGGGCAGGCCAGTACGAAAGGTGGAATAATGTTAAGCTCAAAACGATTGACGATCAGTTCGCAGAAGACGTAAACGATAATGGTCAGTCCAATGCCGAACATGGGTGAATTTAATAAGGCTTCGGGAAAGAACATCAATGTTTTCCTCCTTTGCTGTGTTTGGAAACCAGCTCGACAAAAGCTGTAGTAGTAATAAGAATAATCAGACTGCTGACGATGATTGTGATAAAAATTGCGATGCTTTCAGCTTTAATAATATCGAGATAAAGCAGCATACTGATACCGGCTGGTAAAAACAGCATGCCCATCTTTTCGATCAGGATAGTACAGGCGTCTTCGACGCTTTCCTCACGGATGACACCTGCCAAAAGCAAAACAGCCAACAGGATCATACCAAGCAGTGCCGGTGGAAAAGCAATGTGCAGGGCCTGCAAAAACAAAACACTGACCCATTGCAGAGCCAGCAGAATAGCGATACCACGTAAAATAGAACCAGCTGTCATAAATTTTCCCCTCAATTTGTATAGAATAACTATTATTGTACTCTTGCATATATGTTTGTCAAGATTTTGATGAATTAAAATAATAATAAAAATATTTGACTTTTTGACTTTTGGCGTTTATAATAAAAATTAAGGAAGCCGGCGATGCCAGCTTCCTTGCGAATTATCCTACTTAAAAGCTATATAAAGATTAGTTAAAAGAATCAAACCTAAAAGGCCCATGGCAAACAGTCCCAGCAGTTCGAAGCGGTACATGGATACTTCTTCATTGAGCAGTGTATAACTGCGCTGGATAACGTGGATTTTATTTTCAATATTGTCTTTCCAGACAGAAGCGCGCAGCAACGACAGATATCGAGTGTAGATACGTGCATAGAAAATATCTTCTGTTACCTGCAGGGCATTGTTGATATTGCTGGTGAGACTGCTGACATCGGCCATCAGTTCCATCAGGTTACCGCGGATCTGGCGATAGCTTTCGAGCCGCGTTGCTTTACTGGTCATATTGGCTTCTTCAAGTTCATCATAGGTTTTATCAATGGCATTGTTGAGAGCGTTATCATAATAGCGCAGCTCTAAAAACTGTGCATTGGCAAATTCAAGCAGATCAGGAACGTCAAGGCTTCCACTTTGGTCGTAAACTACGGCTGAATCCCAGGCCAGATAAGTAATGTCGTCGGCATAGGAGAAGCGATTTTCCAGTGTTTCCCTGCGAGTTTGTTCACTGACAGGGGTTCTATCTTTAAGTAGCAGCGGGACCAGATCCCAGTCAGGGATATTCTCTTTGAAGTAATAAACAACAAAGTCTTCGTCGAAATCCGAAACACGCTCGTTTGAGCAGGCGGGACGAATCGTTTCCAGAACGGCGTCCAGATAATGATGGATCTCGTCTTCCGGCATATTTTCGCTGACGATAGCCATATCGAGATATTCGTCGTAAGTTACATCGTCTTCAAATGGGATTCTGATAATCAGGCTGATAACTCCCAAATCAAAAATACGGGCCTTGATTTCAGCCAGATAGGTTTTGCCGCCAAGTTCCATTTCGTGTGAACCAAGTTCTACCAAAACAGGCGGGTCTTTAAAGGTAATGGATTTTGTCGAGATCCTGTCCAGACGCAGACGTGAAGCTATTTTATTGCGGCTGGTCCACAGGGCCTGTACAAGGTCCAGGTTGATTTCGTCGGCGACGTCAAACAATCTGTAAACGATCATGGATGTATTCATACTTGCCTCCATATTATATTACTTTGATGATTTGCTGGTTGATATTGAATGATACAGGTCAGCAACAAGTGCAGAAGCCCATTGGCGTAGAGAGATATTATCTCGTTTACTATGCAAAAGCAGCTTACTTAATTGGTTTATTCGCCGCAGAGTTTAGTTTCCCTGCGTGACGATAAAAATTTTCTGTAAAAATAAGTTAATAAATTCTAAATTAGATGATAGTCAGGAGGTGTAGCGATATGCAGGAACGCTACAGTGAAGAAGTAAAAAGTATTTTGGAAGCAGCGCAGCAGCAGGCTGTAATGAATTATCAGCAGGAGCTGTCATGTGCGCATATTTTGGTGGCCTTAAGCAGCAGTGAAGGTTTTTTCAGATTTTTACTCGCTAATGTCAAGGCAGATGAAAGAAACTTTGCACAGGAGGCTAAAGCGTTGATGCAGCGCATTCCTTCTGTAAAGGGACAGGATCGTCAGCTGGTGATGAGCACAGCTTTAGCCAGAGTATTAGGGCTGGCAGCGCAGGCCGCCGGTCAAGGTGAAGTGAATGTTGGCAATTTGGTTGCAGCTTTAGCCGGTGACGGTGACAGCGAGACTGTTTCTCTGCTTAAAAAGTATGGTATTGATAAGAAAAAGGTTGAGGGCTTGTATATGGCTTATACTAATGGGCAAGCTGATGAAGAAAGCAAACAGACACTTGAAAAATATGGACAGGATCTTACTGCTAAAGCGATGGAAGGCAAGTTGGATCCAGTTATTGGCCGTGATGAGGAAATTCGCCGTGTAATTGAAATTTTATCGCGTCGTAAGAAAAATAATCCGGTGCTGATAGGTGAGCCTGGCGTTGGTAAAACGGCAATCGCTGAAGGTTTGGCAAGACGTATCGTAGCAGGTGATGTACCTGAAAATCTGAAAAACAAGACTTTATACGCTTTAGACCTGGCAGCTTTGGTTGCTGGTGCTAAATATCGCGGAGAGTTTGAAGAACGTTTGAAAAAGGTTTTGAAGGTTATTTCCGATTCTGCAGGACAGATCATTATGTTTATTGATGAGCTGCATACCGTGGTTGGTGCTGGTGCAGCCGAAGGAGCCATGGATGCGGGTAACATACTGAAACCGATGCTGGCCCGCGGTGAATTGCGTTGTATCGGCGCGACTACATTAAATGAGTACCGCAAGTATATTGAAAAAGACAGCGCTTTAGAGCGTCGTTTCCAACCGGTAATGGTCAAACAGCCAGGCGTTGAGGATACGATTTCGATTCTGCGTGGATTGAAAGAACGTTATGAGGTGCATCACGGTGTAAGGATTAAGGATGCGGCTTTAGTTGCGGCTGCTGTAATGAGTAACCGTTATATCAACGATCGTTTTTTGCCTGATAAGGCGATTGATCTGGTCGATGAGGCGGCAGCACGATTGAGGACCGAGATCGATTCGCTTCCGGCAGCGCTTGACGAAAGTAAGCGGCGGATACTGCAGCTGGAGATCGAGGCTCAGGCCCTTGGCAAAGAACAGGATGAGCAGTCTAAAGAACGGCTGGTGAAAATTGAAGAAGAGCTGTCTGAGCTGAGAAAGGAAAATGAAGAGCTCGTTAAACGCTGGGACGGCGAAAAAGCTTCTATTGCCCGTGTGCGCGAAGTGAAAAAAGAGATCGATGCCGTTAAACAGGAAATGGAAGGCGCTGAGCGCAGCTATGATCTGAATAAACTGGCAGAACTTAAGTATGGACGGCTGCCGGCTTTGGAGAAGGAACTTGCAGAAGTCGAAGCAAACAATAAAAATGATAAAGAGAATGTGCTGCTGAAAGAAGAAGTAGATGAAGAAGATATCGCTAAGGTGGTCAGTACTTGGACAGGGATCCCTGTTTCGCGTCTTAGCGGCGGCGAACGCGAAAAGCTCGTACATCTTGAAGATATCCTGCATCAGCGCGTTGTCGGTCAGGACGATGCGGTTAAGGCTGTCAGCGAAGCTGTCGTTCGTGCCCGTGCCGGCATAAAAGATCCTGATCGTCCGATCGGCTCATTTATTTTCCTTGGTCCTACCGGCGTTGGCAAAACAGAGCTGGCTAAGGCTTTAGCCGAGATATTGTTTGACGACGAACGCAATATGATTCGTATCGATATGAGTGAATATATGGAAAAACATACTGTTTCCCGTCTTATCGGTGCACCTCCAGGCTATGTAGGCTATGATGAAGGCGGACAGCTGACTGAAGCAGTGCGTCGCCATCCTTATTCTGTAATTTTACTGGATGAAATCGAGAAAGCACATGCTGATGTGTTTAATGTACTGCTGCAGGTACTGGATGATGGCCGGTTGACCGACGGACAGGGACGCAATGTTGATTTCAAAAACACGTTGATTATTATGACGAGTAATCTTGGTTCGGCCGAGATCATGAAAAAGCAGGGACAAATTTCCAGAGAAGATATCCAGAGTATGCTGATGCAGTTCTTCAGACCGGAATTTTTGAATCGTGTGGATGATATCGTGGTCTTTAAGGCCTTGGAAAAAGAGCAGATTAATGATATCGTGAAAATGATTCTGAAAGAGCTTGGTGAAAGACTGGAAAAACAGCTTGATCTGACGCTGGTATGCAGTGATGAAGCTGTGGCATATCTGGCAGATACAGGGTTTGACCCCGCTTTTGGTGCCCGTCCTTTAAAACGCTTGATCGTACATACTGTTGAAAATCTGCTGGGAAGAAAAATTGTCAGCGGAGAGATCAAGAGCGGTGAAACTGTAAGAGTAGTCCTGAAGAATGGTGTAATTGATATTGAGCAGGTTTCCTAAGTATTAAAAAAGTAAAGATTTCTGTAAAACAAGGCTGTGTTCGTTGAACACAGCCTTGTTTACGTATATAATGAGTATATAAGGAATTTTTTTATTGGAAGGAGCGATCAGAATGGCTAAAAAGGTAGTGATTATTGGCGGTGTTGCTGCTGGAATGAAAACAGCTTCACGCCTGCGCCGCAGAGATAAGGACGCAGAAATCACAGTAGTGGAACGTGGACAGCAGGTAAGTTATGGAGCCTGCGGTTTTCCTTATTACATTGGCGGAGATGTAAAGGATTTTTCCAGTTTTACTCATACACCGCAGGGGTTTGCACGTGATGCGGAATTTTTTAAAAATGTTAAAGGCTTTGATGTTGTTACCGGGCATGAAGCTCAAAAAATAGACCGCGCGAATAAAACGGTAACCGTAATGGATAAAGAAACTGGGGCAATACAGGAAATGTCATACGACGTATTAGTGTTAGGGACTGGGGCTACGCCTGTAAAGCTGTCTTTACCTGGAGCTGAACTGGGAGGGATACATAATTTCTGGTTCCCCTGGGAGACACTAAAGGTTAAGGAAGAGATGGAAGCTTATAAAGTCACCGATGTCGTTATCGTTGGGGCGGGCTTGATAGGCATGGAACTGGCGGAGGCTTTTCATAAGCAGGGGCTGACTGTAAATATTGTAGAGATGCAGGATCGTATTCTGCCGCAGATGCTGGATCTGGAAATGGCTGATTTAGTTAAGAAACCATTAGAAAAAGCCGGTATCAGGTTATATCTGGAAGAAAAGACGCTGGGTTTTGAAGGCGAAAATGGACGAGTTACAGCAGTAAAGACTGATAAACGTACGATTCCGGCTCAGTTGGTTATTGTGGCGGTAGGTGTACGCCCGAATACAGAGTTGGCAAGTGCTGCCGGACTGGAGCTAGGTACAAGCGGGGCGATTGCTGTTAATGAATATTTGCAGACCAGTGATCCTGATATTTATGCCGGCGGTGACTGTGCAGAAAATATGAATCTTATCAGCAAGAAAAGAATATTTGCACCAATGGGTTCCACTGCGAATAAACATGGACGTGTTATTGCGGACAATATTTGTGGTGACATGATAAAATATCCCGGTGTTTTAGGAACAGGGATCTGTCAGATATTGAACTGGCAAGCCGGAAGTACGGGTTTGAACGAAAAAACGGCCAAAGCCGCAGGGATTGAGTTTGAGTCTGTGGTCGTACCTGGATTTGACAGATTAGGTTATATGCCCGGCGCGCAGCGTTTGGTGCTGAAGCTGCTGGCGGAAATTAAGACTCAGAAGGTTATAGGGGCTCAGGTTGTAGGAACCGGCGGCGTTGATAAACGTGTAGATGCTTTGGCTGCTGCCATGAACTTCGGAGCGACATTAGAAGATTTGAGCAATATTGATTTCGCATATGCGCCGCCTTTTAACGGGCCAATAGATAATATTGCGACAGCCGCCAATGTTTTGATGAATAAAATAGAAGGACGCCTGCGCAGTATTAATCCGAAAGATTTTAAAGAATTGCGTAAAAGCGGTGAATATACTTTGGTAGATGTGCGCACTCCGGGAGAATATAAAAGTAACCGTATCGCTGGCTGTGCTAATATCATCAATTTACCTTTGGGCAAGGTGCGCAGTGAAGCCGAGAATGTGCTGGCTGATAAAGACGCTAAACTTGTTTGTTCCTGTCAGATCAATCTGCGTGGTTATGAAGCTGAAACTATGCTGCGGGCCTTAGGTTATAAAAATGTCCAAAGCCTGGAAGGAAGCATGAGCAGCTGGCCTTATGAAACTGAAAGCGGCGAAAAGAAAGAATAGTTATATTTGAAATATTTTAACTGAATAGTGACATCAAAATTTGTAATAGGCAATTTCTATATTCAATATAGAAATTGCCTATTTTTCATTTAATGAGGCTTAGAATATAATGAATTTAAGGAAATTATACAATTTGGAGCGCTGATATTATGAAAGTGTTAGTGATAAACTGCGGTAGTTCCTCTATTAAATTTCAACTGCTGGAAATGGAAAACGAAATGTTATTGGCTAAAGGGCAAGTAGAACGCATAGGAATGGATGGAAGCCTTTTAAAATTTCTTGGAAAGCACGAATATGTCATTGAAATCAAAAGGACCATACCTGATCATAAAACTGGGATCCAGTTGATTTTAGAAAGTATCGTACAGGAAAATTACGGGGTTATTGCGTCGTTGGAAGAGATAGAATGTATTGGACATAGAGTGGTACATGGCGGGGAAAGGTTTAAAGAGTCGGTTGTTATAAATGACGAAGTACTGAAAACAATCAGTTCCTGCATAACCATAGCTCCTTTGCATAATCCTGTAAATCTGGAAGGAATAAAAATTTGTCAGGATTTATTTCCTGGTGTTATGCAGGTTGCAGTTTTTGATACAGCATTTCATCAGACTATTCCGGAAACAGCTTATCTTTACGGGCTGCCTTATGAATTGTATATAAAATATGGTATCAGGCGGTATGGATTTCATGGAATTTCTCATCAGTATGTTGCGGACACATTAGCGCAGAAAATAGGCCGTGTCCTTAAGAAAATGAAAATAATTACTTGCCATTTGGGAAATGGAGCCAGTGTTGCTGCTGTTAAAGATGGGAGATCAATTGATACCAGCATGGGCTTTACTCCTTTGGAGGGTTTGATTATGGGAACAAGGTCCGGAGAGATTGATCCGGCTATTATTCCCTTTATTATGGAACAGGAGGATATGACTGGTAAGCAGGTATATAGATATTTGAACAATAAATCAGGGATACTTGGATTGTCAGGATTATCCAGTGATTTTAGAGATCTGGAAAGTGCAGCTAAGATAGGAGACCAGAGAGCACAGATGGCAATAGATGTCTTTGCCTATCAGGTAAGAAAATACATCGGAAGTTATGTGGTTGCAATGGGAGGTCTGGATGCAATAGTTTTTACTGCTGGGCTTGGTGAAAATTCACCGTACATGCGCGCTAAAATATGCAGTGGGCTGGAAGTTGTTGGAGCACATCTGGATCTGAAGAAAAATGAAGTGCGCGGAGAGGATGCGGATTTAAGCAAGTCTGATTCTGACGTTGCTATTTGGACGATCTTAACTAATGAAGAACTTATGATTGCCAGAGAAACGAAAAAATTATTTGCTGTTAAGCAGTAAATTAAAGGAGGGTAAAATGATGAAGAAAAATATTCTTATCAAAAATGGTGTTGTTGTAGATCCAATATTTAAAACCCAGGAACAGCGTGATGTTTATATCCAAAGCGGAAGAATAGCCAGTGCTAAAAATTTTACGGGCGCTGATATTGTTATCGATGCTTCAGGAAATTTGGTTGTTCCCGGGTTGATCGATTTCCACAGTCATGTTTTTGCGGACGGGACAGAGATAGGAATAGAACCTGATTTAAGTTTTATACCGCAAGGTGTTACAACTGCTGTTGATGCAGGTAGTACCGGTATTGCAAATTTTGAATGCTTTAAAAAAGATGTTATCCAACGCTCTAAAATGCGTATCAAAGCTTTTGTGAATCTCTGCCCTGCAGGGCTTGCTACGATGAAATATCATGAAAATGTTGAGCCGTCATGTTGGGATGTTGGAAGATTAAGGGATGTTTTGACAGAGCACCATGATATTTTGCTGGGATTAAAAATAAGGATCAGTAAAGAAATAGTTGGCGATTTAGGGATCAATGTTTTAAAACAGGCAGTTAATGTTGCTGAAAAGCTGGGAACCAGACTGGCAGTACATGTGACAAATCCTCCTGAGGCAATGGAAACAGTTGTTAAGCTTTTGCGTCCTGACGATGTTTTGGCTCATTGTTATCATGGTACAGGATATACGATTTTGGATAATAATGGCAAAGTGCTCCCAGCGGTTCGTGAGGCGCAAAAACGCGGCGTTATTATTGATGCGGCTAATGGAGGCAATCATTGGTCATTTAAAGTAGCGGAGAAAGCTATAGCTGAAGGCTTTTATCCGGATATCATCTCTACTGATTTGACAGTAAAAACTTTGTTTAAAGATCCGGTGTTTTCAATGCCGTATCTGATGTCAAAGTATTTGTTCTTAAAAATGCCGCTGCCGGAAATTATTGCGCGTTGTACCAGCATTCCGGCAAAGATTATGGGGATGGAAAGCGAAATCGGACAACTGCAGGAAGGATTTCTTGCGGATGTGGCAATTTTAAAACGTTGTGATAAATATATCTGCTTCAGTGATACACAGAAGGAAACAAGAATAGGCAGAGAAGTGCTTGTACCGCAGCTGACTATTACTGGTGGAGAAATTGTGTATCGCAGTATTTCTTTATGAGAGGAGTATTAGTATGAAATTATTGGAAGGTGTCAGGGTTTTAGATATTTCAACAGTAATAGCTGCACCATTTGCCGCTGGATTGATGGCTGATTTTGGCGCTGAAGTTATTAAGGTGGAGATGCCGGACGGAGGAGATCCTTTTCGCAGACTGGGACCATATCATGAAGGGCAGGCTATGCGTTTTGCCTGTATGGGCAGAAATAAAAAATCAATTACTTTAGATCTGCGTACGGAAAAGGGTAAAGAAATATTTTTACAGCTGGTAGAAAAAAGTGATGTTGTAATTGAAAATTTTAGAACTGGGACATTAGATAAGTGGGGCATTGGTTATGAGGCGATGAAATTAAGGAAACAGGATATAATCCTCAGCCATGTGACAGGTTATGGTCAAACAGGTCCTTACAAAAATATTCCTGGTTTTGGAACACCGGCGACTGCTTTTTCAGGAATGACATATATTACGGGATACCCAGACAGGCCTCCGGTCAGCCCGTCTTTTTCGCTTACAGATTATATTGCAGGGTTATATACAGCTATGGGTACTATGATGGCTTTATATCACCGGGATGCCCTTCATGGCAAAGGACAGGAAATAGATGTAAGCTTATATGAAGGTATTTTTAGGTTTATGGAAATATTGTGCGCTGATTATGATAAGAACGGTATTATAAGGGAGAGAAAACCAAAATTGAATGGGACTTCCAGTCCTGGAGGTACGTATAAAACTAAAGACGGTAAGTGGGTAGTTTTGGTCTGCAGTACTGACAGAACTTGGGAATATTTGGCTGGAGCAATGCACAGAGAAGACTTGATGACAAATCCGCTCTATGAAACGATGAGGGCAAGAGTAACCAACGACAATTCTCTGGATAAAATAGTTAGTGATTGGATAGGCAGTAAAGAGTATATTGAGCTGAAAGAGATTGTAGATAAAGCTGGGGTGCCTGTAAATTTAGTTTACAGTATCGAAGATATCTTTGCTGATCCGCACTATGCCGCAAGAAATGATATTGTTGAGATGTCTCATCCAGTATTGGGAACAATAAAAATGCCGGGGATAACACCTGTATTCAGTGAAACCCCAGGCGAAATTAAATGGGTAGGGCCACAGCTTGGTGAGCATAATGATGAAATATATGAAGGGCTGTTGGGGTTTTCTCAGTCGGTATGTGCAGAGCTGCACGCAGAAAGAGTGATTTAAGATGAAAAGTTTACCTGATTTTATTAAAATTTGTGAAGTTGGGCCGAGGGATGGTCTGCAGAATGAAAAAGTATTTCTGACGATCGAACAAAAGCTGGAACTGATTGAAACAGCAGCTGAAGCAGGTATAAAAGTTATTGAAATCGGATCTTTTGTCAATCCTAAAGCAGTACCGCAGATGGCTGATACAGATCAGATCGCTGCAAGACTGCACAGAGAAGCGGGCGTTGAGTACAGAGGGCTGATTTTCAATATGCAGGGATTGAAAAGGGCGGAAGCTGCTGGTCTCAGTAAAGCTAAAATAACTGTTTCGGCCAGTAGATCACATTGCTTGAGAAATATGAATAAAACTCCGGAGGAAGCTGTAAAGTCATTTGCTGAACTGGCTGAATATGCTGAACAGAAAAAAATAGTGCTGTCTGGCGCTATATCAACATCTTTTGGCTGTTCTATAGATGGAATTGTACCATTAGAACAAGTGGTCAATATTATTTTTCAGCTGCGAAAATTAGGAATTCAGGAAATATCATTGTCAGATACGACGGGGATGGCTAATCCTCTGCAAGTTTATGAGTATGGAGTTCATATAAAAAAATTATTTCCTGATATCGAATGGGTACTGCATTTTCATAATACACGTGGTATGGGATTAGCCAATGTTTTAGCAGGATTAATGGCAGGAATTACAAATTATGACGCTTGTTTTGCAGGCTTGGGCGGTTGTCCGTTTGCTCCCGGAGCTTCAGGAAATATTGCTACTGAAGACTTGATAAATATGTGTAAGGAAATGGGAATTATGACAGGAGCAGATTTAGAGAAATATTTAGAGCTTGGATATAAAGTAGAGCGGTATATAGGTGGGAGCCGTTCCAGTGCTTTGTTAAGAGCCGGGCGTAATTGTGATATTAAAAGTAAATAAAAGAATTATAGTTGCTTATTTTATATGAATATATGGGTACGGACATGATATAATTAACGAAAGTTACGGTTGTATATTAGGCGGTGCATTATGGAAGAACGGGACTGGCAGATCATCAAAACACTGTATGAACAAAAAAATATAACAAAAACGGCAAGAGTTTTGTATATGTCTCAGCCGACATTGACTGCCCGGATTAAACAAATTGAAGAGTCTTTAGGAACGAAATTATTATATCGCGGCAACAAAGGTATAACTTTTACTGAAACCGGAGAATATACGGTAAAATTTGCTGAACATATACTTGGCGAAATGCAGGAGCTGAGAGAAACTATTACCAATATGCAGGAAGATGTTGCAGGAACCCTGCGTATTGCTGCTCCAAGTATCCTTGCCAGATATTTTTTGCCAAAGCTGCTGGGTAGATTCCAGGATATGTATCCCAAAACGAAATTTGATGTACAGATTGCACAAAGCAGTGATGTTATAAGCCTTGCCAGTTCCTTGGGAATTCATTTCGGTTTTGTAAGAAATGATTTTGACTGGCGGGAGGACGAACGCGTACTTTTAACTACGAATCATGTGTGTGCCGTAGCTGCTCAGCCGTTTAAACTGGAGGATCTTCCCCATATGGTCCGTGTAGATTATGATACAGACCAATATTATCAAAATTTACTTGATGGCTGGTGGCATGAAACTTTTGAGGATTCTCCTATTATTGGTACGCGGGTCAGTAATTTGGATCTTTGTAAAGAAATGGTTTTCAACGGATTGGGGTATGGAATTTTGCCATCAATTTTAATTGAAGAATATCCTCAACTATATTCTATTCCTTTAGTGCATAAGAACGGTTCTAAGCTGGAAAGAAAAACATGGCTGATTTATAAAAAAGAGCTGCTCGATTTAAGATTACCAAAAGTCTTTTTAGAATTTGTAATTGATTCTGATTTTGACAGTTTTCAGAGAAATCATTAATATTTACAGGAGCTTTTGAGATAGGCATTTTTGATGATTAACATCGAAAATGCCTATTTTTCATATATCTGGAAAGTATATATAATTGAATTAGGATAAAACATAAAAAGGCGGTGTGAATATGGTGTTCAGAGGTCATGAAATAACTACGGGAACAGCTAATAAAGGCGACGCTTTAATAACATTGGAAATTACTAAAAGTGACGGTGTAAAAATAGAAATCACCAGTAAAGTTCTAGTTAAATATGGACAGTCTATTGAAAAAAGTGTCAAGGAAATTTTAGCAGCAGCCAATTTGGGAAATGCGCGTGTGCTGATTGAAGATCATGGTGCCCTGGATTTTGTAATAAGAGCCAGACTGGAAACGGCAATACAAAGATTTTTATCAGAAAAGGAGTATTAACATGAATTCTCTTTATAGAACGATGTTTTTTGTGCCAGGCAATGACTCTAAAAAAATTATAGGTGCTGAAATTTATCGTCCTGATTGTATTATTTATGATTTGGAAGACTCAGTATCAATTTTTGAGAAAGACAGTGCCAGAATTTTAGTAAAATATGCTTTGCAGTATAATCGCCCGGATTGCAGGGTTGGGATAAGAATTAATCAAGCGGATTCACCATATTATGAAGATGATGTAAGTAGTATGGTTCCTTTGCAGCCGGATTTTCTTAGATTACCAAAAGCAGAGACTGCGGAAGATATAAAAAAATTAGATGTATTGATTACTGAGATAGAAGAAAAACATGCTATTGAGATTGGGGCTGTTAAAATAGTTGCCAGTATCGAAACTGCGTTGGGGGTAGTAAATTCTTATAAAATAGCCAGCGCTTCCAAACGTATGCTGGCAATCGGATTAGGCGCAGAAGATTTCCGTACAGATATGCGTATGGAACGTTCCGAAGATGCATCTGAGATATTATTTGCAAGGAATTTGATTTCGTTGAACGCACATGCTGCGGGAATTATGGCAATGGATTATGTTTATAGTAATATTAAAAATACCGAAGGGTTTAGAGCTGATGTTAAGCTAGGTAAGCAATTAGGTTATACGGGGAAATCAGTAGTGCATCCTAATCAAATTGGCGTGGTACATGAGCTGTACACACCAACTATAAAAGAAATAGAGTCTGCTAAAGAGATTTTAAACGCATATGAAGACGCACTAAAAAATGCTTCAGGGGTTACTTCGCTTAATGGGAAAATGATTGATAAACCAATGGTTACAAGAGCAATGTCCATCCTGTCATATGCTAAAGCTGCAGGAATGGAGGTTTGAAAATGGATAAAGGGATTATGGAGTTGATTAATAAAATACCCGGTTGGGAAAATAAAATGCCATATCAGGGAGCGTTTGCCGTAAAACCTTTTGGGAGAATGGCAGGAAGACCGGTGAAATGTGTTGTGCCCGGTAAAGATAAAGTATTGGAGCTGGATAAGGTTTTAGATGCAGTAGAACTTAAAGACGGGATGACGATTTCCTTTCATCATGCGCTGCGAAATGGCGATTTGGTGATGCAAAAAGTTGTAGCGGCCATTTCCAGAAAAGGTATTAAAGATCTTACATTATCAGCAAGTTCACTGAGTCTTGTTCAGGATGCATTACTTCCATATTTTGAAGATGGGACGATTACGGCTATAGATACTAGTGGGGCAAGAGGCAGGATAGGAGAATTTATTCAAAAAAATAAATTGAAAAAACCTGCTATTTTCCGCACTCATGGCGGTCGGGCACGGGCGATTGAAAGCGGCGAGCTGCACATAGATGTAGCGTTTATTGCAGCTCCGACTTGTGATAAATATGGAAATATCAACGGTGTGCAGGGAAAGTCGGCCTGTGGTTCATTAGGATATGCAATGCCGGATGCCGAATATGCGGAACAGGTTGTAGCTGTAACTGACGGATTAGTTTCAGTACCTTTGGAATATGTCAGCATTCCGCAAACCCAGGTTGATTATATAGTTGAAGTGGAAAGTATTGGTGATCCTTCTGGTATAGCTACAGGATCGATCCGAATAAGCAAAAATCCTGCAGAGCTGGTTATTTCTAAATATGTGGCTGAGGTCATAAAGTATGCAGGGCTTCTAAAGGAAGGGATTATTTTTCAGTTTGGCAGCGGTGGAATAGCAATTTCTGCTGCTGGTTTTGTACAGACAGAAATGCAGCGTACTGGTATAAAAGCTGCAGCCGGGATCGGCGGGGCTTCGGGATTCTTGACTGAGATGCTTGTAAATGGCTATATCGGGACGTTTTTTGATCCACAGGACTTTGATACAAAAGCTATTGAATCACTGTATTTTAATAGCAGACATCACGAGATTTCTGCTTCTGCATATGCGAATCCATTCAGTGCCAATCCCTATGTCAATCTGTTGGATGTGGCTGTTTTAAGTGCTACGGAAGTAGATATTAATTTTAATGTTAATGTACTTACTGATTCTTATGGTAAGTTGATTGGTGCACCTGGTGGTCATCCTGATGCAGCTGCTGGAGCTGAGGTGACGATAGTAGCTTTGCCGCTTTTGCGTGGACGGCTGCCGATGCTGATGGAAAAGGTACAAACAGTAGTCACTCCCGGTGAAACTGTAGATGTTTTAGTAACTGATTACGGGATTGCAATTAATCCGAAACGGCTTGATCTATATGAAATTTTACAAAAAACATCACTGCCGGTAATGACAGTAGAAGAATTACATCAGAAAGCGCAAAAACTGGCTGGAGTTGCTGAAAAAACGATTTTAGGTGATAGAGTTTGTGGTTTAGTAGAATACCGTGATGGTACAATTATTGATGTTGTTTACGATTTGCCGTGATTTTATAAAAAGAGGTGAATAATATGTATAACAGTTGGTATGATGTTTTTCCTGAAATTGTAATGATCAGTGACAAGGAGCTGCAGAAAAAGGTGGTAGAAACATACGAGGAAGCGTTGAAGACAGGCGGATGGCAGCTAAATGATATTGATACAATACCCTTTACTTTATTGATACCGGATACAGTGATCAGTTACAGGACCCATGTCAGAACGGTTACAAGAATGTCTATGAAAGCTTATGAAGAATGGGAAGTATACGGAGAAAAATTTAAACTTAATAAAGATTATCTGTTGGCAGGAGCACTTTTACATGATGTAGGAAAGTTGATTGAGTATGAAAAGACTGCTGATGGTAAAACACAGAAATCACAGCTGGGAAAAAATCTCCGACATCCATTTTCTGGCTGTGCACTTGCGGTAAAACATAGACTGCCTGTTGAAGTTGCACACATTATCGCTAATCATGCTAAAGAAGGCGATGGAACGCTGAGAAGTCCGGAAGGGGTTATTGTCAACAAATGCGATATGCTGAATTTTGAAGGCTTGAAGGCTTTTGTGGGTATGATTTAAATAAAAGTTATTTGGATAAATAAAGAAAGAAGGCGAGTGTTATGGTAGTACGATGGTTGCTTTTATTATTAGTCCCGGTTTCTATTTTAATGGTACCTGTTCCCAGTGGACTGACACCGCTGGCCTGGAAAATATTTGCTGTTTATATAGCAGCCATCTTAGGACTGATCCTGAGGCCGGCGGGTGAAGCGGTGGTAATGCTCAGTGTGATAGCCTTTGGATCTTTTATCGTTCCAGTCGGTCAACTACTCAGTGGTTATGGTAACGGCACTGTGTGGCTGGTATTTACAGCTTTTCTTATTACGCAGGCTTTTGCTGATACAGGGCTTGGTAGACGTGTTGCTTACTGGATGATCGGAAGATTTGGCAAATCATCCTTGGGGCTGGTGTATGGACAGATGCTGACAGATCTTATTTTAAGCCCTGCGACACCTTCTAATACAGCTCGCTCCGGTGGTATCGTTTATCCGATTTTCAGAAATGTTGCCAGCACTCTGAATTCTGAACCTGAAGATAACCCACGCAGAATCGGTTCGTATATAACGATCAGCGGTTACGCGATCAGTTTGTCTACTTCGGCAGTTTTTCTAACAGCTTGTGCTCCTAATATTCTTACGGTAGGTTTTGCCAGAGATATTTTAAAAGTAGATATCAGCTGGATGGACTGGTTTATCGGTCTTGCTTTTCCTGCGCTTTTGGTCTGTCTGGTAGTTCCGTATTTGATTTACAAAGTGTATCCGCCTGAGCTTAAAGAGATTTCTAATCATAAAGAACTGGCGGCGCAAGGACTTCGAGAGATTGGGCCAATGACAGGAAAAGAGAAATTACTGGTAATATTTTTTGTTCTGGCAATTCTTGGTTGGGCAACAAGCAGCTTTACTAAACTGGACGGCACTGCTGTAGCCTTATTGTTCTTTGCCTGCTGTGCTATATTTAAACTTATTGATTGGAAGAATGTACTTGCGAATAATGGTGCATGGAATACTCTTATCTGGTACGGAGCTATCATGGGGATCTCCGGAATATTGAGTAAAGCAAAATTTTTCGTTTGGCTGGCAAAAGTAGTTGGTGAGCATATGAATTTTGTCGGCGTCAATCAAGCTCTTGTTATGGGGATTTTGCTTGTGATAAGTATTCTGGTCAGATATGTGTTTGCTTCCATGGGTGCATATGTAGGCGCATTTATTCCTGTCTTGTTCACTTTAGGGCTTGTGGCTCAGGTACCACCGCTTCCGTTGGTATTTTTGCTTGGTGCATCTTCAGCATATGGCTGTTTATTGACTCATTACGGTGGTGCAGTAGGTCCGGTTTTGTTTGGGACCGGTTATGTGCCGCAAAAGACATGGTGGAAAATAGGAGCAGTTTTAGTTGCTTTTAACTTTGTCCTTTATATGACGGTCGGTCTGGGATATTGGAAAGTACTGGGCTTGTGGTAATTTTTTTACAATAAAATTTCTTGATACCGGTTTGATAAAAAAATCAAACCGGTATCAAATTTATCAAAGGAAAGAAGGAGGTCGCGATTATGAGTCTGAAGGTCCATACAAATCGCTGCAAAGGCTGCGGGATCTGCGTAGCATTTTGCCCCAAACAGGTTTTGGCAATCAGCGAGATCGAAAAAGTAGAGGTGGTCGCCGAGGATAAATGTATCCAATGCGGCCAGTGCGAAACACGCTGCCCTGACTTTGCGATTTTTGTAGAAAAGTAAAACGGAGGAGTTGAAATCATGTCCAAAATCCTTTTGTTACAAGGCAACCAGGCAGTGGTCGAAGGCGCCATCGCTGCCGGTGTAAAATTTTTCGGCGGCTACCCTATCACACCCTCTACCGAAGTTGCTGAATCTTTGGCTGAACGCCTGCCTCTCGTCGGCGGTAAATTCATCCAGATGGAAGACGAGATCGCTTCCATGGGCGCTATTATCGGCGCAGCGCTGACCGGCAAAAAAGTTATGACCGCGACCAGCGGACCCGGCTTTTCTTTAAAACAGGAGCTGATCGGTTATGCCTGCATGGCCGAGATCCCTTTGGTCATCGTCAACGTGCAGCGCGTAGGCCCGTCTACCGGCCAGCCTACCTCTCCTTCCCAGGGCGACCTGATGCAGGCCCGCTGGGGCACGCACGGCGATCACTGGCTCATTGCCCTGACCCCGGCCAGCGTGCCTGAATGCTTTGAACTGACGCTGCGCGCTTACGCTCTCAGCGAAAAATACCGTGTTCCCGTTGTACTGCTGATGGACGAAGTTATCGGCCATATGCGCGAGAAGATCGAACTGCCGAACGATTACAGCGAGATCCCGCAGGCAGAACGTAAACAGCCTGAATGCAGCCCCGAAGAATTTAAAGCCTACGCTACCGACGACAGCCTTGTACCCGCCATGCCCGCTTTCGGCAGCGGCTACCGCTGGCACGTCACCGGTCTGGTACACGACGAGACCGGTTTCCCGAAAGGTACACCGGCTGCTACTTTAGCCGCTACCAACCGTCAGCATGACAAACTTTACAACAATCTTGACGACATCGTCCAGGTAGAAAACTACCAGATGGAAGATGCCGAATATGCAGTTATCGCCTTCGGCGGCGGTGCCCGCACCGCTTACGAAGCTGTGGATATGGCACGCAGGGAAGGTCTCAAGGTCGGCCTGATGCGCCCGATCACGATCTGGCCGCTGGCTGACAGGCAGATCAAAGAACTGGCCTCCAAGGTCAAAGGTATTTTGGTGCACGAGCTCAACTACGGACAGTATGTACTGGAAGTAGAGCGCGTCGTCGCAGGACAGGTACCGGTTGCGCTGTACGCAAAATACGACAACGAACCGGCTACCCCCGCTCAGCTGCTGGCTGAGATCAAAAAGGCTATGGCCTAAGAAGGAGAGGAGATTTGATTATGAACATGGAAGCAATGATCGATAAATATTTCCGTCCGGGCCGCCTGCCTCATATCTGGTGCCCCGGCTGCGGCAACGGTGTCGTTACCGGCACCATCGTCAAGGCAGTTGCCAAGCTTGACCTTGATAAAGACAAAGTCGCAGTTATTTCCGGCATCGGCTGCAGCAGCCGTGCCTCCGGCTATTTAGATTTCAATACAGTCCATTCCGCACATGGACGCGCTTTGCCGGTAGCGACCGGCGTTAAACTGGCTGACCCCGGCCTGACTGTCATCGTCGTTACCGGCGACGGCGACGCTACAGCGATCGGCGGCAACCACCTGATCCACGCTGCCCGCCGCAACATCGATATGACCGTCGTACTTTACAACAACAGTATTTACGGTATGACCGGCGGCCAGTATTCGCCTTTGACACCGACAGGCTCCAAAGCGACGACGGCTCCTTATGCGACGATCGAACAGGACTTCAACGTAGCCGAGCTGGTCAAAGCGGCCGGCGCTACCTTTGTCGCCCGCGGCACCACTTTCCATGCCCAGATCCTGGCCGACCTGATCGCCAAGGGTATCGAACACAAAGGCTTCAGCCTGATCGAAGCTGTTACTGCCTGCCCTATCTCCTACGGACGCCAGAATAAAATGGGCGGTCCCGCCGACATGATGAAATGGCAGCGCGACCACGCAGTACCGCTGGCAGCCTGGGATAAAATGACCGAAGAACAAAAAGCGGGCAAATTCCCGATCGGCGTACTGTATCAGGTTGAAGGCAGACAGGAATATACAGCAGCCTACGACGAGCTGATCGCCAGAGCGCAGGGAGGTAAATAATCATGAAACAGGAATTACGTTTATCCGGTACCGGCGGCCAGGGCCTGATCACAGCCGGCATCATTCTGGCAGAGGCGGCGCTTTTAGACGGCAAGCTGGCGATCCAGTCCCAGTCTTATGGCCCGGAAGCCAGAGGCGGCGCCTCTAAAGCAGAGGTCATTATCTCTGACGAAGCGATCCACTTCCCGAAAGTGACCGACCCGAACCTGCTGCTGGCAATGAGCCAGGAAGCGGCTACCAAATATTCACACGACCTGACGGCAGGCAGCGTTATGATCACCGACAGTCTTTTCGTCAGCGACGTGCCTGACTTCGGCGGCAAGGTCTACGAGCTGCCGATCACCCACAGCGCCAAAGAAGTGCTTGGCAAAGCGCTTTTTGCCAACATCATCGCGCTGGGAGCTTTGGTGAAGCTGACCGGCATCGTCAGTGAAGAATCGCTGGTCAAAGCTGT
The DNA here is from genome assembly GCF_003945365.1 of Phascolarctobacterium faecium. Classification (NCBI taxonomy): domain Bacteria; kingdom Bacillati; phylum Bacillota; class Negativicutes; order Acidaminococcales; family Acidaminococcaceae; genus Phascolarctobacterium; species Phascolarctobacterium faecium. Next base: position 2,357,802 of record NZ_AP019004.1, on the reverse strand, counting down.
TTTGAACCGCGTACCGAAAGGCACTGAAGAGAAAAATAAACAGGCATTGCAGGTTGGTATGAGTATTGCTGAAACAATTCTTTAATTTTGTACAAACAATAAAAACTACAGTTAAAAATGAAGCTGCAGATATTACTTTATGCCGCTTAGCAGTGAAAAACAATGATAATAATATTGGAGTAGATTTGTTTGATATTAATCTGTCTTAAGGTATAATATTATGAGTGTGCTTCCTGCCCTGTTTACGGTGTTAAAGTAAACTTTGATCAAAAGAACGTTAATGAATTATTCCGATAATCATCTGAATAAAATAAAAAAGCTTCACTGAAAAGTGAAGCTTTTTTATTTTGCAAATGTTCCAGGGTATAAAAACTGTTTTTTATGTTTTATAAATAATTTGTTGAAAAAATGTTTGTTAGGGTGTATATTAGAGCAATGTTATTAAGAAAGAGGCCTTGCAATGATTATCAGACCAGCTACAATTATGCGAAATGATTATAATTTGATTTCTGAATATGCGCATCAAAGCGGCGAAATTGTATATTTAACGAAGTATGGTAAAGGTGATTTGGTTGTGATGAGCATCAAAACTTTTGAACAGCGTGAAGAAAAGTTTAAGTTCTATCATACTGTTATGCAGGCAGATTTAGACAGACAAAAAAGTGCCGAAGAGCTTTTTGACGGAGATGACGCTATCGCCAGATTGAAGGCGAAATTTATTGACTGATTATGCAATACGTACAGGATTGAAGATATTACCGCAGGCATGGCACGATCTTTTGGAAATTGGGTTTGTCTACAGCAGACAGGGTAAGAGACTTGAAGCAAGTGCTGTGACATGTAGTATTGTTAGTAAACTAAAGGAACTACAGGATTTTGCAATGCTGGGGAACAAAACACCCTTGAGCAGTTTGAATGAGAAAAAATATTTGATGCTGATGATAGATAAGTATGCCTGTATTTACCGCAAGGTTGAAAATACTGTATATATTTATCATATTACAGAATTACAGCGTGATTATCCTAAATTAATGAAATGACGGCAGGCAGCTTTTGCTTACAGCGAAAGCTGTTTTATTATTTTCCGGCAAGGGTATTTTACAGTAGTTTCACATATTTTCGAGTCTAGTGAGAACACTACCCTTGTGGTATAATATTTAAATATGAACAGGATAATTTGAGCGTTAAGGAAAGTGGTGAAGAAATGGCTGATAAATTTTTAGTTATTGATGGCAGCAGTTTGATACACAGGGCATTTTTTGCTTTGCCACCGTTGATGACCAAGCAGGGAGTTCATACTGGCGCAGTATATGGCTTTTGTAATATGCTGGTGAAGCTTTTGGGTGATGTAAAACCTAAATGGCTGGCAGTTGCATTTGATAAATCACGTAAAACTTTCCGAACGGAAATGTTTGCAGATTATAAGGGGCAGCGTAAACCTACGCCCAGTGAACTGAGCGAACAATTTCCACTGGCCCGGCGTTTGCTGGAAGCTATGAACATCACTGTTCTTGAAACTGATGGCTACGAGGCTGATGATATTATCGGTACTTTTGCCGTACATGCGCCGCAGAACGCAGAAATTATTATCGTAACCGGCGACAAAGATGAATTGCAGCTTTTGGATGACAGGGTAAAGGTTTATTTTACCAAGCGAGGGATTTCTGATATCAAGGCGTATGATGTTGCAGCATTTGCCGCTGATTATGAAGGGTTGTCGCCAAAACAGCTGATTGATTTAAAAGGACTGATGGGTGACAGTTCAGATAATATTCCTGGCGTTCCCGGTGTAGGCCCTAAAACTGCTTTGAAGTTGATTTGTGAATATGGAACAGTAGAGAAGGTTTTAGAAAATATTGCGCAAATCAGCGGAAAAAGTTTAAAAGAGAAATTAGAAAATAATAAGGATGCTGCGCTGCTTTCAAAAAAGCTGGCAACCATTTTTACAGAAGTTCCAGTCGATCTTGATCTTGATAAATATGAACTGAAAGCTATGTCGGATGAGGCAAGGCCTTTAATGCAGGAATTGGAGTTCCGAAATTTGCATGAGAGATTCCAGACTATTTTGGGCGGCAGTGACGGTACCTTTGATCTTTTTGGAGAAAGTATCGGTCAGGAAAACGCCAATATAGAAATTGCGCTTTTAGAAACAGCAGAACAGGGCAAAGAATTCTTTGCGTTATTGCAGCAAAAGCAGGAAAAGGTTGCATTTACTGCTGTTTGCGGCGGCGAGTTACCTAAAATCCATTTTACTGCAGTGGAAATTTTTAATGATGGGAAAATTTATAAATTGCAGGAAGGCAGCGGGGCCTGGAACTTTTTTTATGAATGGCTGTCTGATTACAAACAATTGAAAGTTACATGCGACAGCAAAGAGATTTATAAGGCTTGTATGTGCCTGAATAAAAAAGCCGACGGTATAGTTGATGATATAGGTATAGCTGCTTATTTGATTGAACCAGGTCGCAGCTCCTATAGTTTGAAGGCAGTTGCAGAACGTTATCTGGCTGCAAATAACGGTGGGAATGCCGCTGATTTGCAGGCGTTACTTCCGCTTATTGAACAAAAACTGCGGGATTATGAATTGTATAAACTATATACGGAAATGGAACTGCCGCTGGCCTATTTGCTGGCAAAAATGGAATTAGCTGGAATTAAGCCGGATGTGAAGCTGCTAGAGAGTATTACAAAAGAAATGGCAGTACAGATAACTGCTTTAGAGATTTTGGCAGAAGAACAGGCCGGTGAAAAATTTAACCTGAAATCTCCTAAACAATTAGGTGTACTGCTGTTCGAAAAGTTGGGGCTTCCTATTATAAAAAAGACAAAGACCGGTTATTCGACAGATGTTTCTGTTTTGGAACAACTGGAAGGTTCGCATCCTCTGATCACGACGATCCTGGAACATCGCAAGCTGACAAAACTGCATTCAACATATCTGGAAGGGCTGCGCCCACTGATCAATCATGCGACAGAGAGAATTCATACGCATTTTCAACAGACGGTAACGGCAACAGGAAGGTTATCAAGTACTGACCCGAATTTGCAGAATATTCCTGTACGAACTGAGATCGGTAAAAGGATCCGTGAAATATTTATACCGGGGACTGGTTATGACTGGTTGATGTCTTGCGATTATTCTCAGGTAGAACTGCGCGTACTTGCACATATGGCACAGGATAAGCTGCTTTTGGAATCTTTCCTGAATGGTCAGGATGTACACGCACGTACAGCGGCAGAGGTGTTTGGGGTGCCGTTGGAACAGGTCGATTCAATGATGCGTACTCGTGCGAAAGCAGTTAATTTTGGCATTGTTTATGGTATAAGTGATTTTGGACTTGCTAAACAGCTGGATATCAGCCGCGGTGAAGCAGCTGAGTATATAAAAAATTATTTTGCCCGCTATACAGGGGTAAAGAAATATATGGATGATACGGTCAATCATGCTCGGGAACAGGGTTATGTAGCTACAATGTTTGGACGTCGCCGTTATCTGCCTGATATCAGGCACAGTAATTTTAACTTACGCAGTTTTGCTGAGCGCACTGCCATCAATACGCCAATTCAGGGGACTGCGGCGGATATAATCAAAATAGCGATGCTTAAAGTTGAACAGGCACTTTCTGATGCTAAAGTCAAGAGCCGCATTTTGCTGCAGGTACATGATGAATTAGTATTAGAAGTTATGGAAACGGAAAAAGAGCTGGTGGCACAGCTTGTAAAAAAAGCAATGGAAAGCGCTGCTTCTCTTAGTGTGCCGCTAACTGCCGATGTTGCCTGGGGGAAAAACTGGGCACAGACCAAATAGGAGGGATATCCATGCCGGAGTTGCCAGAAGTGGAGCAGGTCAGAAAGACTTTGCTGCCGCATATTAAGGGAAAAACCATTACTAAAGTTGAAGTATATTTGGATAGGCTGGTCAAACATCCATCGTCTGAGCAATTTATCAAAAATCTGACCGGTCGTACGATTGAAGACGTTTGCCGTCGCGGAAAGTATCTGGTGCTGAAAACAGGTGTCAATCAAAAACTTATCGTGCATTTACGTATGACCGGGTCTTTGGTGGCACAGGCTAGTGATTTAGAAGCACCGCCTTATGCCAAGATAAAATTTGAATTGACTGACGGTGTTACTATGTGGTTCTGTGATATAAGAACTTTTGGAACACTGTATTTAGTTACGGATGATGATTGTTACATTGCAGGTTATGAAACCTTGGGGCCTGAACCGCTGACAGTAGGGTTTAATCCTGAATATCTGGCCCCGATAGCTGCTAAAAGCCGCAAGCCAATCAAAACGTTGATTCTTGATCAAACTGTTATTGCCGGACTGGGAAATATTTATGCTGATGAGTGCTTGGCTTTGGCTGGAATTTTGCCTACACGTATAGCTAATACTTTGACGCGTGCGGAAATCGAAGCTGTGCATGAAGCGGCGAACAAAGTGATTGCACAGGGAATTGCCAATCGAGGAACCACTTTTCGTGATTATAAGGATGGCGAAGGTAATAAAGGTGACAATCAAAATCATCTGCTTGTTTATGGACGTGGCGGCGAACCGTGTAAAACCTGCGGTGAGCCTTTAGCCACGACAAAGGTTGGCGGCAGAGGCACTACTTACTGTGCCAAATGCCAGCACTGAGTGAAGTTATGAAAACTATTGGGTTAACAGGTGGTATTGCTTCTGGAAAAAGTACTGTCGCTTCGATTTTACAGAAACTGGGAGCTCATATTTTTGATGCGGATATTGCAAGCCGGCAGGCAGTTGCGCGTGGATCACAGGGGCTGCAACAGGTTGTAGATGTTTTTGGCAGAGATTACCTGACAATTGACGGGGAGTTGGACCGGCAGAAGATTGCACAGCTGGTTTTTGAAAATAAAGCAGCGTTGGGGCAGTTGGAAAGCATAGTTCATACTTATGTGCGCAGTGAAGCAAAAAAATTTTTAGAACAGTGCAGGCTGCAGAATTTATCAGCAGCGGTGCTTGACGTGCCGCTGTTGATCGAATGCGGCTGGTATAAAGAAGTTGATTTAGTGTGGCTGGTTGCAGTTGACGAACAGACTCAGATTGAGCGTGCTATAGCACGCAGCGGAATGTCGCAGCAGGAAGTAGAGGTTCGTATTGCGGCACAAATGACTTTGGCTGCAAAGTGTCAGTATGCGGATTTGATCATTGACAACAGTGGCAGCCTGAAGCAAACTGAGCTGACAGTAAAAAAAGAATGGGAAAAAGTATTACAGATGGAGGATTGAGTTTGGCCAGACGTCGAAAAAAGAAAAACAACAGCCGCAAAATTTGGTTTGTACTGATTTTGCTGTGTGCAGTTTCGTTGTTGGGCTGGAAAATTTGGACGTCTGACGAAGTACAAATGCGGTTTGTTTATATGTGGCCTTATCAAGGCGAGATTTTGGAATACAGCGGGAAAAACAAGATTGATCCTTTTTTAGTGGCGGCAGTCATAAAAAATGAAAGTAATTTTGATCGTAAGGCTGTATCTAAGGTTGGAGCAATCGGACTAATGCAGATTATGCCGGATACCGGGGCATGGATCGCCGAACAGATGGGAATCAAAAATTTTGACCCACTGGATTTATATCGTACAGACGCTAATATCCGTTTAGGATGTTGGTATCTTGGAGAACTGGAATATGAATTTCAGCGGAACTGGGTCTTGATGATGATTGCTTATAATGCCGGTCGTGGCAATACAAAAGCGTGGATGCAGGAAAATAATTGGGATTACGATTTTAATAGAATCGAGGATATTCCCTACAGTGATACACGTGAATATGTGAGGAAAGTTTTGTATGATCGGGATGAGTATTACAAATTATATAAAAACAGGTTAAAAAAGTATTGACGGAGTTGTAATAGTGTGCTATTATATCACTGTTGCTGATTTAGGCAATTGTAATGCGGTAGTGGCGGAACGGCAGACGCGCTAGCCTCAGGAGCTAGTGGGGGCAACCCCGTGGAGGTTCAAATCCTCTCTACCGCACCATTTTTGTCTATAACGGTAATTTTTAACCACAATGCGGTTGTGGCGGAACGGCAGACGCACCATCTTGAGGGGGTGGCGGGGAGACCCGTGTGGGTTCAAATCCCACCAACCGCACCAAATGAGAAGATAAACGCTTCACGAATTTTCGTGAAGCGTTTTTTATTTGTCAGAGCTGCAGAATTTTTTTGTTTTATTTATTGCTTATAATCATATTCGTAGTATGATATGAATATGATTAAGAATGGAGTGAGATAAAATGATTTTTGGTGTATTGCCACAGAAAAAGAATCAGTATGCATTGCGTATTTTAGGAAATTGCGGTGAATTTACTTCTGAGGAGCTTTTGCGGCTGTCAGAATTAACAGCAAAGTTTGGCAATGGTAAGATTACAGCCACCAGCAGAGGAACTTTTGAATTGAATGGTGTCAGTGAGAGTGAGTTGGAGCCTGCGATTGAGGCAGTACAGGCAGCAAAACTTCGGTTAGGTGGAACAGGTGCGACAGTTCGGGCTATTGTGGCATGCAAAGGTACTGACTGCCGTAAAGGTATGTTTGATGTGCATGCTTTTGCCTGCAGACTAGATAAAGAATTTTATGGTATTGATGTACCTAAAAAATTTAAAATCGGTGTCTTTGGCTGTCTTAATAGCCTTGGTAAGGCTATGGCACAGGATATTGGGGTTGTGCCCTCTTTTACAGAACCAGGAAAATTTGAAATATATATTGGTGGATTGTTAGGGAACAGACCTGTCCAGGGAAAGCATATCCCAGTACCTCTAAAGGAAGAGATGGTGGCAGATGCGATAAGATATGTTTTGGATATATATAAGACAAACGGTATTTATCCGCAGCGCCTGCGTACGGTATTAGATGACAAAAAAGAGCTGTGGCAGGAAATTAATTATTATTTTAAAAGCCTGGCAAAATAACAGTTGAATAAAAAGTATGGAAGCTGCTATTTTTAAAATCTTTAAAAATTATCTTTGACGATTAAGTAAGATTATATAACGTCATGTTTTTTCATAAAGTCCTATAATTAGATTCGTAAGCAGTAATGCAAAAAATATTTAAGGAAGTGGACTTTATGAAATTCAAAAATCTTGTATTAACATTAGGTGTATTAATGATGCTGGCCTTTACTTCTATGGCTGCTGCCGCGCATAGTCAGGTAAACCGCAGTATGACAGCTATTAATGCAGCAAAAGCAGAAATACCTGCTGTATGCGAACTGGTTGGTTATAATGTGGACGGTGATACCAGTATCATAACTTTTAAAGACCCTAATACTTTGGAACGTTATGTTGTAGATGTTAATACAGCTACGGCCAAGGTGCAGGAAATCGAAGTAAAAGGTGCTACATTTGTTATGGGCAGTACTATGGTTACTAAAACTCCGGATGATATAGAAAAAATTGTTTTGAAAAATTATCCTAATGCCTATGAAATCGTTATTACTCAAGGGCAGGATGGAAATAATATTTACTATATTGCCGACTTTTTGACTGATAAATTTGATGGAGAATTAAAGTTAGATCCTGTTACCGGTGCTATCTGTGAACGTGAACTGGAATACTTCTAAGCGAAAAATAAAAGGAGTACATCAATTGATGTACTCCTTTTATTTTTTTAGAAAAGTTTTAAAATATCATTGTTGTTAAAAGCGCTGATCGGTTTTAAAGGACGCGGAGAACCGTCAGGCTGCTGCAGCTGTTTGTCCATCCAGATAATATCCAGCCACTGGTCAAATTTATAGCCGGCTTTAGGATGCGGACCAAGATTTCTGAAGCCAAAGGCAGCATGAAAATCGATACTGCGTTGGTTATTAGCAGTAATGCATGCATAAACATTATAAAAACCCTGTTTTTGAAGCAGGTCCAAAAGGCAGCTGTAAAGTTTTTTGCCAATACCGCTGTTTTGGGCTTCTGGAGCCAGATATATTGAAAGATCAGCGTCGTAAAGATAGGCGATGCGTTCCTGATAAGGAGAGCCGTAGGCAAAACCTAAGATTTTGCTGTTTCGTTCATAAACTAGATAAGGGTATTTACTGCTGATGTTTGAAATACGTTCAGTAAATTCTGACAGGGATGGAGGTTCATATTCAAAAGAAATAGTTGTATCCAGAATATAAGGCGTGTAAATATTTAAAATTCCGGTGCTGTCTTTTAATTCAACAAAACGGATCTTTTCCTGCATTTTCAAGCCTCCATGGTCTATTGACGTTCGTTCAAAATGCGTTTAAAGATTGCAAACATGACTTCTGCTACGTCATCATTAAATTTGATTGCTATGGATTCACCGTCTTTTTTTGTAAAATAAATGATATTTACTGAAAGATTGGCATTATCCAAATCGTTGAGTTCTACAACCTTTGCCATTTTGTTGCTTAAATAAATGATGCGCTGGTTCGTAAAGAAAAGATAGCCGATATCGACAACAGCGGTTACTTCTTCAGTAAAATGGGGATGTTCGATTTTTTCGCCTTTAAAAGAAATTGTTTCGTCTATTTCCAAGCGGCGGGTCAATTCAAAATAGTTATCTTCTTTCTCTATTGTTTTATGTTCGCAGAAACCTGCCTGCTGAGCTGCGGCATGACATATTTCTCCTTCGTTCAGCGGAAAGTCGACTTTGATATCTCCTAAAGGAGCATTTTCGGCTGACCATAAATAACGGTATTTATCTAAAGCATTTTGAATATTGGGTTTGAATTCATAAGGTATATCGAGTTTTGTACAAATTTCCCTCAAAGCGGTTTCTTCATCAGGACTGAACCGCTGCTGCTCAGCTATTTCGTCAAATTTTTTATTCAAGTAGTCGTGAAATACCTGAACTCGTATATCATAGCCATCTTCGTAATCATAACCAAAAACATTATTGATTTCGCTGATTGTTAGAGGTTCTTCTCCACTGATTATTTTTCGACAGCGAGAGAAGTAAGCTACTTTTTTAGCTCCGTTATCAGCTAAACGCTGTAATTTTTCTGGAAGTTCTAAAACTTGAGCGAGATGTTTTGTTTCTTCGAAAACGGGGTCATCTTTGCTTACTGCGCTAATATATACATGGTCGGCTACCTTACGGTACATACTGCTGCGGTATTCGATATTGCTGCTGTCAAATTTTGCTCCCCAGTTTTTGATAAAATTGCTGACGATCTCTTCGGTTAATTCAGTAGCAGCAGTACTTTCTGCCAAAAAATTATTTATTTCAACTAAGGCGTTATGACCGGGCTTACTGCCAAAGAGCCTGCTCATCATTCCCTGGGTCTCTAATTCCTGCTTTTCAAATCCGTTCACTGGTGTGCTCCTTTTCTTAGCTAAATTAAATGATATTGTAAATAATATTATAGATATTATACAAGAAAAACTGTAAAAAGTCATTTGCCCAATTTGTTAAGAAAAAATTATAGGCAGTAGTTATTTTGTTGCTGCGGCGGTTGAAAAACAGTTTTATGAGTTTTTTTTATATAAATGCTATGATATAATCAAATTAATAATAGTTGGTTTGGAGATGAGTCTATGTCCTTGTTGGATGAGAGAGGCACAGGGGCTATCAGCTGGCAGCGTAATTTAGCCGTATTATGGTGTGGCGTGTTTTTTGCATGCGCCAGTTATACGATGGTAGTTCCGTTTTTACCTGTTTATTTACTACAAGAGCTGCATGTTGAAAGTAGTGAAGTAAATTTTTGGAGCGGTCTTGTCTATTCGGTAACTTTTTTAGGCGCTTCGATTATGGCCCCGTATTGGGGGGCAAGAGCTGACAGGGTTGGTCAGCGGCGTATGGCGATACGTGCAGGATTTGGTCTCGCATTTACCTACTGGCTGGCAGGAATTTCGCAATCGCCGGAACAGCTTTTAGGTGTGCGTATTTTGACTGGTTTAATCAGCGGATTTGTACCTGCATCTATGTCGCTGGTGTCTTCGACACTGCCTGAAAGCCGCATGGGCTGGGGAATGGGCCTGATGCAGACTGCGGTTGCCAGCGGCAGTATTTTAGGACCGATGATGGGCGGTTATTTTAGTTCCTGGTTTGGTATGAGACTATCTTTTTTTGTTGCCAGCTGTTGTTTAGGATTGGCGACAGTAATGGTTGTGCTTTTTGTTCGAGATGTGCCGCACAGCCAGGAAGAACAGAAAACAAAAATCAATTTGTGGCAGGATCTGCAGGAGTCTTTGCATAATAAAGGGCTGCTGTATGTAATGACGATGTTCTTTCTGATCCAGGTCTGCACGATGATCATTCAGCCTTTGGTAACTATGTATGTTTCGCATTTGATGGGTAGAATGGATGAATCGGTCGTTAAAGCTGCCGGTATTATTTTTTCGCTGGCAGGTATAGCCGGTATCATTGCAGCTCCGTTTTGGGGCAAACGTGGTCAACAGCTTGGTTACACTAAGGTGCTCTGTTTTGTTTTATTTTGTGCCGGCGCTATCAACCTGTGTCAGATTTTTGTGCAGGATATCTGGCAGTTTGCAGGGATCCAGTTCGTATACGGTTTATTCCTGGCAGGAGCTGTACCTAATGTTAACGCCCGCCTGGTAGAGGTCACAGATCCGTCAATGCGCGGTAAGGCTTTTGGTCTGGTTACTTCAGCGCAGCAGTTCGGCGGTGTTATAGGTCCTTTGCTGGGAGGTTTTTTGGGCGGTTATATGCTTACACGTCATATTCTGGTCATTACGGGAATTATTTTACTGCTGGCAGGCAGTTATACGTATTTTACGAAAGTGAAAAAGACTGCGGAAGTTTAAGGAACGGTTTAAAAACTTACATTATGAAACTTTAGTGAATTACAAGGCCTGTGCTCTTGACTAAAATTTAATTTGAGTGAATAATTAAGATAGTAACGGATACTGATTATCACATGAAAGTGAGTGATTTATATGTTAAAAGAATTTGAAGGGCAAATGCCTAAAATCGACAAAAAAGCACATGCTTTTGAAAGTGCCGACCTGATCGGTAAAGTAGAAATGAAAGAATACAGCAGTGCATGGTTCAATGTTACTATTCGCGGCGATGTTAATCGTATAGAAGTAGGCCGCTACAGCAATATACAGGATAACTGTTGCCTGCATGTTGCCGATGATTATGCCTGCATTGTTGGTGATTTTGTTACTGTCGGTCATGGTGCTATCCTGCACGCCTGTACTGTGGAAGATCATTGCCTGATAGGGATGCATGCTACCGTACTTGATGGCAGCGTTATAGGACATGGCTCCATTGTAGCAGCTGGCGCAGTGGTGACAAAGGGAACTAAAGTACCGCCGTTTTCACTGGTTGCCGGCATTCCCGCCAAAGTGATCAAAACTCTTGACGAAAGTAATCTGGATAATATTCATGCACAGGCTGTTAAATATAAAGATTTGTGGAGCAAACGCCACAATATCATGCCGGATATTGACGGCGAAACTTATCATGGTGAAAAAATAGTATAAAATATAAGTAAAAGGAGCTGCTGCTGCAGCTCCTTTTTAATTTGCTGTACGGCAGGAATAAACATTTCAGGCGGCGAATATATACGCTAGCTGAATTCGTGAAAGGAGTTTTAAAAATGAAAGATACGATAAAAGAATATTTGGCAGGTCAGCATGACGCTTATGTAAAAGATTTGGAGACGCTGACTAATATCGATTCAGGGAATGGAGATTTGCAGGGAACGGAAGCTGCTAATAAGTTTGTCGCGGAAAAAATGCAGGAGCTCGGAGCTGTTACTGAATTCCGTTATAATGACAGGGCGTGCCATCTGATTTCTCGCCTGAAGGGAAGCGGAAAATTGAGTATTCTGCTTGTTGCACATGTTGACACGGTATTCAACCGCGGTGAAGCGGCTAAACGTCCTTTTAAGGTTGATGAGAATGGATTTGCCTGGGGGCCTGGCGTCGGTGATGACAAGGCTACTGTAGTGGAAGTTATTTACGGGTTAAAAGCTTTGCTGAAAGCAGGATTTTCTGATTTTAAAGAAATTATTTATTATACCAACGGCGAAGAAGAAGGCGGCTCCCCGACTGCCGAAGCGATTGTGGCAGAGCTTTCTCAGCAGGCAGATTTTGCCGTTATTATGGACGTAGCCCGTCCTAACTGGGGCATCGTTACACAGCGTAAGGGTAATGCAAAGTATAAGGTTCAGGTAACAGGAATTGGCGGACATCATGGCAATGCTTCACAGCATTGCGCCAATGCTATTCATCAGCTTGCTTATACAATTACAGAGCTGCATAAATTAGCAAGCCCTATGCCTGGAGATCCGGAAGATTTTACAGCAAAAGCGTTAGCTGATCGCGGCATTGTTGATTCTGGACAGTTTATTCCTCAGAATACTGTCAATGTCGGCGTTATTGGATCGACCAATGACAAGATCAGTGTCATTCCCGGCGATGCTTATTGTGAAGTCAATGTTCGTTGTTTTTCTGTAGCGGAGCAGGAACGGTTGGACAGAGAGATCAAGGCTTTAGCAGATAAAGCAGTTGTTGCCGGAACTAAAGTTGAAATTACGGGCGGTATTGTTACAGGACCGATGGAGAAAACGCCGCAGGTCCAGAAGATGGTTGATGTTTACAGCAGGATCGTCAGGGATGAATTTGGTGGTAATGTTACTGAATGGGTCGCCGGTGGATTGACTGACGGTAACAGAACTGCAAAATATATTCCTACTCTAGATGCATTGGGAGTAGAAAACTACGATGAGCATACTGATCATGAATCCGTTGATTTAAAAACAGCTGTTCCCAGAACTACAGCTTTCGCTCTGACTTTAGCAGAGCTAACAAAAATATTTTAATTTTTTTGTTGCAGGCAGTCGCAGACTGCCTGCAGTTATGTTAAACTAATAAAGATATGATAAATCTGTAAGGTAAGGGATGAAAGCATGGGAAAAAAAGACAATAAATATTCTAACGCAGCGACATCATTGAGTGAAGGTGGTATTTTTGGGTTAGGACGTCCTATTGATTTTACTGATGGGATAACAAGAATAGCACTTATCTGTACTATTTTAACGTCGGTAGCGGCAACTTTTTGGAAAACTATGGGCGGTGCCGATACAGAAACTGCCATGTATTTTGGGCTCAATACGGCTGCTGCGTTTTTCTTTTCCTGGCTGATTGCCCAGGAGCTTGATCCGGATCGCAAGCTGGGTGGTATTATTGGCGGAGGGCTGAGTATTGTCGCTGCTTTGACTCTGGGAGAAGGTAATGTTCTTGTTCTGCTGTGGCTGCTGTTTATCCTGCGGATGCTAAACCGTACTTCCGGTTCGCGGCACAAGATCGGGGATAATGTTTTCTTGATTTTTATTGCCTATTGGCTTGGGAAAGATGGATATTGGCTTTATCCAGTACTTACGGGCACGGCGTATATTATTGAAAGCCAGATCAGGGGCGGATATTACAGGAGCCTGTATTTAGGCGGTTTGGCGTTTGCTGTTACAGCAATGGCCGACACTTCTATGAAAGCGCACAGTCTTTCGATGATTTATGTCTATCTGATGGCGCTTTGTTTTATTTTGTTTTTACCTGAAATAAGAATGGCTGCAGTAACAGAAGCCAAAGGTGATATTGACGGAAAACGTATCAGTCCGCAGAGACTACAGGTGGCACAAGGAGCTTTTCTGATGATAGGATTTTCAGTGCCGTGGGTACATGGCGACGCACAGGCTGCTGCGCTGACACCAGCCTGGATGGCCGGAATAGGTGTAGGCGTTTTTCTGCTTGTTGATGCTATTCAAAAAGCTATGTTTGAAAAAAATAAACAATAAATTCAGGAGGTTTTTTTAATGAGTGAAAACAGAAAAATCAGATTTACAACTAATAAAGGAGAATTTATCGTCGAAATGTTCGAAGATAAAGCGCCCAAAACGACTAAAAATTTTATTGAATTGACAGAAAAAGGCTTTTATAATGGCGTAGTATTTCATCGTGTTATCGACGGCTTTATGATTCAGGGCGGTGACCCTACTGGTACTGGTATGGGTGGACCAGGGTATAAAATTGATGACGAATTTGGTGAGGGGCTGCAGCATGATGACGAAGGTATTCTTTCAATGGCTAATGCCGGGCCCAACACTGGCGGCAGTCAGTTCTTTATCACTTTAGCACCTACACCATGGCTTAACGGGCATCATGCTATTTTCGGCAAAGTTGTTGAAGGGATGGATATTGTACGGTTGATTGGTGTAGTACCTACGGATTTTCGCGATCGCCCTAAAGATCCTGTAATTATGGAAACTGTAGAGGTTATAAAATAATTTGCCTGCGTATGTTTACATATTACGCTGTCGTGATGAATCACTTTATACCGGCTGGACAAATGATTTGGAAAAGCGGCTTGAAGCGCATAACAGCGGTAAAGGAGCAAAATATACCCGTGGGCGCTGTCCTGTAACTTTGGTCTATAGTGAAACGCTGTCAACTAAGGAAGAAGCGCTGCATCGCGAATGTGAAATCAAAAAAATGACTAAAACTGCTAAATTAGCCTTAATTAAGCAAAATATGAAGGAATAGAAGCAAAAATATTAAAAAAATTACAAAAAATAGCAAAAGAGAGTTGCTTTATTGTAAATAATAGGCTATAATGGGCTGGTGAGTGAGATGTTCTAGCTCCTCATTAAAGTAATTTTTAGGAGGCCCAGAAAATGACTGGCAAAGTAAAATGGTTTAACGCAGAAAAAGGTTATGGTTTCATCGAACGCGAAGATGGTGGCGACGTATTCGTACATTTCTCCGCTATTCAATCCGAAGGTTTCAAAACTCTTGAAGAAGGTCAAGCAGTTGAATTTGACGTTGTTCAAGGCAACCGCGGTGAACAAGCTGCCAACGTTGTTCGTCTGTAATTGATATAGATTAAAATTTTTTTTAATATATAGCAGCATATGAACAGAAAAGTAAGGCGCTACCTTTAAGGTAGCGCCTTTTTTCCTTTTTATAAAATTTTGAGTTTAATGACAGGCGTAAAATTTTAATTACGCAGCAGTTGTGTTGTAGTGTTATGAACTTTATTGCTATAATGAGAGTTAACAAGAAACGTGAAATTATTTTTAGGAAAGGAAGTGTAAAGCATTGGAAAATATACTGCAGGGACTTAATGCGTCTCAGCTTGAAGCTGTTACTTCTACGGAAGGATTTATACGTGTTATAGCCGGAGCAGGGTCAGGTAAAACAAGGGCTCTGGCTCGGCGTTTTGCCTATCTGGTCAATGAAATCGGAATTTTGCCGGGGAATATTCTATGTGTAACTTTTACTAATAAATCGGCGAATGAAATGCGTCAGCGAATCCATAACCTGACTGGTGATAATGATACTGGTTATATCAGTACTTTCCATAGTTTCTGCGTATCTGTTTTACAGGAGGACAGCCATGCTCTGCAATATCCAAAAAGCTTTCTTGTTTTAGACAATTCTGATATCGATTCTATGCTGAAAATTATTTACGAGGAACGTGGATTGACGCTTAGAAATATGACTTTCAGTAAAGCACGGGATATGATTGAAATCAGAAAACTAATTAAAGAACCGGAATATTATCTGGATATGCTCAATATGTCATTAGATACATTGAGACAGAAATATCTTACTGCAACAGAGCCGTCTGATATAATTTTTTATGGTTATTTATATCAGGAGAAAAAATGCTTCGGACTAGATTATAATGATTTAATTAAATTTACCTTATATATTTTCGAACAAAATGAAGCTGTTAAAATAAAATGGCAGCAACGTTTGGAATATATCATGATTGATGAATTTCAGGATATTGATGAACTGCAGTACAAATTGATGTCAGTATTGTGTGGTTACCATAAAAATCTGTTTATCGTCGGGGATCCAGACCAGACGATTTATACCTGGCGCGGTGCTAATGTGCGCTATTTACTGGATTTTGATAAGATTTTTCCAAGTGTAAAAACTATAATGATGATGCAGAATTATCGCTCTACACCGCAGATAGTTTCGGTCGTTAATGATTTGATTGATAAAAATAAGTTTAGGATCAAGAAAAATCTTATGCCAACTATTGCAGACGGAAGGAAGGTTATATGCCATCATGCAGATACTTCTGAGCGTGAAGCGATGTGGATAGCAGAGCAGATCCAGGCATTGCATGGCGAGAGGACTTCTTACAGGGAAATCACTGTTTTATATCGTGCGCATTATATTACCAGAATCGTAGAGGAAGTTTTTTTACGTGAAAAAATACCTTACGCTATTTACAGCGGGGTGCAGTTTTTCAACAGAATGGAAATAAAGGACGCTTTGGCATATTTACGGTTGATTGCATATAAAGATGATCTGGCGTTTTTAAGAGTAGTTAATGTTCCTAAAAGAAATCTTGGGGAGCGGCGCATAAAATTTTTGCAGGAATATGCAGTCAAGCACCAATGCTCGCTGTATATTTCTTTAGAGACAAATTTGGATAATGAAATTTTTAAAGGGACAAAAGCCGCACAGTTTGTAGCATTGATCGAAAATTTTGCCGCTAATTATGCAGAAAGACAAATTTCGGAATTGCTGGCTGCAATTTTAAATGAGAGTGGTTATGAAAAAATGCTGCGGACAGAAGGAAGTCAGGAACGTCTGGATAATCTGGCGGAACTTAAACAGTCGGTTTATGAATATGAAACTTCCTGCGGGGAAGAAAGTACTTTAGAACATTACTTGTCACATATTGCTTTGTTTACTAACAGCGATGCGGCTGATAATAGTGATAAAGTAAAATTAATGACGGTACATTCGGCCAAAGGTCTGGAATTTCCCTATGTATTTTTATGTGCGATGAATGAGGGTGTTTTCCCGTCTAAGAAAACAGATACTATACAAAAGATGGAGGAAGAGCGCAGACTCGCTTTTGTTGCAATGACCCGTGCACAGAAAGGGCTGTATCTTTCTGAAGCTGAAGGTAGAAATTTTGATGGCTCTCCGCGCTATCCGTCGCGTTTTCTGCTGGATATAGAGCCGGCATTGCTTGATTATACACAAAAGCCGCAGGAAGGTTTGATAAGAGAAACAAAAGATTATCTTGTTATCAACGAGCGTTATCTTGCTGATGAAGAAAATCAGTCGTCGCTGGCTGTCGGGCAGCGTGTAAAGCATAGTATTTTCGGTTCTGGTACTGTTGTTGATGTAGATTTGATCAAGGCCGCGCATCTTGTGAAATTTGACAATATTGATACGCCGCGCAGTATTTCTTTCAGGGCAAAATTAGAAAAGGACTAGATACTTTAGGTAAGATAATCAAAAGAAGTCGTATTAAACGCATTTCAATTGAGAAATGCGTTTTTCTTTTTGTGTTTTTCGCAGCATTCATTTATAATTATTGTAAATGATGTTAATTAATTTTAGGAGCGGAGGTGCAGTATGCGCTCAATAATAAAGGTTTTAACTTGCGTTCTGCTGGCGCTGGTTGTGTTTGTGCCGGTTAGAACAAGCTGGGCGCATGAGTATACGCCTGCGGAAAAGAAAATGATTGATGCGGCGTATCGTGATGCACATTGGACTACAGTTGCAGCAGCAGCCTGTATAGGAGCATATTCCCCGGAAAATGCTCCGGAATTTGGTTATTTGCGCGATTATGGCTGGAAGATAGTACCGCATAAAGTAAAAAAAGGAAAATTGGAAGCCAATTTTATTGTGGCAAAAAATAAAACCCGACGCGGCAGGGATGTTTATATAGTTGCTTTTCGCGGCAGTGCCAGCAAGAGTGACTGGACTGTCAACCTGAACACCGATAAGGTGCCGTACGGCGGCCGCAGCCTTGAGGAATTTATTGAATATGCAGGACATTCTGAAAAGGATAAAACTGTACCAATGGTACATAAAGGCTTTAATGATTACGTCAATACTGTTTTAGAAACAATGGTCGATACTAATGATGACGGTATTGATGAGGTTTTGTTTAATGAGATTTTGGCTAATACAGATACACGTGTATTGCTTACCGGGCATAGCCTGGGGGGAGCTGTCGCTACATTGCTGGCAGAACGCCTTGTAAGTATGGGGATAGATAAAGATCGTGTGCCGGTTATAACTTTTGGCGCGCCTGCCATAGGCAACGCTGCTTTTGCCGAAGTCTACGGTGATAAGATAGATCTGCGCAGAATAACTAATAATGCTGATCCTGTGCCGGGAAGCCTGCAGACATTTTTTGGAGGCTACAAGCAGTTTGGAAAGCATCATAAATACAATCTTTCCCGTAAGCTGAGTGATTTTCAGCATGATATGGGAATGTATTTTGATTATAGCATGCGAGAATATTATGCAGCTTTGGACAAAGCAGAGGCTGCCGGTGTACGTGAAAAACTACCCATGCAAAAACTTGAAGGAACGGAACCGTTAGTAGCTGTTTGGATCGGCAGCAGTCTTGAGGTAGATAAAAGGGACTATGTGCCTGATATTAAAAGGTTTATTATGAACGAGTATCAAATGATGCTGCCGCGGTATGTGATCGTAGATACGGAAACAAAACTTTATGACGACAGCGTCTATGCAATGGAAAAATTTTATCAGAAAGCGCGGGAGCTGGGCGCAGATTATATTTTGATCGCTGAGATTGATGGACGGGTGCTCAATGACAGGGAAAAATGGTATATCAATATGAATCAAAGCGTATTCACAGTTGATGGCAGACTGATAACGATGAATAGTTTTGCACGTTTTGTTTCACCGGTTTCCGGGAATATTCAGGCAACAACTTTTGTTTTAGAGCAAAGCCGTGAGGAGCTAAAAAAGCATCTGACATTTGTCAGGTTAGATCAGCACGCTTCGCCTCGCCGGCTATGATCAAAATTTTATAAATAGGTGTGAGAAAAGTATGAAACAAGAAAAGCTGGAAAGTTTAGCTCAGGAATTAGTGGCTTGCAGAGAATGCCCTCTGCGGGAAGCAGCACAGGCTCCTGTAGGCTGGTTTGGTAATTATGACAGTCCGATTGTTTTTGTGGGCGAAGGACCTGGCGGCGTGGAGGATGACTACGGCTGCCCCTTGATTGGTCCGTCTGGACAGTTGTTGGATAAGGCTTTGTGGGCTGCCAAGATGACGCGTGACCGTATTTTAACGACCAATGTTATCAAATGCCGTCCTAAGGGTAACCGCACGCCGAATATTGCAGAAGCAGATTTCTGTGCACAGCGTTGGCTTGACAAGGAGTTGGCGATATTACAGCCTAAAGTTGTGGTTGCTTTGGGCAGTGTTGCTTTACATTATCTTGGCAATCAGGATATGCGCATCACCAGAGACCGTGGTAAATGGTTTAAAACAAAACATGGTTTTGATTGTATAGCGACTTTTCATCCTGCGTATTTACTGCGCATCAGTAATATTAAAGCGCTTAATGCAGCCAAATGGGACGTTTTTCATGATTTGGAGGCAGCAAGGGATAAAGCGTTGGCGGCAGTGCCTGATTATAATTTGATGTCTGAAGAGAAAACCGACCTTTTTAAATTGTTTCAACGACGTAAATAAATTTTCAGAAGCTGCGGAATAAAAAGAAAAAATTATATAAAAATTCCAAGTTAGGTATTGCTAACTTGGAATTTTTGTGTTATACTCAAAATCAAGTTAGACAGGGCTAACCAGACGGTGTGATTTCGACCCTTCTTTCTTTTATCACTTATGAATAATAACCGGAGCCTTGCCGGTAGCTACGTTTGGTTAGCTAAACTAACTTTTCCCAAAGGAGTTATCATGCAGTTTGAATTACATGGCTTTAAAAGTTTTGATGAATTGCTGGCTTTCCATTGCGCACCGGCGTTGACTGGAATCAAACCGGCCAATCTTGTCAGCTGCCCTACTGCATCTATGCCTGTAGTCGCGCCGCTTTTGGCTGATTATACGGAACAGTTTGCCGATAAGGGGATTGCTTTTGAAGTTTTATGTCATTGTGCGGCACGAACTTTGATTTTGGTTTACCAGCCGCAGCAGCTTGAAGATTTGCTGCAGAAACAAGCGATAAGCTGTTATTTACAAGAACTTGGTTATAAGTCTGGTTCGGTGCATTCATTGCTCCGACAGTTAGGGGCAAAGATATCCTGCAGCCAGGATTTTCCGCATGAAATTGGTATATTTTTAGGTTATCCATTAGCGGATATCCAAGGCTTTATTAAAAATAAAGGCAAGAATTGCAAATGCAGCGGTTATTGGAAAGTATATGATGATGTCGAGTATGCCAAGCGTTTGTTTGACGCATATAATAAATGCCGGGACAGGTTGTTGAAGGCTGTAGCTGAAGGCGTACCTTTACATCTGGCAGCGGCTTCTTTTTAAGGAGGTTTTATTATGGAAAAGATTCCTGTTATTTATTGGTCTGGTACCGGTAATACGAAACTGATGGCCGAGGCTGTGGCCGAAGGTATTGGAACTGCTGCAGAGCTCAAAAGCGTTAGCGATATCACTCCTGAACAGGCGGCTGAATATTCAGCATTGGCACTGGGATGCAGTGCTATGGGTGCTGAAGTTCTGGAAGAATATGAGTTTGAACCGTTCTTTACTGCATTAGAACCGTTTTTGCAGGGGAAAAAGGTTGTGATTTTTGGTTCTTATGGCTGGGGCGGAAGTTATATGAGTGATTGGGAACAGCGTATAAAAGCAGCTGGTGCCGAATTGATTGCCCCGGGGCTTTTGGTATTGGGTGCCCCAGATGAAGCGATGGCTGAAAGCTGCCGCGAGTTAGGTGCGGCTTTAGCTAAAGCATAACTTTACTTCTCCGTCATAACTACGGTAAGAGCAGACTGTGGTTATGTCCTTTAATATTCCATTTCTCCAAATGCAGATAACCGGGTCCTTTCGGGGATTCCGGTTATCTGCATTTTATTGTAAGTGGATGTTTAATAAACGTCATAAACGAATACAAAATTTATATAATAAAGAGCTTACTTGAAAGCGTATCACAAGTAGCTTATAATAAGGATAAAGGTAAGGAGTTGTTTAAATGGAATCATTGATGAAGATCAACGATCCGATTTTGTTAGCTCTGATAGCAACAGGTTTTACCTGGTTCATGACTGCGCTTGGTGCGGCGATGGTATTTTTCTTTAAAGAGATTAACAAAAGGGTTTTAAATATGATGCTGGGCTTTGCTGCAGGTATTATGGTTGCCGCTTCTTTTTGGTCGCTTTTGGCTCCTGCCATAGAAATGGCGGAAAAAAGCAGTTTGCCTGCCTGGCTTGTTGCTGCTATTGGTTTTTTGAGTGGTGCTGCTTTTTTGTGGCTGGCGGATAGAATACTGCCGCATGCGCATTTCTTTGCAAAAGAAGGGGAAGTAGAGGGGATTTCAACTAATTGGCGTCGTAGCATTTTACTTGTATTCTCAATTACGCTGCATAATATACCTGAAGGTTTGGCGGTTGGCGTTGCTTTTGGAGCAGCGGCGAATAGTATGAGCGAAACAGGATTGCTGGCAGCTGTAGCTGTTGCTTTGGGAATTGGTATTCAAAATTTCCCAGAAGGTGCTGCAGTTTCTATCCCACTTCGGCGCGAAGGTGTTTCTCGGATGAAAAGTTTTATGTATGGCCAGGCTTCCGGGCTGGTAGAACCGATAGCTGGTGTTATTGGTGCGGCGATGGTTACTTCCATGGAGGCTATTTTGCCTTATGCCTTAGCCTTTGCTGCCGGTGCTATGCTGTATGTCGTTGTCGAAGAGCTGATACCGGAGTCTCAAAGTGGTGGAGAACATGAAAGTGCGGACCTTTCGACGATTGGGTTTATTATTGGTTTTGCGATTATGATGATTTTAGACGTAGCTTTAGGTTAAGCGCGGCTGAAGCCGCATTTATAATTAAGTGATAAAATTTTATTAAGGAGTGAGTACAAATGGGCGAAAAGAAGTTCTACATCTGTAAACATTGTGGTAATATGATTGGTATGATCAAAAGCAGCGGCGTAAATGTCGTTTGCTGCGGCGATCCTATGACAGAACTGAAACCTAATACAGTGGAGGCTTCGCAGGAAAAACATCTGCCGGTAGTTACTATTGAAGGTAATATTGTAAAAGTAAAAGTTGGCAGTGTTGAGCATCCTATGACAGAGGAACATCATATTGCCTGGATCTATCTGGAGACGGAACAGGGCGGACAACGGAAGAAACTGGCTGTTGGTTCTAAACCGGAAGCTGAGTTTGCATTGGCTGGCGGAGACAAGGTAGTAGGTGTTTATGAATACTGCAATTTACACGGCTTATGGCTTACAAAAGTTGAATAGAAGTTTGTAATAAAAACAGGACGGATTTTGCCGTCCTGTTTTTATTTTTAAATAATATAGTAGACGGAGCTTTATATAGCAGGACTTTTTATAGAACTGATAGAATTAAGTCATATAAGTGATATTAAAGGAGGGACGAGAATGAGTGAATTCAGTGAAAAAATGGGCATAGAAGTCGGTAATGCTTTTAAGAGTGGTTATAATTGCAGCGAAGCGATAGTTGAAGCTTTTCGCAAATATGCTGGCGTAAATATTGATGATAACGCTTTTCGCCTGGCCTCAGGATTTGGCGGCGGTATTGGCCATGCCCGTAATATTTGCGGCGCTTTAGTCGGTTGCACAATGGTTATCAGTACATTGATCGGACGGAATACTCCTGAAGAAAAACCATTGAAAGAAATTTATCCTGTTACCAAAGAATTTCACGATCGTTTTGAAAAAGAATTTGGATCAACAATGTGTAAAGATCTGATGCCGTACGAATTCAATACTCGTGACCATCTGAAAAACTGTTTGAAACTTACAAATCGTATTGGTAAATTTTTAGCAAAGTTTTTAGAAGAAAAAGGTTTGCTTACAGTATAATAAAGGATTTAGCTCAGTACCGGTTAGGGGTGCTGAGCTATTTTATTAAATAAAATAGCAGGAAAACGTAACCTGGATGTATAATATAAACATATTATGCTGTTTGCCAAGCAGTATTTATTGGAAAAGGTTATGAGGGGGCGTAGCTGGTGATTGTTGGAATCGGTTGTGATCTAACAGAAATTTATAGAGTGAAAAAAGCTCTGACAATAGAAAAGTTTGCGGCAAGAGTTTTTTCTCCTGCTGAACAAGAATATTGTGAAGCCCGTGGCATGCAGAAATTTGCAAGTTACGCGGCAAGGTTTGCGGCTAAAGAAGCTTTGCTGAAAGCTTTGGGAACAGGCTTGAGGGGCGGCAAGCTTATAGATATTGAAGTTTATAATGACTGTATGGGAAAGCCGAGTTTGCGTTTGAGCGGTTATTTTGCTACTCTGGCTGAAGAACGCGGTGTCAAAGAAATATATCTTTCGTTGAGCCATACTAAAGAACTTGCTATGGCCCAGGTTGTATTGGAGGGATAAGGATGAAACTGGTTTTTGCTAAGGAAATGCAGAGTTTAGATCAGCAGTCTGCAGAACAGATCGGCTTGCCGACAATGGTGCTGATGGAAAATGCTGGTAAAGCTGTAGCGGAAACGGCTGCGGATTTTTTAGAAGATTGTTTTGGGAAAAATATTGTTGTTTTTACAGGTAAGGGCAATAATGGCGGTGATGGTTTTGCTGCTGCACGGTGGCTGTCCAATCAGGGAGCGCGGGTAAAGGTTTTTCTTGTATCACCGTGGCAGGAACTTACAGGAGATGCTGCGGCGCAGTTGCGTATTTGCCGGAAGTGTGGTATTGAACTATTTGCACTTAAGGAAGACAGAGGCAGCTGGGATGTAGCGGAAGTTAGTTGCCGCCAGGCTGATTTGGTGATAGATGCTGTTTTAGGAACAGGGTTTAATGGCGTTTTACAGGGGGTACAGCAACGTGTCTGTGGTTTGATGAACAGTATTGCTGTGCCGGTTGTGTCCATTGATGTACCAAGCGGTGTCAGTGCTGATACAGGCAGTGCAGATAAAAATGCTGTGCAGGCAGATATTACAGTTACTATGGCACTTGCCAAACCAGGTTTGTTTTTGTATCCGGCAGCTGAATTAAGCGGAGAAATTATAGTTGCCGATATTGGTATGCCTAAAATACTTTTAGAACGTATGGATAGTAAAAAGTTTTTGTTAACTGAGAATATTGCTTGTGATTTACTGCCGCAGAGAAATGGAAACTGCCATAAGGGTGAAGCGGGAAGGGTAGTTATCACCGCTGGATCACCGGGTTTTACAGGTGCGGCTGCGTTATGCTCGGAAGCGGCTGTTAAGGCAGGTGCTGGTCTGGTAAGTTTGCTGACGCCGCTTTGCAGTCGTGAAGTATTAGCGGTGAAACTGACAGAAATTATGGTCGAAGGTTTGATCGAGCGGATGCCGGGAGCTTTAGGTGGAGGAGCCACTGGTGCAGTGCTGGACAAAGCCGGCAGAGCTGATGTTTTGGCTATAGGTCCTGGTCTTGGTACGTCTGGAAGTACGGTGGAAGTTATTCGGGAAATTCTGCAGTCGGTGGAAGTGCCGGTGATTATCGATGCCGATGCGTTGACTGCATTGCAGGGACATGTTGGTATTTTAAATACCATGAGGGCTCCGAAAGTTTTAACGCCGCATCCGGGAGAGTTGGGAAGGCTGTTGGATTTGGAAGCGGCTGAAGTTGACGCAAGACGCCTGGAATTGGCAGGCAAATATGCTGCTGAGTGGGATGCTGTCCTCGTTTTGAAAGGCGCTCCTACTGTTATAGGCTGTCCTGACGGCAATGTTTATATCAATACTACCGGCAACAGTGCTATGGCTACAGGCGGCAGCGGTGATGTGCTCACAGGAATTATTGCCGGGTTGGCTGCGCAGGGGATTTCTGTACAGGAAGCGGCGTTAGCTGGTGTATATATGCACGGGCTGGCTGGCGATTTGGCCAGTAAAGGGATTATTGGTATGGCAGCAGGAGAAATCAGCCAGTACTTGCCACAGGCCCGCAGAATTATTGAGCAGGGAGAATAAAAGATTTCACTTAAATTTTGCAGATAAAAGTTAGGGTATGTTTACAATACTTACGCTTAAATGATAAAATTAAGTATTAGAGATGAAAGAAAGGGAGATGCCGTTTGCAGAAGAAATTAGTTTTTGTTTTTGCACTTGTAAGCTGTTTGATGTTTAGTTTAACGGCTTTTGCCTCAGAAATAACAGATGTTCGTTGGGGAGTAGATAAAACCAATGTGCTGCGTTTTGTGGTGGACTGTGATAAACCGACAGGTTATAAAATAACTTTTGACGGCAATACGATGCTGATAACTATGGATGCAGATTTAAATAGCAAAGTTGGCCGTGCTCATAAGATAAAGAGCGATATTGCCAATGAAATGCGTTTAGATACGTCGGAAGGTAAAACCGTGCTGAAGGTGCCTCTGCAAAAGGCCATTGGCAGTAAAGATTATAAGGGGTTTACCTTAAAAAAAGATCCTGTTACCAAAAGACCGGACAGAATCGTTATTGATGTTATGGCTAATAAACGTCAGGCATCTGAACCTGCCAAAACAACACCTGCAGGCGGTAAAACTACTACAGATAAAACACCGACACCTGCTGTTAGTAAAACTGCCTATCGTACCAGTGGCGGGCTGAAGGATAAACGAATTACGCTGGACGCAGGACATGGAGGCAGTGATCCGGGAGCAGTTGGGGCAAAAGGCACTAAAGAAAAAGATATTACTTTAAAAATAACGCAGAAAGTTGAAGAACTGCTGAAGAAAAAAGGCGCTAAAGTTACAATGACACGTGTTAAAGATGTTGACGTTTATGGCGTAAATGCTACGGACGCGCAGGAGCTTCAGGCGCGTGTCGATGTAGCTGAAAACAGTGCTGCTGATCTCTTTATCAGTCTGCATATCAATGCTTCTGTCAATAAAAACGTAGGCGGCTTCTCGTCCTATTATTATCCTAAAACAAGCCATGATGCACGTGTAGCTACGGCCATTCAAAAACGGATGACTAATAATTTTGGTTTGGATGATTTAGGTATACGTCAGGCAAACTTCTACGTCAATAAACGCAGTAGTATGCCGTCGGCATTAATCGAAATGGCATTTATAACTAATGCCAAAGAAGAAAAACTGCTGAACAGCAACTGGTTTCAAAGTAAGCTGGCTAAGGCGATTGCTGATGGTATCGAGGACTATTTTAAATGATGTGGGAGGCCAATATGTTAAAGAAATTTGCAGTAATCTGCACTTTGATGCTCTGCGTGTTAGTTGCAGGCTGCAGTGATGATCAAACTGCTACGGTTATCCCGCAGCCTGAAACTAAACAAACGCAGAATAATAAGAATCAAGAAATTACGGTAACGGTGTATCGTGCACCTGTCAACGGAGAGGAATATCTGTTGCCGGAAAAGGTAACCCGCAAAGCCGGCGCGATGACTGCTCCGGAGATTGCGTTGGATATTTTGGTAAACAGCAGTCCGCAGGATACTGCGAAAATGGTCAGTCTGTTTCCTAAAGGGACAAAAATCAGAACAATGAAGATAGAAGATGGGACTGCTTATGTTGATTTTTCCAAGGAAATAACCAATGTACCGCAGGGATCCTATACTGAGCTGATGCTGACAACTGCTATTGTCAACACTCTGACAGAGTTTCCGGAGATAAAAAAAGTACAGATTTTAGTTGATGGTAAAAAAATTGCGTCCTTGAAAGGACATACTGATATTTTAGATCCTTTGGAACGTAATACTACTTTATTGAAAAAATAAACGGGAGCAGTATCGGCAAAAGTCGGTACTGCTTTTTTGAAATGGGAGTGCTGTTGATGGAGTATTTTTGTGGTAATATTGAAACGATGGAAGCGTTAGGAAAACTTTTGGGAAGGCTTGCTAAAAACGGGGATGTTTTTTGTCTTTGTGGGGAGTTAGGTGCCGGTAAAACTTTGTTGTGTCGTGAAATAGCTATGGCACAGGGGGTTGATGCCAGTGAAATAAACAGTCCAACGTTTTCGATTATGAATGTGTATCATGGTAAAATGGAGATCAGGCATTTTGATTTATACAGGCTGAATACTGTTGAAGAATTGGAAAATATCGGCTATGGGGAATATGTTGGCGGCGAAGGGCTGACTCTTATCGAATGGGCGGATAATTTTTTAGAGGAAATGCCTGAAGAAAGTCTTGATATCTACATAAAAATTGTTCCGGAAGGCCGTTTGATACAATTGCTCCCTAATGGTGAAAGGTATCTGGAATTATGTGAGGAAGTGGAAAAAAATGCTGACTTTAGCCATTGATACGGCAACTAAAGTCTGTGCCGTGGGTTTGTGTCGTGATGGACAAATTTTGGCAGAATATAGGATCAATATGGGCATGACTCACTCTGAGGGGCTTATGCCGCAGCTTGAGCAGCTTTTAACACGGACTAAGATCACTAAAAATGAGATTGATCTTTTAGCAGTCAGTATGGGGCCGGGGTCTTTTACCGGTTTGAGGATTGGCCTGGCATCGGCAGAAGCAATGGCTTATAGCTGGCATAAACCTATCTGCGGGGTCAATACGCTGAAAGCGCTTGCCTATAATCTGCCGATAGACGGTTATGTATTATCACCTGTTTTAGACGCACAAAAAGGCAATTTTTATCAGGCGATTTATGAATGGCAGCAGGGGACACTCATAGAGCATCAGGAGATCAAAGTTGTAGATCGCAAGCAGCTTTTGGAAAATATAGCTGTTTTGGGTATGCCTGCTTTATTATTGGGAGAATGCCAGAAAATTGACCTTGCCGATTTGCCTTCGTGGTGCCGAAAGGCTCCAGCACATTTATGTTGGCCGCAGGCTGCCTCAGTAGCGCTTTTGGCGGGAGCCGAGTATGATCCTGATAATACCGGTGATATTTTTGGTTTAGAACCTTATTACATTAGAAGATCAGAGGCTGAAGAATTATGGGAAAAACGCCAGCAGGAATAATGATAAGGACTTTGACAGCGGCAGATTTGACTGCTGTCAGCAGCATAGATGAAAAGTCTTTTTTTGATGTTTGGAGCCCAAGTATGTGGCTGGATGAGTTGAATAACAGCTTAACAACATATCTTGTTTTAGAAGATGCTGGGCGTATTCTTGGTTATGCCGGGTTTTGGCTGGTGGCAGGGGAAGCGCAGATAACCAGAGTCGCGGTTGCTGCTGAAGAACGTGAACACGGCTTGGGAACACGCTTGACAGCAGCCCTGATCAATAAGGCATGGGAACTTGGCGCTGTGGCGGTGACTTTGGAAGTGCGTGAGAGCAATATTGCAGCGCAAAAGGTTTATTTGACCTG
Organism: Phascolarctobacterium faecium; assembly: GCF_003945365.1. Lineage (NCBI taxonomy): Bacteria > Bacillati > Bacillota > Negativicutes > Acidaminococcales > Acidaminococcaceae > Phascolarctobacterium > Phascolarctobacterium faecium. The sequence goes on along the minus strand of NZ_AP019004.1, from coordinate 2,329,674 downwards.
CGGTTTTGCCAGCGAGGGGATAAGACCAAATTATTATGAAGATAATCATGAAAATGCAATAATCATGTGGTTATATAAGGAGGGTAAGCCTGATGTCTAAAGACGTGTATATTTTGGGCATTGAAAGCAGTTGTGATGAAACTGCGGCTGCCGTAGTCAAAAATGGACGTGAAGTGCTTTCGAATATTATTTCCTCACAGATTGTTATCCATCGAAAATTTGGCGGTGTTGTACCGGAGATAGCTTCGCGTAAACATATTGAAAATATTTTGCCGGTTATTGACGAAGCACTGCGTCAGGCTAATGTGAAGCTGGAAGAAATAGACGCTGTCGCAGTAACTTATGGACCAGGGCTTGTAGGGGCGCTTCTAGTTGGTGTATCGGCTGCCAAAGCGCTGGCTTGGGCTAATGACAAGCCGCTGATTGGTGTCAATCATTTGGAGGGACATGTTTTTGCCAATTTTTTGAATGATAAAGATCTGGAACCTCCTTTTATGGCTTTAGTAGTAAGCGGCGGGCATACGGCGCTGCTAAAGGTAACTGATTATAACAGCTTTGAATTACTGGGACAAACTCGTGACGATGCTGCAGGTGAAGCTTTTGATAAAATTGCACGTGTGATGGGTCTGCAATATCCAGGAGGACCGGAAATAGAAAAATTGGCGGCAGCGGGGAATCCGCAGGCGATCGATTTTCCGCGGGCACTTTTGAAGGAAGATTATCAGTTTAGTTTCAGCGGCTTAAAGTCAGCTGTAATCAATTATCTGCATAACGAACAGCAGGCAGGCCGTGAATTAAATAAAGCCGATGTGGCCGCTTCATTTCAGGAAGCGATTGTAGATGTGCTGGTGCAGAAAAGTGTGCATGCGCTGCAGGAAACCGGTTTGAAAAAAATAGTTCTGGCCGGTGGTGTTTCGGCTAATAAACATTTACAAACAGCGTTAGCTGATGCTGTAGGCGGGATTGGAGCAAGTTTGGTACATCCAACTCCGATTTTATGCACTGATAATGCTGTAATGATAGCTTGCCGTGGTTATTTTATGTATCAGAACGGTGAATATAGTCCTCTGGATTTGAACGCTGTTCCATCGTTAAAATTAGGTTGAACAGTGTCCACTGAAGTAAAAGAACTTGTGGATTTTGTGGATAAAATGCTGAAATATAGCTAAAAAACAGTTCTTGCTGTGCATAAGTCTGTGGATAATGTGGAAAAAACTGTGGATTGATGGGGATAAACAAGGTAATAAGAAACAGGGGAATGAATGATATGCCCAAGAATTTGACTGTAGAACAAAAAAATATTTTATCCTCTATGAAAGTCGGCGCAGCTTTTGCTGCCGATGTTGCTCATGCATGCATAACGATGTATGTTTGGGATGATAACCCCAAATTTCTGTATATTTATCATCAGGAACTGCCAAGAACGCAATTTTTTGGTGAACTGCCTGATAAAACAGGTCGCGAACTGCGCGGTAATGAGGAGCCTTTAGTGCAGCGGGCACTGCAGAGAGGTGTGCCTTTGTCAGGGAAACGTGAGCTGTCGCTGGGGCTTTTCGTCGATTTGCGTGTTTATCCTATTCAAGATAGTAAAGGAAAATGTTTTGCCGTAGTTGCTTTTGATACCAATGAACCGGAAGAACTTTTCATTATGACGGCAGTGGAGTTTTTAAAAAATACCGGCCGACAGATTTTGAGCAGTAATTATTACGGCAGATTGCTGCCTGGCGACGGGTTGATGATTGTTGATAAGGACAAGGTCATTATAGCCGCGAACAGGACGGCCAGACATCTTTTTAAAGTGCAGGGCTTATCTAATTTAGTTGGACGAAGGACAAACAGTTTGCAGATCAACTGGCCTTTGGTTGGTATGGTGCTGAAGACGGGTGTCGCTGAAGGAAAGGAAATAGACATGCAGGGACTGCTGCTTGCAATGAGGGTGATCCCTGTTACGAACAGGCCTGATACAGCGGCCGCTATTGTTATTCTACAGGATATAACAGAGCTGAAAAAGAAAGATACAGAGCTGCTTATCAAATCTGTAGTTATTCGGGAAATACATCATCGCGTTAAAAACAATTTGCAGACTATCGCCAGCCTGCTGAGGCTGCAGGCACGCAGGGCTCATACAGACGAAACAAAACTGGTATTGCGTGACTGTATTAACAGGGTTACCAGTATCGCTGTTGTACATGAATTTCTTTCACAGCAGGATAGCGGTAAAATTGATGTAGCTGTGGCAGCGCAGGGAATTTATGAAGCCATTATTGCCAGTATGGCAGACCCTAATCTTAAATTGCAGACAAGCTTTAAAGCGGATAATGTTTTGCTGCCTTCCGATAAAGCAACAAGCATTGCTTTGGTTCTGAACGAGCTTCTGCAAAATTCACTGGACCATGCTTTTGCAGGCCGCTGCTGCGGCCGGATTGATGTTGAGTTTTATAAAATCCCCGGAAGTTATTGCTTAAAAATCTGTGATGACGGTAATGGTTTGCCGCCGGGTTTTGTTTTAGATGAGCAAACCAGTTTAGGCTTGAAAATAATAAAAACTATGGTGGAAGCAGATCTTCGCGGTACTTTTACAATAGAAGCCCTGAAACAGGGGACTTGTGCTGTAGTTACCATACCGTCAGAGTTGGAGGGGTCAGAATGAAAAATACTTTGAAAGTTGTTTTAGCTGATGATGAGGCGCTTATTCGTCTTGATATCAGAGAAATGCTGACAGAGGCAGGACATGAAGTTGCAGGTGAAGCCAATAACGGTGAAGATGCAGTTGCCATGACGAGAGCTCTGCAGCCTGACCTTGTGATCATGGATGTGAAAATGCCGCAAATGGATGGACTTACAGCTTCTAAAATCATTACCGACGAGCATCTGGCTCCAGTACTTTTGCTGACAGCCTACAGTCAACAGGAGATTGTATCGCAGGCAAAAAGTTCGGGTGTATTGGGATATTTAGTGAAGCCGGTTCGTGAAGAACAGTTATTTCCGGCAATGGAGATAGCAATTTCTCGTTTTGAAGAAATCAAAGCCCTGGGTGCTGAGCTGGGATTATTAAAAGAAAGTTTGGAAACAAGAAAACTGCTTGATCGGGCTAAAGGAATTTTAATGTCAGCACATGGATTTACGGAACAGGAAGCATATCGAAAAATGCAGCAGTACAGTATGAACAGGCGTATTTCCATTAAGGAGTTGGCTGAAGCGGTAATTGCATCAGCATTAAAAAATAAATAAATATAAAAAATTCACGCAGGAGGAATTTAAAGGCTGCGTGAATTTTTCACTTTTTTGTCAAAAATTTTTACAGGAATTGTCTTGCATTTTTTTAGGAAACGGATATAATAATAAATGTAATTAGCACTCGACAATAATGAGTGCTAACAAAAGAAAAATAAAAAATTTATATAGGCATCTGAAAGGGGACTTGAAAATGTTGAAACCATTAGCAGATCACATCGTTGTAGAACTTACAGTAAAAGAGGAAAAAACTTCCAGCGGTATTTATTTGCCGGATACGGCGTCTAAAGAGAAACCGCAAACTGGTAAGGTCGTTGCCGTAGGCGCAGGTAAAGTGCTGGATAACGGTACTCGTGTCGCTCCTGAAGTTAAAGCTGGCGATGAGGTTGTATTTGCAAAATATTCCGGAACTGAATTTAAATATGACGGTAAAGATTATTTGATCCTCAGCGAACGCGATGTGCTTGCTGTTCTCTAAGTAATGATTTTTACTAAAAAAGTGAAATATAAAGGAGTGTATTTGAAATGGCAAAGGAAATAAAATTTAACGAAGAAGCTCGCCGTAGTTTAGAACGCGGTGTCAATGCATTAGCAGATGCAGTAAAGGTAACCCTTGGTCCTAAAGGACGTAATGTAGTGCTCGAAAAGAAATTTGGCGCGCCAACTATTACTAACGATGGCGTAACTATTGCCCGTGATATTGAACTTGAAGATCCGTTTGAAAATATGGGTGCGCAGCTTGTAAAAGAAGTTGCTACAAAAACTAACGATGTTGCCGGTGACGGTACTACCACTGCTACTGTTTTGGCACAGGCTATGGTTCGTGAGGGCATGCGCAATGTTGCTGCCGGCGCTAATCCAATGGTGCTGAAAAAAGGTATTCAAAAAGCTGTTGACGTTTTGGTAGAAGAACTGCAGGCTGTTTCTAAAAAGGTTGAGACTAAAGAAGCTAAAGCTCAGGTTGCATCTATTTCTGCAGCTGATGAAGAAATCGGCGGTCTGATTGCTGACGCTATGGAAAAGGTCGGCGACGACGGTGTTATTACTGTTGAAGAATCCAAAACTATGGAAACCTGTCTGGAGACTGTTGAAGGTATGCAATTTGACCGCGGTTATATTTCTCCTTATATGGCAACAGATCCTGATAAAATGGAAGCAGTTCTTAACAACCCGCTCGTACTCATCACAGACCGTAAAATTACTATGATTCAGGATATTATGCCTGTACTTGAAAAAGTCGTCCAAGGCGGCCGGGAATTACTTATTATCGCTGAAGATATTGAAGGCGAAGCTTTGGCAACTTTGGTTGTGAATAAACTTCGCGGTACCTTCAAGGCTGTAGCTGTTAAAGCTCCTGGTTTCGGTGATCGCCGTAAAGCTATGCTGCAGGATATTGCTATTCTTACCGGAGCAACAGTTATCAGCGAAGAAGTTGGACGTAAGCTTGACAGCGCCAGCATGGAAGATTTGGGTAGCGCCAGCCAGGTCCGCGTAACCAAGGAATTGACTACTATCGTTGATGGCGGCGGTAACAAAGAAGAAATTGCAGCACGCGTTGCTCAAATCCGTGCTCAGATCCCTGAAACTACTTCTGAATTTGACAAAGAAAAATTACAAGAGCGTTTGGCTAAACTTGCAGGCGGCGTAGCTGTTATTAAAGTTGGTGCTGCTACTGAAGTTGAGCTTAAAGATAAAAAACTGCGTATTGAAGATGCTTTGAACGCTACTCGTGCAGCAGTTGCTGAGGGTATTGTTGCAGGCGGCGGTACTGCTCTGCTGCAGGTGCAAACTGCTTTAAGCAAAATCAAAGTAACAGGCGACGAAAAAACCGGCGTAGAAATCGTTAAACGCGCTATTGAAGAACCGGTACGTCAAATAGCTTATAATGCCGGATTGGAAGGCGCAGTTATCGTTGATACGATTAAACGTTCCCGCAGAGGTTTTGGTTTTAACGCTTTGACCGAGGAATACGTTGATATGATCGAAGCTGGTATCGTTGATCCTACTAAGGTTACCCGCAGTGCTCTGCAAAATGCAGCCAGCATCGCAGCTATGGTTTTGACTACTGAATCTGTTGTTGCTGATAAGCCTGCAAAAGAAGGCGCTGCTCCTATGGGTGGTATGCCGATGGGTGGCGGAATGCCGGGTATGATGTAATAAATTTACATCTGTACATTGAAAGTCCAAGGCCCCGTACTTATTGTACGGGGCCTTTTGCATTGCAATTTCAGCGTGATTATTGTATGATATTATATTATACATTATTAGTTAAATTATTTTGAGGAGGCTTACAGCAATATGCAAACAGGTAACCATGAAATGATCTTAGTTATCGATTTCGGCGGTCAGTATAACCAATTGATCGCCAGGCGTGTAAGGGAATGCGGCGTTTACTGTGAAATAGTTCCCTATACCTACACTTTAGAACAAATCAAAGCTAAAAACCCTAAAGGGATCATCTTTACAGGCGGGCCTAATAGTGTTTATGGTGATGATACTCCTAAGATCGATCCTGGCGTATTTGAACTAGGCGTACCTGTACTTGGTATTTGCTATGGACATCAGCTGATGACTCAGACGCTAGGAGGCAGAGTTGAAAGCGCTGATGTGCGTGAGTACGGGAAAACGGCTGTAAAACTCAATAAAAATAATATTCTTTTTAAGGATATCGAAGAGCACAATATTTCCTGGATGAGCCACACTGATTATGTGTCAGAGGTCCCGGAGGGATTTGTAGTAACTGCTGATACAAGTGAATGCCCTGTAGCCGGAATGGCTAATGATTTGCGTAAATTATATGGAGTGCAGTTCCATCCTGAAGTGGAGCATACACCATTTGGACGTAAGATGATTTCTAATTTCCTGTTTGACGTCTGCGGAGTTAAAGGTGACTGGACTATGAGCAGTTTTGCACAGCGTAAAATTGCCGAGATTAAAGAGGCCGTTGGCGATAAAAAAGTTCTCTGTGCATTGTCCGGCGGGGTTGATTCTTCCGTTGCGGCAGTATTAGTACATAAAGCAGTGGGTAAGCAGCTGACCTGTGTTTTTGTAGATCACGGCCTGCTGCGTAAAGATGAAGGCGATCAGGTCGAAACGGTTTTTAAAGAACAATTTGATATGAATCTGATCCGCGTCAATGCAGCGGAGCGCTTTCTTGGCCGGTTGGCAGGTGTGTCTGATCCTGAAACGAAGCGCAAGATTATCGGTGAAGAATTTATTCGTGTTTTTGAAGAAGAATCTAATAAACTGGGCAAGGTAGATTTTCTGGTGCAGGGAACTATTTATCCTGATGTTGTCGAAAGCGGTACCAGTACTTCAGCGACAATCAAAAGCCACCATAATGTTGGCGGCTTGCCGGAGGATATGCGGTTGGCTTTGATTGAACCGCTGCGCGAACTGTTTAAAGACGAAGTTCGTGCTGTCGGAGAAGAATTGGGAATACCTTCTGCCTTAGTCTGGCGTCAGCCATTTCCTGGACCTGGTTTAGCTATCCGTGTGCTAGGGGAAGTTACTCAGGAGAAATTAGAAATAACTCGTGAAGCTGATGCTATCTTTCGAGCAGAAATTGCTAAAGCTGGTTTAGAGCGCAAAATATGGCAGTATTTTGCGTGTCTGCCCAATATCCGTTCTGTAGGCGTTATGGGGGATGGACGGACATATTCGCATACCGTTGCACTGCGTGCTGTAACCAGCAGTGATGGTATGACCTCTGATTGGGCGCATATTCCTTTCAGTGTTCTGGATATTATTTCCAGACGTATTGTCAATGAAGTGCAAGGCGTTAACCGCATTGTTTACGATATTACATCTAAACCGCCTGCAACGATTGAGTGGGAATAAAAAGATACTAAATAAAACCGCAGTCCATTTTTATGAACTGCGGTTTTTATTTGGTGTTTTAGAAATCCAAATATATATATATTTGGATAGTAGATGTTTGTATGAATACACGGGAGAGCATTTGTAGTAACAGCAGTTATTTTTCTGTTGATAGATATCTGGGAAATTATAATGATTAAGCATTTTATGGGAAGATGCTTTGTTATAATAAAAATACATAGTTATTAACTGGATAAAAAATAATACTAAATAATCATTCGATAAAGAATAGAGCCTGTTAAAGAAAGAAAAATGTAAAATTATACAAAAATATAAAAACGGACAATAGTGAATAAAAATTAATAATTTTAAAGATTAATATACTTCGGCAGCTTATTTTACAAGATAAATATTTTGTTCTGTAAAATAGGCTGCTTTTTTTATTTAAAATAAGATTTAAATGGTGAATTAAATTGGCTGTTTAAGGAAATGCGGCTTGTTAAGCGGGTAGTTAACGATAGTTGCATTATCTGTAAAAGATTGATTATTATTAAATAAATACCAGATGAAATAACTAAAAGTTAAAAAATAATAATAAGAGAAAATCATTATAATGTGAATAAAATGTAACTAAAATGCAAAAATATTCCTAAAAATATTGACAAATCAGTTTTTAACAATTAATATTACATTGCTGGAATATAATTTTATAAACTTAAAGAAGGCAGATGCTTTAAAAGGAAATAAATAAATTTTAGTAAAGTGATTTTTAATATATTTAAAGTCGTTGGGGAGCGATTTTAATATATAAAAATTATAAATTTTAAAACTCAATAAAGGAGAGGGTTGCAATGAAAAATAAGAAGACTTTGCATTTGGCTATAGCTTTAGCTATAAGTTCAATGCCTTTATTCGGTGTTGCAGAGGCAGCTAGAGGTTCGATGTATGGTGGAGAATCTGTCGGTGATGATGTTACGATTGAAGCTTCTGCTAATGCGTATCCGAGTTTAGTAGGACATGCTTTTGGTATTTATACGAATGTTACCAATTCAGCAACAGTTACTTCGGCGGGAAATCGTTTGACAATTACTACTACAGGTGAAGCTGGTGACGGAATCCGTTCAAATCCGAGCGGTAATTCTGACTGGCAGAATGCTACTGGTACGATTAATATTGGTAACGATTTGACAATAACTGTCAGCGGTAACAGTGCCGATGGTTTGAACATCAACGGTTCTACAGTCCTCAACATTGGGGATAATGCTACGATCAATACTTTGTATAATGGGGAATTGAAGTATTCCAATGGTGATACTTCTGACGGAGCCCATGCTGTGCGTGCAAATTTCCATGCTACAATAAATATTGGTGATGGGTTAACGGCCGGAACCCTGGGTGAAAGTTCGCATGCGGTTTATGCGGCACAGGGCAGGTCTACAACTAATCCGACAGGCGGGTCTAAAATCAATATTGGTAAAGGCGCGGTTTTGTCTACGGCAGGTGATGGTTCGCATACCGTAATGATGGCTTCCAATAATGGCAAGATCGTTATTGAAGAAGGCGCGGAGATGACTACGCTGGGTGATGGTTCTCATGGTGTTGCTGCTTATGCTGATACTTCGGCAAAAGGAAGTGTCGCAAACGGTGCTGTTGAAATTGGCGCCGGTTCTACTATTGCTACAGCTGGTGATGGCTCCCATGGTGTATTTGCAAACATGACAGGTTCGGTTTTATCTTTAGATGATAATGTTGGTATTACAACTGAAGGTGATGCTTCACATGGCTTACTGGCACAAAGAGGTATTATTGAAGCAGGCGACGGTTTGAATATTTCTGTTGAAGGCAGCGGATCTCATGGTGCATATGTAAATGCTGCAACCGGCAGCATAGAATTTTTAGGCGGCGCTACTATAGATAATAATGACAATGATGGCTACGCTATTTATGCCGATAAGGGAACTATAACAGGTACGGCTGGTAATTCTACTTTTAATATTACCGGCAATATGTATGCTGATAACAGCGGTTCCATTGATTTGGACATGGATAATAATTCTGTGTTTACTGGCAGTACCGCACTTGCAAACAGCGGAACGATTAATTTGAATTTGAAAAATAACAGTTACTGGCATGTTACCAGCAGTTCTGAAGTGAGCAGTTTACATGTCAGCGGCGGCAGTATGGTTAATCTCAGTCATGAAGCTGGTATGAATACCGTTGTGACTGTTGATGATCTGAGCGGCAGCGGCGGTGTGTTCAAATTCAATACTGAACTGGACAGTGAAGCCAATGGCGATAAACTGGTAATCAATTCTTCGGAAACCGGCAGCACACATTATGTGCATGTTAATGACCTGAGTTTGATCAATGGCGAGGTTTCAGGTGAAAAGAAACTGCATTTGATCACAGATAACAGCAGTAATGCTTCTTTCGTTGGAGAATATATGGATACCGGTGGATTATGGGATGTACTGCCGACTGTTGAGCGCGGGGATACTTTAGGTGAAAGTGCGAATGAGTGGTATCTGACAAAAATTGAAAAGAAGGAAAATGGCAATACTGAAACCATCAACGATGGTTTTGCCAGTGATTACAGCTTGTGGAGAGCTACTAATGACACTTTACGTAAACGTTTAGGCGATATTCGCAGTGGTGAACATGTAACAGACGGTGTTTGGGCTCGTATGTATCATGGTAAATTGAAAGGTCAGAGCTACACCGATAAATACCATACCTATCAGTTGGGTTATGATAAGACCAGATATGACGAGAAAAATGGTCAGCGTACTAATGGTATCGTATTGGAACGCAGCGAAGGTAAATTAAGCTATACGGCAGGCAAGGGTGAAACAGGCCTGACTGCTCTCGGTTTATATACGACATGGTTTGGCAATAAAGGCCATTATACAGATATAGTGCTGCGTGCTGGACACTTGGATCACAAGATGAATACTTATGGCGAATATGCTGAACGCAGTGATTATGACAATGCTGCTTACAGTATCAGCTTTGAGTATGGCAGGCAGAAGAATTACGAAAAAGGCTGGTTCTTTACACCGCAGGCACAAATTACTTTAGGCAGAATGAATAGTGTTGATTTTACGACCGAACGCGGAACCAAGATCGATGTAGATGGTTTAACCAGTGCTATTGGCCGTATCGGTTTTGAAGTTGGACGGAAGATTAGCCCGGAAAGCAGCTATTATTTTAAACTGGGAGCGTTCCATGAATTTGACGGTGACCGTGATGTATCGATGGTTGCTGCTAACGGCGAAAATCTGCGTAAACGCTATGACAATGGCGATACCTGGTATGAATTCGGTATGGGCGCGCAGGTTCAGTTAAGCCGTAATACCCATTTCTATGGTGATATTGAACGCAGCTTTGGTGGCGACACGAAAAAGGAATGGCAGGTAAATACAGGTATTAGATGGGAATTCTAAAACTGTTTAGATGATGCAGAATATTGTATAGGGGATTTGGTGGAGGAAAGACGACCAAAGGAGAACTCGGATCATGGATAAAATTCAAGGAAAAATTAAATTTATAGCACCGTCTTTACAGGATGAACATTATAGCACAGCATATATTTTAGGTAATATTACCTGGCTGATGATGCATTCTAAACAACATGAGACGATGCCGCTGCATATGATGGCTTCGCAAATCTTTCCGGCGATCGCTAATAAGCAGTATGTACTGGGAATGTCAGAAAAAGGCAGCCCGTTGTTTTATATGGCATGGGCCAATTTTGATGATGCTGCTGAAGCGGAGTATTTAACAAACTATAACCTGGCGTTAACACCTCATAACTGGAACAGCGGCGATCGTCCCTGGATACTGTTTTTTGCTGCACCGTTCGGTGGAGCTTATGAAGGTGAACGCTGGATAAAAGAAAATCTTTTTAAGGATTCGCCTGAAGTGCGGTTTCTTTATCATGAGGGTAAAAAACGTGGTAAACGTATTTTATGTAAACGCGGCAAAAATGTCTCTGCGATGGCAAGCTTGAAGTGGCATAATGAAAATATGCCGTTAGTAGCGGCGCCGATGCAGCTTGAAAAAGATGTGGCGTCACTGCTTGGTTAATCAAAAATAAAAATCCTCAACCAATTTTGGTTGAGGATTTTTTGTTTTTAAATTATTTTTGTAGTCCAATCTTCGATGTTCCAAACTGAAGTTACCCAATCTTCATAAAATTCAGGTTCATGCGAAACCAGAAGGATACTTCCTTTAAATGAGATCAGCGCGCGTTTAAGTTCTTCCTTTGCGTCAACGTCCAGATGGTTTGTTGGTTCGTCTAAAACAAGCCAATTGATATCACGAAGCATCAGCTTGCATAAACGGACCTTAGCTGCTTCGCCGCCGCTCAAAACAAAAACTTTGCTGGTAATATGTTCGTTAGTTAAACCACAGCCCGCTAAAGCGGCTCGGACTTCATAATTGGTAAGACCGGGATATTCGTTCCATACGTCTTCTAAAGCTGTATTTTCGTTTTTAGTGCGTTCTTCCTGCTCAAAATAACCAGGTTCTAAAAATTCACCCAGTTCTACAGAGCCTGACACTGGCGGTATCAGTCCTAAAATAGTTTTTAAAAGGGTCGTTTTGCCTAGTCCGTTTACACCGCGGAGAGCTATTTTCTGACCGCGTTCAAGATTGAAGCTTACAGGACGAGTAAGCGGTGTATCATAGCCTAAAACTAAGTTTTTAGCTTCAACTATGAAACGGCTTGGAGTCCTTGCTTCTGTAAATTTAAAGGTTGGTTTAAGTTTTTCACGTGGTTTTTCAATGATTTCCATTTTATCAAGCTTGCGCTGCCGGCTTTTAGCCATATTAGTAGTAGCGACGCGTGCTTTATTGCGGGCGACAAAATCTTCCAGTTTGGCAATTTCCTGCTGCTGACGTTCATAAGCACTTTCACGCTGGGCTTTATAAATAGCGTACATTTCCTGGAATTTGTCATAGTTGCCGGTATAGCGGGTCAGTTCACAGTTTTCCAAATGGTAGATAACGTTGACTACCTGATTGAGGAAGACTATGTCGTGAGAAATAAGAATGAAGGCATGCTCATAGTTTTGTAAAAACCTTGTCAGCCATTCGATATGCTCAACGTCTAAATAGTTGGTAGGTTCATCTAATAACAAAATGGAAGAGTTCTGCAAAAGCAGCTTGGTAAGCAAAACCTTACTGCGCTGACCGCCGGAAAGTTCGCTGACATCTCTGTCAAGCCCGATACTGCCTAAGCCGAGACCGTTAGCCACTTCTTCGATTTTAGTATCTAATGAATAGAAACCACTGTGTTCGAGTTCTGTCTGTATCTCGCCTACAGTATTCATCATTTTATCTATTTCTTCAGGTGCAGCTTCAGCCATCTTGTCGTAAAGTTCCAGCATCTGTTTTTCTGCTTCGTACATATAATTGAAAGCAGTGCGCAGGACCTCGCGGATAGTTTTACCAGCCTCTAGTGTACTTTGCTGGTCTAAGTAACCAACAGTAACGCGTCCGGGCCATTCTACCTTGCCTTCATCCGGCAGTAAATGGCCGGTAACGATATTAAGGAAGGTCGATTTACCTTCGCCGTTGGCACCGACGAGACCGACATGCTCGCCGCGCAGTAATTTAAAAGAAACATTTTCCAAGATCTGGCGGCCGCCAAAAGTATGGGAAACATTAGTAACATTCAAATAGCTCATACTAAACCTCTTTCATCAAAATATATGTTACAATTTTAACGTAACTAATAGTAGTTTGTCAAAGCAGAAAACAGGATTTTACATGGAAATGTCGAATAAAGCAATACTGAATTTAATAAGGAGGCTTTTATAATGATCTGCGGAAATAAGCAAGATATAGAAAAAATACTGCCATATGTATCAGAGGGTTTACAGAAAGCTTTACAATATATAAAAGAAACAAACTTTGCCGAAGTAAAGAACGGTGAATATGAAATAGATGGCAGGGATGTATTTGTAAGAATTAATACCTATGCGACAGAAGATAAAATAAATAAAAAGCCCGAAGCTCATAATCAGTATATTGATGTCCAGTATTTAGGTGCAGGGGAGGAAATAATTTATTTTACACCCAGAAGAGCTGAACATATTGTTGTGGAAGATCATGCAGATGAAAGTGATCTGCTTTTTTACGAAGAAATAGAGGAGAAGGATCACGTAGTTTTGCAGACTGGTGATTTTGCTGTATTTTTTCCGTGGGAATTACATCGGCCTGGCTGCAGTACCAAGAATGGAATGCAAGAAGTGCAAAAAATAGTTGTTAAGATTAAACATAAAAATCAGTAAAAATTTCAAAAAAAGTGTTGACAAGATTACAAAATTGCCATATAATACCACTTGTGACGTTGAGAAACGTCAGTGACCTTCCCCGATAGCTCAATCGGTAGAGCACTCGGCTGTTAACCGAGTTGTTGTAGGTTCGAGTCCTACTCGGGGAGCCAACTGGCCGGTTGGTCAAGCGGTTAAGACACCGCCCTTTCACGGCGGTATCGGGGGTTCGATTCCCCCACCGGTCACCATTCGGGCGCTTAGCTCAGCTGGGAGAGCGTCTGCCTTACAAGCAGAATGTCGGCGGTTCGATCCCGTCAGCGCCCACCAGAAATCAGGCATATCCAAGAAACTTGGATATGCTTTTTTTATTTGATTTTTAGGAATAATTGCTTTCATAATGTTTTACAAAAGTAACAAACCAGCAGGGAAGCCCTTAAAGAGGGTTTTTTGATAATTTGCATTTCTCCTGGCTTTGTAGTAAAGTCAAATTAGCAATAAAAGAGTATTTATAGTAAGGAGGCATAATTATGAAAAAAACTTTTCTTTCCAGTATTCATGAACGCCGCAGCGTTTACAGTATTACCAACACTTCTCCGATTCCCAAAAATAAAATTGTAGCACTGATAGAAATGCTGTTGGAGGATGTTCCTTCGGCCTTTAATTGTCAGAGCGCCCGTGTTGTAGTATTGTTTGAGCAGGCTCATAAAAATTTTTGGGATATTGTTATGAGAACTTTGCGTGAACGTGTACCGGCTGAAAAATTTGCGCCTACTGAAGCTAAAATCAATAGTTTTGCAACAGGGTATGGTACTATTTTGTATTTTGATGATGAAGGCATTACAGAAACTTTTGCCAGTAATTTTCCTACTTATGCGGCAAATTTTAAAACTTGGGCAGATCAGGCTAACGGCATGCTGCAGTTTGCTATCTGGACAGCTTTAGAAGAGGAGGGGTTAGGTGCCAATCTGCAGCATTATAACCCAATTATTGATGCGGAAGTAAAAGAAGTATTCAATATCCCAGATCAGTATCGTTTGATTGCGCAAATGCCGTTTGGCGCTAAAACAGCTGAGCCTGATGAAAAAGAAGTTATATCCGGTTCGGATAGAATGCGTATCTTAGAATAAAAGATGAAAAGCCCCCGATTAAACGGGGGATTTTTTTGAAAAGACATTCTTTTGACATTTAATAATGTTATACTAATAATATAACTATTCTTGGAGGTGCAACAGATGAAGATGTCGCGGAAATTTATAACTGCTGGTGTGGCAGGAGTCATGGCTTTGGGGATAGCTGTTTCAGCATGGGCTGCAGAACCTCAGATTACTGATCAAAAAATACGTTCTGGCGGAGTAACAGTTAATATCCCTGTTGTGAAAGGAGCCGTAGGCGGTGCAGAAGTTGATGACAAAGTGAATATGGCAATTGATTTTAATATTGTGAAAAAGTTGTATGCTTATTTGCCCGGAGGAAGTAATGGACTGAGTTTACAGGAAAATTACTATCCTGAGTTTGACGGTTACGGTGGTGCGAAGGCGAGCCGTGAGTTTGTGACTGATATAGCAGGCTTTATCAATCGTCAACTGCAAAATCAGGCGCAGGCAGCTCATAAAGCCGGTTCTCATGTCAAACAGTATACGTTTGACGGCAGATATCAAGTGCGTTTTAACAGTGAAGAGTTACTTTCTTTAGAACAAACTTATATGGATTATTTGGGTGGTGCCCATCCGAATACATATTTGGATACGATCAACGTAAATTTAAAAAACGGTAAATTACTGAGTTTAGGCGATATGTTTAAAGCTGGCAGCAATTATCTGCCGCGTTTGAATGCCATTGTTGCAAAACAGGTGGCAGACGAACAGCAGTTAAAGGGATTTTTTGATAAAAAAGTAGAAGTGAACGGAACAGAAAATTTTTATATTACGGATAATGCTGATCTTGTTATAGTATATCCGCCTTATGCTGTTGCTCCGTATGCTGCCGGAACGATCGAGTTTATCATTCCTGTTAGCCAGGTTGCAGATATTTTTAATTTTAAATTAGAATAAAAGACTGATATTTTAGCCCTGCTGAAGCAGGGCTTTTTTTATTGTCTGATCAAGCGAAATACTTTTATGACATAAATGACAGGGATTTTTCAAATAATGTTAACGCGATTATGTATTATAGTGCACATATTTGAACTATTATTGAAAACATAAAAATGAATAGCTGGATATAATAAAATTGATGTAATTAATATTACAGAAGAATAAAAGTGTGGTTGGTGAAATTATGTTTAGCAAGAAATTCAAAAAAATAGGATTGAAAATAGCCTATTACAGAAAAAGAAAGGCATTGAAACAGATGGAAGTAGCGGAAAAGGCTGGTATCTCCTGTTCATATCTTTCTAAAATTGAAACAGGAAAAGTGCGTTACAGTCTGGCTGTTTTGATACAGATCGCAAAAGTACTCGATATTGATCCAGGGGAACTGTTGACAGATGGGAGCAGTTATTAAGTTAAGAAAAAGTAAAGAGGTGTAAGAAAGTGGAAGAACCTGATTATAAAACGATAGGTATTAATATAAAAATTAAAAGGATACGTCAAGGTATCAGTCAGGCTAAATTGGCTAAGCTTTTAGGAGTATCCGCAGCTCATTTGTGTAATATAGAAAATGGTAAAGTTAAAATAAGCCTGAAAATGTTGTATAAGCTTACCGGTTTTTTTAAGTGTAGTTTAGATGATTTGCTAACCGTTTAAGATACTTAAAAACAGTGGTAAAAGTTAAATGCTCAGTAAAAGCAGTAGAATAAAAACTTTTGACTTATTGTCTATATAATATGTATATATTACTGAACCTCCATAAAAAAATGGAGGTTTTTCTTTTTTATGTAAATAAAGATATAATATTTCAAAAGATAGTATTGAATGTAAAAATAAAATAAATAATAAAAAGAAATAAAAATAATATAAAAAGTAATTTTGAAACTTAAACTTAAGACAAAAACATATCCATTATGATAATATATAACCAATGCAACAAGAATACTTTTGTTAGAAATAAATTTAAATATAATGAATTGTATAGTGTATGTAAAATATCAAAAAAATTATTGCAGATTATTCTGATAATTATAAATGCAATATTGAAGACATAATATGAAGTAATTTTTTGAATAGCATTTAAATAATGTAAAATGTTTATTGATATAAATTAATGGAAGTTGAAAAAATTAACACATAAAATAAAAAAGATATAATTTATTTATTTCTGTGCACTAAAGAACACATATGTTAACTATTTCTGAACACCTAAATATTAATAAAATGTGATAATAATATTAATAAAGTATAAAGAATAGCAAAGAAGGGATAAATAATTAACATCTTGGATTAGTATGGAAATGGAGATTTAAATGTTTTCGACAAAATTTAAACAATTAGGGTTAAAAATTCAATATTACAGACAAATGAAAAATATAAGTCAGGTAGAATTAGCTGATGAGGCAGGAATCTCACGCTCGTATCTGTCGAAAATAGAAACAGGGAAAGCGCAGTGCAGCGTACCAGTTTTGCTGCAGATTGCGCAAGTCCTGAATGTTGATGCAGGTATTTTGCTGACAGATAAGGATATTTAAGTAAGATCAGAATAATTTTCTGGTATGTTTATCTGCATACCGGTTTAATTTTGAAAAGCTAGCAAACAAATGGTTTTATCCTGATGTTTAGCTTTTATAAAAATATAGTTCTAAAATTTTCTGGGATTATATTTTATACAGTTCAGGGAGGAGATGGCAGTTATGAGCGTAGAACCCAATTTTGTAAAAATCGGACAAAACATCAAGATCATGCGTATCCGTAAAGGTGTTACCCAATCAGAGCTTGCGAAAAAACTTGGTATTTCTCAAACACATATGAGTAATCTGGAACATGGGCGTGTGAGTGTTAATTTGAAAGTTTTGTTAAGACTTTCACATTATTTCAGCTGTGGCGTTGATGCACTTTTAGGCTTAACTTTGAATACTGAGGTTAAACCTCAAGAGGTAGAAGACAAATATACCGCAGAAGAATTATTGGATATTCTGAAAGTACTGAAAAAACAGGTTATTTAAAATCTAGATTGAAGTGAAGCTTTTAAGATGCAACTCAGATGCTTTGTATATTGGCTTCCACTGATTGGAAAAGTGAGTTTTGCTTTACATTTTTCAAATAACTCCTAAAGAACAAAAAAGCGCACTAAAAGTGCGCTTTTTTGTTCTTTATTTTTAATACTAATTGCATACTGTATACACAAATGCGGGTGAAATAAGAAGAATACTTGTATACAATTGCCTAAATGCTTGAAAAAAGTTCCGATTGTGTTACAATAGAAAACGTTGTTGGATATTGTTAGTTAATATTTTCGTGGAATACCAACGAAATAAAATTAATTTATTTGAGGGGTTGAGCTAGGATAATGATGGATATTTTAAACACTATCAATAGTTTTGTGTGGGGACCGCCGTTAATGGTTTTGCTTATTGGCACAGGTATTTTACTGACTGTAAGATTAGGTTTATTACAGGTCATAAAGCTGCCAACCGCATTGAAATTGATTTTTACTGCAAGAAATACAGGCAACGGCGATATCAATAGCTTTAAAGCCTTGTGTACGGCGTTGGCAGCTACTGTTGGTACAGGTAATATCGTAGGTGTTGCTACAGCGATCAAGGCAGGTGGTCCCGGAGCGTTGTTCTGGATGTGGATGGCGGCTTTTTTCGGTATGGCAACTAAATATGCCGAAGGTGTTTTAGCAGTGAAATACAGAACGGTTGATGCCAACGGCAATATTTCCGGCGGACCGATGCATTATATTGAACAGGGACTTGGTAAAAAATATAAACCTCTGGCAGTTATGTTTTCGGTATTCGGGGTGATGGTTGCCTGTTTAGGCAGCGGTACTTTTACACAGGTCAATGCTATCGTTGAGATCACTAATCTTTCCATAGGGATCCCGGTCATGTATACGGCAGCTATTCTGACTGTTTTGGTGGCAATCGTAACTATCGGCGGCTTGAAATCTATCGCGATGGTAGCAGGAAAAATAGTGCCATTTATGGCTTTAGTTTATATGCTTACTACAGCGGCAGTACTGATCGTATTTGCAGATCAGGTACCTGCAGCATTTGCTCTTATCATTGAAAGTGCTTTTAATCCTACGGCGGCAGCTGGTGGATTTTTGGGTGCTACTGTTATGCTGGCGATGCGCAGTGGTATTGCGCGCGGTATTTTTTCTAACGAAGCCGGTTTAGGCAGTGCTCCGATCGTGGCAGCGGCGGCGAAAACAAAATGGCCTGCTGAGCAGGGGCTGGTATCAATGACGGGAACTTTTATCGATACGATCATTATTTGCACAATGACAGGTTTGGTTCTGGTGGTTTCCGGAGTTTGGACAGGCGATTTGAATGGTGCGGCTATGACTCAATCTGCTTTTGCAATGGCTTTCCCTGCAATGGCAAAATATTTATTGATGATAGGTTTAGTGTTATTTGCTTTTACTACTATTTTGGGTTGGAATTATTACGGTGAACGCTGCATTGAATACCTTTTTGGCACGAAAAGTATCATGCCTTATCGTTTAGTCTTCATTGGTCTCGTGGCGTCCGGTGCTTTTTTAAAGCTGGAAACGATTTGGGTTTTGGCTGATATCGTTAACGGTTTAATGGCGATTCCGAATCTGATTGCTTTGCTGGGATTGAGTGGAGTAGTTGTGGCAGAAACAAAAGCTTATTTCACATATTGGGAAAAAGTGCGTTCCCGGAAAAAAAGAATTGATATTATTGGTGAACCTGAATATAGTGAATAAAAAATATCCCGCAGCTTAAGCTGTGGGATATTTTTTGACTTCTGGCAGAAGTCATTTTTTTGTGGTAATATGAAAGCAGAGAAAGACAAGGTAAAGGAGCTGGAGGTATGGAAAAGGCAGAGGTAATTAAAGCGTTTCATTTGATGTGGGATAATTATCCGGAGTCGGCAATGCTTATTGATAAAAAGCGTAATATTATTGCTGCCAATAAAGTCGCACCCAGTACAGGACGCATAGAGGGCAACAAGTGTGCTTTAGTTGAGCCGTTAGAACAGCACAAGGGCTGCAGGGCAGAAGAAGCGTGGAAGAATGGTGAAGCCAGTTATCGTAAAAAAGTCGGTAAATTAGGTGACGTAGTTTCTTTTTGGATCCCTGTCGATGGTTATCCTGATTATTTGGTGCATTTTTCTGTCGGTTCGATTCAAAAATATGAATATAACGTTTGAAAATAAACCCTGCTGTAATTTGCAGCAGGGTTTTATATGACCAGAATAAACGAAGTATTATATTTCGTTCTTTATGATTTATGCAAAATAAAAAAGACGCAGAACAAGTCTGCGTCTGTCTTTTCCATTGGTACGCCCGAGTGGAATCGAACCACCGCACACGGCTCCGGAGGCCGATGCTCTATCCACTGAGCTACGGGCGCATAGTGTTTGGTGCACAATGCACCATAGCGAATTATAGCATAACGGCAAGCTTCTTGCAAGTTTTATACTGGGTTGATGAAATAAAAAATATAATAAAGAAGCAGGAAGTGCAGTAAAATAAATATTAAATTTTTTCTAAGGGATTTACTTAGTTCTGCGTTTTATATATAATCAAATCATTAGATAATATTGGCGGAGGAAAGCTTTATGAGCTACTGCAGATTGTTATTGACGCCGCGAATGACGTTATTGATTGTTATCGGTTCTTTGATCTATTCTGTGGGTTTGAACCAGTTTATAGTGCCTGTTGGTCTGTATAATGGGGGATTTTTAGGTATTGCCCAGCTCATACGACACTTCATGGAAAGCTGGTTCGGTATCAGTTTTGGCAATACCAATATCGCCGGTATTTTATATTTTATTTTGAATATACCGTTGCTGGCGGTTTCCGTGAAACGTTTTGGGAAGGAATTTCTTGCTAAAACCATTTACTGTGTTTGCTGGTACAGCTTGTTTTTGACTGTAGTGCCGATTGCAGATCATTTACTGGTCGACGAACATTTGACGGCCTGTGTAGCAGGCGGTGTGATCTGCGGTATTGGTGCCGGGATGACTTTGCTTTCTGGTGGCAGCGGCGGCGGTGAAGAAATTTTGGGACTTTTACTGATGCAGAAGCATTCAAATTTGAGTGTCGGTAAGGTTTCAGCGATGCTGAATATTTTTATTTTTGGGACATGTGCGGTAATTTTCAGTATTTCCCAGGCAATTTATTCAGTTTTGTTTACGGGTATCGTTTATTATGTGCTGGATAAGGTACATTTCCAGAATATAATGCTGACGATGCTGATCATTACGAAAAAGCAAGGATTGGAAAAGATAATCTTCGAAAAAGTCAATCGTGGCGTTACAAAATGGAATGCTTATGGTGCATATAGAAATGAAGAAAGAGAAATTCTGATGACCGTAGTTTCCAAAAGTGAATTTCTGCAGCTGCGGCGTCTGCTTTTGGCTGCCGATCCTGAAGTTTTTATAATTATAGAAGAAAATGTTTTTGTTGTTGGTAATTTTCAAAAGCGTGTCAATCAATAAAAAAAGCTCCTGCTTTGCAGGAGCTTTTTCTTTTACTATATTATTTGGGGACGATATCACCAACACCATTTAAAATATAACGGGGACGATAAGCAAAAACCTGCATATTTTCAAGATCAGTAACACCTGAAAGTACCAGGACCGTAGTCAGGCCGCTTTCCATTCCTGCAACTATATCTGTGTCCATACGATCGCCTATCATGGCAGCTTCGTCTGAATGGACGCCAAGCATTCTCAGACCGGTACGCATCATCAGAGGATTGGGCTTGCCTACAAAGTACGCCTGTTTTCCTGTAGCAAGTTCGATAGGAGCAACCAAAGCACGGCAGGCGGGAATGATACCGGTCTCAGTGGGACCCGTCAGATCAGAGTTTGTAGCTACTAAACGTGCACCTTTTTGTAGGAGGCTTACAGCTTTTAAAATCATATCATAATTATAAGCGCGGGTTTCGCCGACAACTACGTAGTCAGGATTAGTATCGTTCATCGTGATACCGGCATCATAAAGAGCATTGACAAGTCCTGGTGCGCCAATAACATAAACACTGCATTTTGGAGACTGGCTTGCCAGAAATTTAGCAGTAGCCAAAGCGCTGGTATAAAAATGGCTTTCATCAACGTCAAGTCCCATTCGCGCTAATTTTTGCTGCAGTTCTTTTGGAGAACGCTCACTGGAGTTCGTCAGGAATAGGAATTCTTTTTCTTCTTTATAAAGCCAGTCGACAAATTCTTTTACTCCGGGCAGTAAACGGTTCCCGTGATAGATGACGCCGTCCATATCGCAGATAAAGCCCTTTTTAGCATAAAGTTCCTGTAAAGTATCTATGATGTTCACTTCCTTAATAATGAAAAATTTAATCTTATATTATAATTATCGACTATTAAAGCAATAATTTCAATGTTTTCAGCTGATGAAATTCGTGTTTCAAAGTAAAATTTATGAAAATTTTTCATTAAAGAGATATTTTGTTATAATATTAAGCAAATATAAGACGTAAGTGAGGAGAAGATTATGCGTATCGCTGTGATAGATGGAATGGGCGGCGGACTTGCCGCACAGGTCGTAAGCCAACTGACCGGCAAGCTTCCGGAACAGGTTGAGCTTATCGGGTTGGGCACTAATGCTTTGGCAACGGCAGCAATGCTCAAAGCAGGAGTCAAGCGCGGAGCCACAGGAGAAAATGCGATTTGTATTTCAGCGGCAGCAGCAGATTTGATCGTCGGCCCTATCGGCATCATCATACCCAATGCTATGATGGGTGAGATCACTCCACGTATTGCGGAAGCAGTCGGCAGCGCTGCTGCTAAAAAAGTTCTTTTGCCCGTGAGCCAAAATCATTTTGAAATAGTTGGCGTGGAGCCTAAGTCACTGGCTTCGTTAGTGAAAGAGGCTGTAAGCAGAATTTTGACTTTGGTTGAAGCCTGATGGTAAAAAGTGGTATAATATAAATTAGTTTTGTTTGAAGAAAGTAAGTAAAGGAGAAAGCCGAAATGATTGCTATCCGTGACCGGGTGCGTTTTGTAGAAACAGATATGATGGGCGTGGTGCATCATGCCAATTATCTGCGCTGGTTTGAAATGGGTCGTGTGGCTTATCTGCGTGCCGCAGGTGTTGAATTACTGGATTTAATGGCACACGGTGTTATTTTTCCGATTACAGAAGTGCATGTGAAATATAAAAATTCCTGTACTTTTGATGATGAGTTTGAAGTACAGACGATAATGACTGAATTCAGCCGGGCTAAAATGGATTTTGCTTACAAGGTGATACGGCTTGCTGATGGCGTGGTGCTGGTTGAAGGCAGGACCCGTAATTTATTTACCAACCAACAGGGAAAGATTATTCGTTTAGATGCCTGTTATTTTGATAAAATCAATGCGCTGTTTCAGCAGGAAACAGCCAAGGAGTGAGAAGATGGAAACAAAATTTGAAATCGTGCCGGTTCCGACACGTATCCTGACCCATCACGACGATATCGTAGAAGCCATTGTTGAATATGGCGGAGACAAGATTGGACCTGATGATGTAGTTTGTGTTGCTGAAAGCGTTGTGGCTATTACACAGGGCGGGGCCAAACGCAGTGAGGATTTTAAGCCAGGTTTGCTGGCAAAGGTTTTGTGCCGTTTATTTCCGTCCAAGGGCAGTATCTCTGGCTGGCATAGTATGCAGGCTCTGATCGATGCTGAAGGCGGAATGAGGGTTTTGATTGCTGTTATCTGTGGCTTTGCGGCAAAATGCGTGGGTGTTTCCGGTGTATTTTATCGTATGGCAGGAGAACAGGCACGTTTGATCGATGACGTTACGGGTACGATGCCTCCATATGACAAGCATATTGTTTACGGACCGCATAACCCCAGTAAAGTAGCCGAGGAAATTACCAGCGGCACAGGTGCTTTTGGAGCGGCAGTAGCGGATGTTAACGATTTGAAGCGTTCCTGTGTTCTGGGGGTTTCCAAGGGTGTTAATGCTGATGAAGTAGCACAGATTTTGATTGATAATCCTTTTGGTAATGGCAGTCAGAAAACACCGGTCGTTGTTATAAAAAACTATCGCAGGGCACGCTAAGGAGGCTAAAAAATGCTTTTCATTTTAAAAGTTATTGCAGCACTGATTTTATTGGCAGTTGTTGTAATCGGAATATATATCTTGCTTCAGGGCAAGGAAAAAATGTTTTTTGAAGTTACTCAGCGTACTAAAGCCAGACTGATTAAACGCAGCGAAAATAAGCTGGAGTTTGAAGTTGAGCTGCCGATGCATAACGATGGCAAAGAAGAAGGCATTATCTTGGATGCATTTATCCGTGTGTATCTGCCGCAGGAACAATATGCTGATGCCCAGCTGCGCGGACGCGTCAATTTAAAAGAAGCGCCGCGTGAAGATGACTATTTCGAAGCAATGCTGCTTGGACCTGGTGTAAAGAAGACGATGGTTGTAAAATTTGAGCTGGTGCCGGAACATGGCGTTACTTTGAAGCAGGCTGTCGAAGGCATGCCGGATGTGGACATTGCGCTGTTTCTTGATTGCCGTGGACGAACTGCGCTCTACACTGTCAAAAAAATTATTACTTTGCATAAAGATGAGCTGCAGGCTTTGCTGGCATAATATAAAAATTCAATTAAAACCGCCGGAAGGCGGTTTTTCTTTTTGGAATAATTTTTCTTTTTGGCAGGTTTTTTCAGTATGGATATGGAATTATAAAATGTTAATGAATGTACGGAAAAGCGGGGTGAGGATATGCTACTGGGAATTGACGTCGGCGGGACATTTACAGATGCCGTGCTGATAGGGAGAGGTACAATAATAGCGCAGGCTAAACGCAGAACAACACATGAAGCAGTATTGCAAGGTATTTTAGAAGCTCTGGATGAGGTTTTGCAGGAGCAGGAAGTTTATAATATTGAACGGGTAGTGATTTCCAGCACAATCGTAACTAACGCTTTAACAGAAGGCCGAACTGATCCGGTATTTTTGGCTGTGATGACAGGACCGGGAATGAATGTTAGTAAGAGCTTTCCTGTAGAGCCTTATTATGTGAGCGGCTATGTCGATCATCGCGGTAAAATAACAGCTCGTATTGACTGGCAGAAGCATCAGGGCTTACTGTCTAAGGCAAAAAACAAAATGGCGGCTGTGTCCGGAAAATTTTCGGTACGTAATCCTGAAAATGAATATGCACTTGCAGGAGAACTGAAAGATTGCGGTTATGAGAAAATTTTTCTCGGTTCGGAGTTATCAGGCGAATTGAATTTTGTGCGGCGTACTAATTCTGCTTATTTTGCAGCTGCTGTTTATAAAACTTTTAAAAATTTTTGCCGTCAGGTACAAGACAGCCTGAAGGAACGCAATATTACTGCACCGGTACATGTGTTAAAGGCTGACGGGGGAACTTTGCCGTTAGATATAGCGCTGAAACAGCCTGTGGAAACTATTTTTACAGGACCGGCAGCCAGCGTTTTGGGTATAGAGGCCCTGGGCGCACCGCAGGTGAAAAGTATTTCGCTGGATGTAGGTGGGACGACTACTGATATTGCTTTTTGGGAAAATGGACTGCCTTTGCTAGCCAGACATGGAGCTAAAGTTGCCGGCTATCCGACAGCTGTACGTTCGTTCCATATGCGAAGCGTTGGCATTGGCGGTGATAGCCGTATCCGTCGGACAGAAACCGGTTTTGAGGTTGGCCCTGAACGTATTGGTCCGGCGATGGCAGTGGGAGGCTGTGAACCGACTTTGTCAGATGCTTTGATAGTAGCTGGGCGGGTTGGTTTTGGTGATAAGGCGGCGGCTCATAGGGGGATGCAGCAGCTGTGCCTGATGGGTGAGACAGCGGCTGAGGTTGCCAGGCAGGTTGTCGAAGCGGCAGTGTCTGTTATTGAAGCTACGATTAACGAAATGCTGCATGAATGGAGTATTCAGCCTGTTTACACTGTCAACGATGTTATTAAAGGGACTGAATTTGAGCCGGAGCTGCTTGTAGGCGTCGGCGGTGGCGCAGCAGGTTTGATTATGGCTTTGGGAGAACGGATGGGACTGCCTGTGGAAATACCGGCTGGCGCAACTGTTGCTAATGCAGTCGGAGCGGCACTGGCCCGGCCGACTTTAGCTGCCAGTCTGCGGGCCGATACTACGGAAGGATATTATCTGATCCCGGAGAGCGGACAGCGTGAACGGCTGCCCAGTGGCTTCAGTATGAAAATGGCGGAAGAACTTTTGGCAGCATGGCTGCATGAGCAGGCTAAAGCCTGGCAGCTGCCGGGGCAGGAAGCTGAAGTGATCAGTAAAGAGTTTTTCAGAACTATCCATGGCTATTACGACAGTGGTGAAATTATTTCACTGAGGATGCAGTTGAAGCCTGGTATCCTGCAAACTGTCATTGGCAGGGAGGTGGCATTTTGAAATCGAAGCTTGGCTTGATATTTTTTCCGGCTTTTGACTGGATGATATCGCCTACACACCCGGAGCGGCAGGAGCGTTTGTTATATACGCGTGATCAACTGCTGGAAGAGGGGCTTTTTGATTTGCCGCAGATCAGAGAATACCGCCCCCGTTTGGCAGAAATCAATGATTTGCAGCGTGCACATATCGGTGTGCCGTCCATTGCACGTCTTATCACACCGGCGCACCTTACTTCTGCAGGCGGTTGTTTAGCCGCAGCTGATGCAGTAATGTCAGGTGAAGTAAAGCGGGCTTTTGCTTTAGTCAGGCCGCCTGGGCATCATGCAATGCGCGTAGTTCACGGAATCCGCGGTTTTTGCACTGTTAATATCGAAGCGGTGATGGTGGAGTATCTGCGCAGTGTTTATGGAATCAAAAAAATCGCTGTTGTCGATACTGACGTACATCATGGTGATGGTTCGCAGGATATTTTTTATCATGATCCTGATACTTTATATATTTCTTTTCATCAGGACGGCAGGACCTTGTATCCCGGTACGGGTTTTCCTGATGAAGCCGGCAGTCCGGCAGCCTGGGGTACAAATATCAACCTGCCGTTGCTGCCGGGCACAGGTGATGAGGGACTGCACAGATTATATGATGGTCTGATCCAGCATATTCTTGATGATTTTGAGCCGGAGCTGATCATTAATTCAGCAGGTCAGGATAATCATTTCAGTGATCCTCTGGCTTCAATGGCTGTAACAGCGCAGGGATATGCCAAATTAGCCGATAAATTGCAGGCTGATATTGCAGTACTGGAGGGCGGCTATTCTGTAGAGGCTGCGCTGCCCTATGTTAATACAGGTATCATTTTGGCAATGGCGGATATGGACTACAGCAAAGTGGTAGAGCCTGACCAAAGCGATTTGCGGCAGCAGGATGAGCGCTGTAATAAACGTGTCGATCAGCTGATTGCTGAAACAGGTGAATTGTGGCGCAGTCGGTTTAGCACCAGAAAAGAGCTGCTGGCAAAATGCGGTAATAGCTGGAGCAGGAAGAAAAGCATTTATTATGATGAAGAAGGGATCAGAGAAGAACAGATCGAGACCGCTCATTATTGCAGGCAATGCAGCGGTTATCTTACGATCAGGACTGCGGCTGCGGGAACACGCTTCGGAGATCAGAGCGCGTTTATCATTTCGTTGAAACGCGATACCTGCAGTGAATGCCGGCAAACTGCTTATGACGAAGCACAGCTGGAAAAACGTAATGGCAAATGGCAGTATGTTTTAGTGCAGCACATAGCTGATGGTGAAATAGAAAGTTTGTAATTAAAATAGGCTGATGCCTTCAAAGATTAGGAAACGGAGTAAAGAAAACTAATGAAAGAAATTGTTATTGCAACACGTAATCCCGGTAAACTTGAAGAATTCAAAGTATTGATGAAAGATTTGGAGGTGGAATTACGTTCATTGGAAGAATGGCCGAATGTACCTGAACCAGAAGAAACAGGGAAAACTTTTATGGCCAATGCCCGACTGAAGGCTGTTTATTATGCTAAAGAAACAGGGCTGCCATGTATCGCCGATGATTCAGGATTAGAAGTACTGGCGCTGGAGGGGGCTCCAGGCGTGCGCAGTGCGCGTTATGCCGGCGAGGAAGCTACGGACGAAGAAAACAACAAACTGCTGCTGCAGACGATGAAATTTCAGGTAAAACGTACTTGCCGTTTCCGTTGTGCATTAGCCGTGGCAGCTCCTAACGGAAAAATTTTATTGGAAAGCGACGGCATTTGTGACGGTATGCTGCTGCATGAGCCGTTAGGGACAGAGGGATTTGGTTATGATCCTCTGTTTTGGTCAACAGAACTGCATAAGGGTATGGGCGAAGCTACGATGCAGGAGAAAAATAAAATCAGCCATCGCGGCAAAGCTATTAAAAAACTTGTTGCGAATTGGGGGAAAATGAAGTGAAAATCGGTATTACCGGCGATACTCACGGCAGCAAACAAGCCATCAGGCAGGTTCTGCATGCTGTGCCGCCTGTTGAATATTGGTTTCATACCGGAGATTACAGTCAGGATGGACGTTTTTTAGTTGCCGAAACCAAGCTGCCGTTACTGGCAGTATGCGGCAATACAGATCCCGGCGAAGGGAAAGCAAATGTAGACGAATTTATTACGTTGGCGGGGCAGCGTATCTGGCTGACGCATGGACATCGTTATCTGCATGGGTATCAGGTATCCGAACTGGCCTGGTGGGCACGTAAGCTGGAAGCTGATATTGTGGTTTTCGGACATACACACGTACCTTTGGTAAAATGGTTCGGTGATGTACTGCTTGTTAATCCCGGCAGCCCTGTTTTACCGCGCAGCGAAATGGGAGCTACGTTTGCTGTATTAACTGTTAAAGAAGGAGAACGCCCGGAAGCTGAGCTTTACAAATTATAGTGCCGTCGTGTCAGGTAAGCTTTTAATTTGTAAAAAAACTTAAAATTCTGACGCTTGCTACTTGAAAAAGCAGTATAATTCATTTACAATATTTAGTATATACTAAATTGAAATTACGGGGGTAATAATGTATGACATTACGTGACGATGCTTTGAAACTCCACTTAGAAAACCATGGCAAGCTTGCTGTTGTGAGCAAGGTTCCCATTAAAACCCGCGAAGATTTGGCCTTGGCATACACCCCTGGTGTTGCTGAACCATGTAAAGAAATCAAAGAAAATAAAGACTTGTCCTTTGAATATACCTGCCGCGGCAACATGGTCGCTATAGTCAGCGACGGTACCCGTGTACTCGGCCTGGGAGATATCGGACCGGAAGCAGCAATGCCGGTAATGGAAGGCAAGGCAGCACTATTTAAAACCTTTGGCGATGTAGATGCTGTACCTATCTGTATCGATACTAAAGATCCTGCTAAAATTATTGAAACTGTACGTTTCCTGCAGCCCAGCTTTGCCGGTATCAATTTGGAAGATATTTCCTCTCCTAAATGCTATGATATCGAATGCGAATTGAAGAAAATCTGCGATATCCCTGTTTTCCATGACGATCAGCACGGTACTGCAATTGCCTGTCTGGCAGCAGTTATCGGTGCTTTGCGCTTCGTGAAAAAAGATATGAAAACAGCTAAATTTGTTGTTAACGGCTGCGGCGCAGCAGGCTCTGCTATCGGCCGTCTGCTTATCAGCATGGGTGCTGAAAATGTAACCATGGTTGATCGTTTCGGCGCTTTGTATGAAGGCATTGACGCTAATCTTGACCGCATCCAGTCTTATCTAGCGACAGTCACTAATAAAGAACATAAAAAAGGCACTTTGGCGGATATCGCCAAAGGCGCTGACGTTTTGATCGGTGTTTCCGCTCCTAACGTCTTTACGAAAGAAATCATCGCCAGCATGGCAGATAAAGCTATAGTTTTTGCACTTGCCAATCCGGTTCCGGAAACTTCTTATGCTGACGCTATCGAAGCTGGTGCTGCTGTTGCAGGTACCGGCCGCAGTGACAGTCCGAATCAGGTCAACAACGTCACTGTATTCCCGGGTGTGTTCCGCGGCGCTATTGATGTACGCGCTAAAGCAATCACTGAAGAAATGAAAGTAGCTGCTGTTTATGCAATTTCCGAACTGATCGACGAGAAAGACCTGCGTGCCGATTATGTTGTTCCGGATGCATTTGATCCGCGTGTTGCGCCGGCAGTTGCGGCCGCAGTGGCCCGTGTTGCTATGGAAACAGGCATTGCCCGCATTAAAGTCGATCCAGAAGAAGTGCGTGCCAACACTATGAAACGTGTCGGCAGATAAGGAGGCTATCATGCGCGAGATAAAAGTTCAGGAGATAACTGCTGCTGTCAGTAAGCTTTGTAAAGATTCCTGCGATTACCTGCCGGAAGAGCTGCTGGAAAAATTAAAAGCATCTATCGCCACCGAAGAATCTCCTTTGGGGCAGGAAATATTGACGACTATCGTTGAGAATGCCGAACTAGCAAAAGCCAAAGACGTGCCGATTTGTCAGGATACCGGTTTGACAGTTGTCTTTATGGAAATCGGACAGGAAGTACATTTTGTAGGCGGAGATCTTTATGAAGCGGTCAACGCCGGTATCGCCGATGGTTATGTTGGCGGTTATCTGCGTAAATCTTCTGTTGATGATCCTTTATTTGTACGTAAAAATACCGGTGATAATACGCCGGCGATCATTCATACAACGATAGTGCCCGGTGAACAGGTCAAAATAACCGTATCGCCTAAAGGCTGCGGCAGTGAAAACATGGGCGCACTAAAAATGCTTAAACCGGCTGACGGCGTTGAAGGCGTTATCAAATTCGTTGTCGACACCGTGCGCAGTGCCGGCCCTAATCCCTGTCCGCCTGTTACCGTAGGTGTCGGTATTGGCGGTAATATGGAAAAAGCTGCACTTTTGGCAAAGTATTCTCTTACTCGTAAGGTAGGGGAGCACAATCCTAATCCTCAGTATGCAGAACTTGAAAAAGAACTGCTGAAACGTGTCAATATGACTGGCGTAGGTCCTTCCGGACTGGGCGGCAGCACTACTGCCGTAGCTGTTAATATTGAATATGCACCGACCCATATCGGCGGCCTGCCGATTGCCGTTAATCTGAACTGCCATGCTGCACGCCGTGCAGAAATGGTATTGTAAGGAGGGGCCTGAGATGAGTGAAGCGATTATCAAATATATCAATGCGCCGTTAAGCGAAGCTACGATCAAAGACCTGCACGCAGGTGATGTAGTACGTATCAGCGGTTACATCTATACTGCCCGTGATGCGGCACATAAGCGTATGACAGAAGCACTGGCCAAGGGAGAGCAATTGCCCTTCGATGTAAGGGATCAGGTGATTTATTACGTAGGTCCAAGCCCTACTAAACCCGGTGAAGTAGTTGGCAGTGCTGGACCGACGACCAGTGGGCGTATGGACAAATATACCCCGACGATGATCGAACAGGGTATGCGTGGGATGATCGGTAAAGGACTGCGGTCGCAGGAAGTTATTGATGCCTGCGTGGAGCATGGCGCTGTTTATTTTGCTGCTATTGGCGGAGCGGCAGCAGTTATTGCAAAATCTATCAAAGGCGAAGAAATGATTGCCTATGAAGATTTAGGGCCTGAAGCTATTCGCCGTTATGAAGTTAAAGATTTTCCTGCTATCGTCTGTATCGACAGCGAAGGCAACGATTTTTATAAAGTTGGCATTGCCAAATACAGTAAAGAGTAACAAATTTAACAAATCTTTAAGGGACTGCAGAAGCAGTTCCTTATTTTTTGCAAAAGTCTTGACAAGCTTATTTAGTTGAGCTATCATAATGCCAATCGAATAACACACTCTTATCGAGAGCGGTGGAGGGACAGGCCCTGTGAAACCCGGCAACCAAGCCTAGCTATGGTGCTAAATCCTGCAAGAACATTCTTGATAGATGAGAGGAAAGCAGAAGCAAGCGCTCTTTCCTCGGAAAGAGCTTTTTTGTTAGTCCGACCGAGCTAAGATAGGTACTGTGTTAAATTCATTTTAAAGGAGAGATTGTTTATGAAAAAGTTATTTCTGGCTTTGCTGGCAGTGTTCAGCATTGCATTAGTCGTTGCCGGCTGTGGCGGCGACAGCAAACCAGCCGCTAACAGCGGCGATAAAAAGGTGGTGCTGAAAGTAGGCGCAACGCCTGTACCGCATGCTGAAATTTTGAATCTGATCAAACCGCAATTGGCTAAAGAAGGCGTTGATCTGCAGATCATTGAATTCAGCGATTATGTTAAACCCAATTTGTCTTTGGCTGATAAAGAATTAGACGCCAACTTCTTCCAGCACACTCCGTATCTCGAGAAATTTGCTTCCGAAAGGAATCTGCCTCTGGTTGCTTATACCAAGGTACATATCGAACCAATGGGGGTTTATTCAAAAAAATTAAAAGACTTAAATAATGTTCCAAGCGGAGCTAAAGTTGCAATCCCGAATGATCCTACTAACGGCGGCCGTGCTCTGGCATTGCTGCAAAGCGCCAAGCTGCTCAAGCTGCGTGACTGTGTAGGCATTTCCGGTACGCCTGGCGATATTGTTGATAATCCTAAAAATCTGCAGATCGTGGAAATAGAAGCAGCTTTGCTGCCGCGTTCCATGGATGATGTTGATCTGTCTGTTATCAATTCCAATTTTGCTATGGAAGCACAGCTGAATCCAGTCAAAGATTCTCTCTTTACTGAACCGAAGGATTCTCCGTATGCCAATATCTTAGCAATACGTAAAGGCGACGATAAGCGTCCGGAACTGCAAAAACTGGATAAAGCTTTAACCAGCCCTGAAGTAAAGAAATTCATCGAAGAGAAATATAAAGGCGCTGTTGTACCTGCTTTTTAATGTAAGCTCTGTTTGATTTTATCGGATAGTGATTGTAAGATAGCAAATAAAAAATATTCCCCTCTCAGCGGAAGTTGAGAGGGGTTATTTTTTTGCCTGGCTTATGGGAATAGAGTCAGGCTTTTTGTTGTTGTAGATCAGGTGCTGGCAAGTGGGATTGTAAATATTGCCGCACAAGTACGATGAAAATATAAGTAAGAGCAAAAATGAGACTGAAATATAAAATAAAACGTGCTTATGTCTTGCGGGGGGGTACAACAGTGGTACAATAATTATGAATTATAGGTGAAATATTTTAGCATAAACAAAAAATACAAAAGTATTGATTATAGGTGAATTCTAGTGGGATATAATTCTTTGCTGCGAAAGATAGTTTTGATCATAGGCGACATAATTTGTTTGTATCTGGCTACCAGCATCGCTATGGCGCTGGAGCTGGGGAATAAACAAACGGATAAGATAGCTTTCCATCTGGAATTTTTACCGATCCTGGTCATCATGATGTTCTTTATGTTCAACGTCTATGGCTTGTTCAGTCTGATCCGCAAAAAGCTGGTAGATATTTTTCTTAATCTATTGGTAGCGGTGACCAATATTTACATCATAGCGATGGCCATGACCTTCTTTTTTCGTCAGTTTGATTATTCACGTGTTGTACTTGTTTATTCAGCGGTATTTTCGTTTGTGTTGCTGGCAATCTGGCAATATATCTGTCACCAGTGGGAATGGGAGTATTTTCCCAAACAGACGGCTGTATTATTTGCAGCCGGTGAAGAAGCAGCACGCATCCAAAATAAATTATTGAAAACTTATGGAATGGAGCAGTCATTGCAGTCTGTTTGTGACAGCTGTCAACAGACCAACTGGAAGCAGCTTATCGACGCTAACTACTATGTTTTTATTGGCGCGGAACTGCCGATAGCAGACAAAGAAAAAATACTGCGTTATGCGCGCAGCACGAAGAAACAAATATTTTTTGTACCGACACTGTATGAACTGGCATGTAAGAATACAGGCTTTTTATTAGTTGATGATATACCGATGCAGCGTGTAACACGTATGCTGCTGACAGCAGAACAGAGAGTACTGAAACGGATTTTAGATATTGCCGTAGCGGTAACTGCTTTGATTATACTATCGCCAGTCATGCTGATAACAGCAGTTATGATAAAACTGGACAGTAAAGGGCCGGTGCTTTATTCACAGGAGCGCGTGGGGCTATACGGTAAGACATTTTTTGTACATAAATTCCGCAGCATGAAGCAGGATGCGGAAGCAAAATGCGGTCCGGTACTGGCTGCGGAAGGGGACCCCAGGATCACAAAATTCGGCAGATTTATGAGGGCTACCAGACTTGATGAGCTGCCGCAGCTGTTCAATGTGCTGAAAGGTGAAATGAGCATCGTCGGGCCCAGACCGGAACGGCCGTTCTTCGTCAAGCAGTTTATTGCCCAAAAGCCTGAATATGATTACCGGCATAACGTCAAACCTGGCATCACAGGCCTGGCACAAATAGCAGGCAAATATAATACCAGTGCCTATGACAAGCTGATCTATGACCTGCTGTATATACAGGACTTCAGCGTCAAAACAGACCTGATGATCATGCTGCAGACATTCAAAGTTCTGCTGACAAAAAGCAGTACTGAAGGAGTACAGGGAAAGTGATGGAGCAGAAGAAAAAAGTTCTTTTTGTAGCAACAGTAGTAAAAACACATATCAATACTTTCCATTTACCCTTCCTCAAAATGTTTAAGGAATATGGGTGGGAAGTACATGTCGCTGCTAAAAATGACTTTGTTGATGAACCATGTGTTATACCAAACTGTGACAGGCACTTTGATATAGATTTTGCACGCTCACCATTTTCCAAAAGCAATATTAAAGCTTATAAGCAGTTAAAACAGATAATAGAAACCAATCATTATGACATTATCCATTGCCATACTCCGATTGCAGGGGTGTTAACAAGGCTTGCAGCAAGAACGGCTAAAGGTACAACAGTGATCTATACAGCCCATGGTTTTCATTTTTATCAAGGCGCTCCTTTGATAAATTGGCTTGTTTACTATCCGGTAGAACGAGTTTGTGGCAAATTTACAGATAAATTGATAACTATTAATCAAGAGGACTACCACAGAGCTAACAGTTGGAGCTTACGTAATAATGGCAAGATATATTATGTTCCTGGTATAGGTGTAGATTTAGAAGAAATACAAAATATTTCTATAAATAAAGTGCAGAAGAAAAAAGAAATAGGTATATCAAACGATGTTAAGGTTCTATTGTCGGTGGGAGAACTAAATAAAAATAAGAATCATGAAATCATTATAAGAGTTTTAAGTAAATTGACTAATAAAAATTTTATTTATTTGATTTGCGGTAATGGAGAATTAAAAGAATATCTGAAAAATTTAGCCAAAGAGCTTGGAGTAAGCGATAAAGTAAAATTTTTAGGATACAGAAAAGATGTATTGGAAATTTATAAAATAGCAGACCTATTTCTTTTCCCATCTAAACGTGAAGGACTGCCTTGTTCGTTAATTGAAGCCATGGCATGTGGATTGCCATGTGTGGCTTCTGATGTCAGAGGAAACAAAGATTTGTTGAGGAGTGATAATCTTTGTAAAAGTAATAAGGAAGAAGAATGGCTGAGATTATTAAATAAAGCCTTTTGTGAAAAGATATTGGTTAATGAGTTGCAAGATATATATGGAGTTAGTCATATTAAGAAGAATATGCAGGATATCTATGGATTAAATTAAACGGGAGAAACGATGATACCTAAAATAATTCATTATTGTTGGTTTGGCGGCAAGCCACTACCTGATGAAGTAAAAAAATATATGGAAACCTGGAAAAAATATTGTCCGTATTATGAAATAACAGAATGGAATGAAAGCAATTTTGATGTTAATCAGAATCAATATTGCAGGGAAGCATATGAAGCCGGGAAATGGGCTTTTGTAAGTGACTATGCAAGACTAAAAATTTTGTATGACTATGGTGGTATCTACATGGATACCGACATGGAAGTCTGCAAGCCATTAGACCGCTTAGCAAGTTATGCTTTTTGGTCTGGATTTGAGTCGGAGAGTCAAATCCAGACAGGAATCATGGCTTCCTGTCGGGATAATGATTTATTGGAATATTTATTATCATACTATGACGATAAACATTTTAAGAATGAACATGGCATTTATGATACCACTACTAATGTCACAACGATTACCAGAATGGTAAAAGATAAGTATGATATAGAATTGAATAATACATTCCAAATCTTTGGAAATAATAATGCTATATTTCCTTTTGAATATTTTTGTGCAAAAAGCACAGAAGATGGGAAAATCAAGAAAACTGACAATACCTATACAATACATCATTTTGCTGGAAGTTGGTTGACAACTTATGAAGTGGTTCGTCATAAAATAAAATTGCTATTAGTTAGTTTATTTGGGATAAATTTAGTTATAAATTTGAAAAAAGCTTTAGATAGAAAGAATTAATTATTATGAATAAAGAGCCTTTAATAAATATAATAGTTCCTGTGTATAACACTGAAAAATATATAAGAAAATGTCTTGATTCTATTGTTAATCAAACATATAGAAATCTGGAAATTATTGTAGTAGATGATGGAAGCACTGATAGCAGTGGGGATATTTGTGATGAATATGCACACAAAGATGCTCGTATTAAGGTGATTCATAAAGAGAATGGTGGAGTTAGCTCTGCAAGAAATGCTGGCTTGGACCTTTGCACACCTGGGGGGGACCTCGTTGCCTTTGTTGACAGTGATGATTGGTTAGAATTAAATATGTATGAAACATTATTAGAACAAATATATTTATATAATGCAGACATAGCAACTTGTAAAATTTCCATAGAATATAGTGATAACTCGAGAATAGTACATAAAAAAATAAAAAGTAACATTTGTTTTTCTGTGAAAGATAAAGAAGAGTTAATCAAGAATTTTTTAAATCGTGAAATATATACTTCTTCTTCGAATGATAAATTATATAATCTCAAGTTGTTTAGCGGTATTAGATTTCCAGTCAATCAATTTTATGAAGATAACTATCTTGTTTTGGAGATTTTATTGAGAGCAAAGAAGATAGTTGTTGGCTGTGATTCTTGCTATCACTACAGACAAAATAATAACAGTATAACAAGAAATTTTTCTAGGAAAAAATTTCGAGATGCATTAAAAGCAATTAAACATAATTTGAATCTATTAAAAAATACTTATCCTTTACTGCTGAAAGAAGCATTTGCCTTAAGGTATTTAACATACTTGTCCTTTTTAGATTTATTAGTATTTTCCCAGCAAAGCGACCATATTAGATTAAGCGATAAAATTAGAATGACATTGAAAGGTCATTTAAAACACATTATTAATTCATATAATATGACTTTACAAGAAAAGATAGCATTTATTATTGTTGTTTATAATACTGATTTATATAAAGTATTGCGAAAAATGCAAATAAGAGTACTAAAAAGGGAAGGTTATTGATTTATTATAGGGAAGGATCGATAGTTATATATGAAACGAGAATTTATAAGTGTTATCGTACCAGTCTATAATGTTGAGTACTATTTAAAGCAATGTCTTGATTCTATTGTTAATCAAACATATAGAAATCTGGAAATTATTTTAGTAGATGATGGAAGCACTGATAGTAGTGGGGATATTTGTGATGAATATGCACAAATAGATGCTCGTATTAAGGTGATTCATAAAGAGAATGGTGGATTGAGCTCTGCCAGAAATGCTGGCTTGGACGTTTGCACATCTGGGGGGGAGTTGATTGCCTTTGTAGACAGTGATGATTGGCTGGAACTGGATATGTTTGAGGTTTTATATACAAATTTAAAAGAAAAAAATGTTGATATAGCCTGTGTAGGATATTATCAATGCTATATGAATAAAATTGTGAAAGGCAATTTTTGTAAAGGTAAGTTATATTCAGGAGAAAATTTGATTAGTGAAATTTGTGAAGATGGCTATTACAATCTAGCAGTATGGAACAAGTTATTCAAAAGATCTATCTTTGATAAAATCAGGTTTCCTGACAATAGGTATGAGGATGCTTTTATTTTTTTCGAAATTTTGGAAAGGGTCAGTAAGGTTTATATAAGTCAAGAAACAAAATATTTTTATCGGCAGAGAAAAGACAGTATCATGAATAAGGTATTTGACGATAATGTTTTAGATAATATTACATACAGGGAGTTGTTTCTTGAAACTGCGCATAAGAGATATCAAAGATTAATTCCACTAATGTCATTCAATTGTAAAATGGGCTATTTTTTCGTGTTAGGCATATTAGCTAAAAGTAAAGATATTAAGAATAAGTTTGAATTGGCAAGGGAATTGCAGCGGAAAATGCGAGAAGGCATAAAAGAAGTTATTAAAAGCGACAAAGTCAATTTTAATGGAAAAATTGCATACACAAGTCTTGCTGTGAGCTTCAAATTATATCAATATTTGTTTGAATTGAATAAATTTATCAAAAAACTGTCTGGCAAACAGAATATATTATACCCGTGAATTGCGGTTGAGGTTATGAATGGCGAGAGTAGAACAGGCAAGGAAAAACATCAAGTATTCAACAATTGCATATATTTTAAAAATTACTTTACAGTTCGTGGTTCGTCTGGTTTTCGTTAAGTCGCTGCCTATAGAATATTTGGGTATCAATGGATTGCTAAGTAATTTTTTATCAATGCTGTCATTGGCAGAATTAGGCGT
This sequence comes from Phascolarctobacterium faecium, assembly GCF_003945365.1. Taxonomy (NCBI): domain Bacteria; kingdom Bacillati; phylum Bacillota; class Negativicutes; order Acidaminococcales; family Acidaminococcaceae; genus Phascolarctobacterium; species Phascolarctobacterium faecium. The sequence continues at coordinate 2,291,764 of NZ_AP019004.1, read as the reverse complement.
AGGACCGGCCATAATATACAGCTTATATCAACCGTTAGCGAAGAAAGATACAGCGACTATTAAAGCGTTGATTGCATTGTTTAAAAAAGCTTATACTGCTATTGGTCTGTTTATTATTGGTACTGGTATCTGCCTGTTGCCATGGCTGGACTGGTTTATTAAAGGCAATACTGTTACAGACATACACTGGTTTTATCTTGTATTTTTACTCAATACAGGTATCAGTTATTTTTATTCATATAAACGAAATCTACTGATTGCCGATCAGAAACAATATATCAACAGCATCTATCAAAGCAGTGGGCAAATAGCACTTGCAGTTTTACAAATTATGTTTTTACTTGTATATCCAAGCTATTTAATTTACATAATATTGATGTTGCTAGTAACAGTAAGCGAAAATTATGCTGTTGCTAAAAAAACAGACGGGGTTTATCCCTATCTGCAGGAAAAAAATGTACAGGTTTTATCTGCTGACATCAAAAATACGATCCTTAAAAACATTAAAGCTATGATTGCCCATAAAATAGGCGGTATGACGGTGTTTTCGACAGCGAACTTGATATTGTCAAAATTCGTTGGCTTAACAGCGGTGGGGTTATACAGCAATTATTATCTTGTTATTGCTGCTTCAAATAGTTTTGCCGGTCAGTTTTTTGCTTCGATAACAGCAAGTATCGGTAATTTGATAGTGTTGGAACGTAATCAAAAGAAAGTTGATATTTTTAAGGTTACTGAGTTTATAGTAGCCTGGCAGGCACTGATTATTGTCTGCGGCTTTTTCACCTTGTTAAATCCCTTGATCGAACTTTGGCTTGGGAAGCAGTTTTTGTTTGATGAAGTGGTAGTGACCTGGTTGATAATAAATTTTTATTTAACATATATGCGTATGGCTGTGAATGCTTTTAAGGATGCCAGCGGCCTGTATTGGAACGACCGTTATAAGCCGTTAGCAGAATCAGTAATCAATTTGATTGCTTCTGTGTATCTTACTATTCATTACGGTGTTATCGGAGTTATCTGGGGCGGGATTATCAGTACATTACTGACTTGTTTCTGGGTAGAACCGTATGTTTTATTTAGGAACAGTATCGAGATCAAACTGAAAGACTATTTTAAGGATTATTTCAAATATGCTGCTGTGACTTTGCTGACATCTGTTGTCAGTAAGTGGCTGTATACTAAGTTACTCATCGAGGTTACTATCATTAACTTTGTGCTTGGTGTGGTCTTGTGTTTGGTTGTTACTAATGCGGTGTGGGTTCTGGTTTTTCGAAAGCGAGAGGAAATGGTTTATCTGCACAATATTGCCAGGGATAAGTTTGGCATGAAATTTTTGTAGTTTTACAGGAAAATTTTGAATTTTATTTTCACTGTTGGTATGTAGTACAACAGATTGCTTTTAAGATAGCTACTAGTTGATTAGTGCTGAACTATTGCTGACAGGGACAGAAAGTAATGACAGGGATTAAAAATAAATGTGCGATTTTCAACAAAGCTTTTAACAAAGCTGCTGTGTGTTAAAACGCTTGATATAGGCTGGGAATGGAATTTGTCAGGGAAAGTAGTACATGGTAATCAACAAAGGTTATACATAGTGAGTACAAAGCCGTTGCAAAGGATTTACACCTAATAAGAGAGATAAGAAGAATGAGAAGGAAAAGAAGTTTATTTAAAACTCACTTTTCTAAATTTGTTTATATAAGGAAGTAAAATACGATGTATATCAAACGCCATTTGGAGACGACAATTGAAAAACTGAGCGGTTGTTGTAAGGTACTTTTGGTTACTGGGCCGCGTCAGGTAGGAAAGACGACTTTGCTGCGCAGGCTGGCAGAAGGCAACAGGACTTATGTGACGATGGACGATATCAACGTACGCAGCTTGGCAATGACGGAACCGGGGCTGTTTCTGCAGCGGTATAAACCGCCGCTCTTGATCGATGAGATCCAGATGGCGCCGAAGCTGCTGCCGTACATTAAAATGTACGTAGACGAGCATGGCAATAACGGTGACTTTTGGCTGACAGGGTCGCATGCTTTTGATTTGATGGAAAACGTCACAGAAAGCCTGGCAGGCAGGATCGCTATCGTTCATCTGCTTGGGTTCAGCCATGCCGAAGTAGCCGGTCTTGGTGCGGGAGCTTTTGTGCCTGAAGAAAAATTTTTGCTGCAGCGGGCGCAGGAAGCTGAGATACTGCCGATGCGTGATTTGTTTGAGCAGATCTGGCGCGGCAGTATGCCGGCGCTGAACAATGCCTCAGAGCAGGACTGGAACAACTATTACTCTTCCTATGTGCAGACCTTTCTGCAGCGTGACGTCAGGGCGCTGACCCAGGTCAATGATGAACTGCAATTTTACAGGTTTTTATGTGCGGCAGCCAGCTATACCGGCAGTATGATCAACTATGCGGCGCTGGCTAAGGAAGCGGAGATCACTGCGCCGACGGCAAAGCAGTGGCTGAAGGTACTGGCAGCGGCGGGGCTGGTATATTTACTGGAGCCGTTCATGCATCCGAATTTAAAATATGGTGTGAAAGCGCCGAAGGTATATTTTACCGATACCGGCCTGGCTGCTTATCTGCTGCGCTGGAGTAATGCCGAGATCTTGGAAGCAGGGGCAATGTCGTCGAGCTTTTTGGAAACCTGGGCGGTGATGGAGATCTACAAGAGCTTCAGTAATTGCGGACAGATACCGCCGCTTGGTTATTACCGTGACTTTAACAGCCGGGAGGTAGAGCTTGTGCTGAATGTTGATGGCAGCATACATCCTTTGGCGATCCGCAAAAGCTCCAGCCCGGTGAAAGAAACGAAGAAGTTTGATATCCTGCGGCCGGTGGCAGAGGGAGAACGGGCCTTGAAATTAGGTGCAGGCGGCGTGATCTGTTTCGCCAATGATCTGCTGCCGATAGATGCCAGGAACTGGTATATACCGGCCGGGCTGTTGTAAAATTATCAATAAGTATTTTAAGGAATAACCTTTGCTGATTTTGAATGTGAGATTCAATGCAGTAAGGGTTATTTTATATTTAGGTGAAAGTAAACTGTTTTTATTGCCGGGGAAATAAATATGTTTGAAGTTAAGACGAACTGCCTTTTGTCTTTGCCTTAGGTGTAGTATAATGAAAACATCTTTTAAAGAAAATGAGGCAGAAAATGCATTATAATGAAATAAAACAGGGTTACTTTATTGCACGACCCAATCGTTTTATTGCTCATATCGAGCTGGACGGGCAGGTTGAGGTTTGTCACGTGAAGAATACAGGGCGCTGTCGTGAGCTTCTGACGCCGAGAGCGGTGGTTTATGTAGAGTGCCATCATGACCTCAGTCGTAAGACAAAATATTCGTTGATTGCTGTCAGAAAGGGCAGCCTGCTGATCAATATGGATTCGCAGGCGCCGAATAAGGTGGTGGGCGAATGGCTGACGTCAGGTGAACTGCTGCCGGGGCTTACGCTGCTGAAGCCTGAATGCAGGTATGGTGCTTCGCGCTTTGATTTTTATGCAGAAACGCAGCAGCAGCGAATGTTTATTGAGGTGAAAGGCGTGACGTTGGAGGAAAATGGCGTGGCAATGTTTCCCGATGCGCCGACAGAGCGCGGTATCAAGCATTTAGATGAGCTGGCGCAGGCGGTGCGGGATGGTTATGCCGCCACGGTGATTTTTGTGATCCAGATGCGCGGAGTGACCAGTTTTACACCGAATCGCCGCACACATGCGGCTTTTGCCGAAGCGCTGCAGCGGGCACAGCAGGCTGGCGTACAAGTGCTGGCTTATGATTGTGACGTAACGTCGGATGGCCTTAGTTTGGGAAAGCAGATTCCCTGCTGTTTTTAAATTGGGATATATGCTATAATAAAAAATCCTAGCGCTGTGCCTGCTTCAAGAGCTGGGGGCAGCATAGGGGCAGTACAGCTGAAAAAGAACGGAGCAGATTATGAGAGCTTATACGAAATTTTATATTACGCCGAAGGGCGAGAGAGCCGCCCGCAGCGGCCATCCATGGGTCTATGCAGAGGAAATAACCAATATTGAGGGCGAGTACCGGAATGGTGATCTGGTCGATGTGGTAACAAACAAGGGCAAATATCTGGGCACCGGGTTTGTCAACGACCATTCCAAGATCAGGGTGCGCCTGATTTCGACCAATACCAATGATAAATTTGACGCTGATTTCTGGGAACGGCGGTTGCGTTATGCGATCGATTATCGTCGTACTGTAATGCCAGGAGCCGATTTTAAATGCTGCCGCCTGATTTTTGGTGAGGCCGATCATTTTCCAGGTCTGACAGTAGACCGGTTCAATGACATTTTGGTTGCACAGACTTTATCACTGGGGATAGAAGTGCGGAAAGAGTTGATTTTTAACCTGTTGTACAAGATTCTACGTGAGCAGGGTGAGGAAATCAGGGGATTGTATGAACGCAACGATGTGAAGATCCGCCTGCTGGAAGGTATGGAAGAAAATAAGGGCTGGTTTGCGTTTGCAGAGGCTGCAGAACCAGGGGAGCCGTTGACGGAAATCGTTGAAAACGGAATCAGGTATAATGTAGATGTGGAGAACGGTCAGAAAACAGGCTTCTTCTTGGATCAGAAGTATAATCGTCAGGCGATTGCTAAGATCGCCCGTGGTAAGCATGTACTGGACTGTTTTACACATACCGGCGCTTTTGCTCTTAATGCTGCAGCAGGAGGCGCTGCTTCTGTAACAGCTGTAGATATTTCGGCCGAGGCAGTGCAGATGACGGACGCCAACGCCTCTAAAAACGGCTTGGATAAAGTTGTTAAAGGCTTGAAGGCCAATGTTTTTGATCTGCTGTCAGAGCTGGTCAATAATAAGTCCCAGGAATATGATTTTATTATTTTAGACCCGCCGGCGTTTACAAAGTCGGGCAGTACGGTCAAAAATGCCATCCGCGGCTATAAAGAGATCAATTTAAAGGCTATGAAGCTGCTGCCGCGCGGCGGTTATCTGGCGACTTGTTCCTGCTCGCATTTTATGAAGGAAGAGCTGTTTGTGCAGATGCTGCATGATGCGGCTGCAGACGCCAATGTACAGCTGCGGCAGATCGAGGCGCGCCAGCAGTCGCCTGACCATCCGATTTTATGGAATGTCCCGGAGACGTATTATTTGAAATTTTATATTTTCCAGGTAGTTTAAGTTGTGATTTGGAGGCAAGATAATGCAGCTGCAGCAGTTATTGGAAGCTATGATCGCTTATATGGGCGGCGACGCCCGGCGGATCCAGCACTTTATTAAGGTACATGCCCTGGCGCAGTTGATCGGACGTCAGGAGCAGCTGAACGAAAGGACGCAGTTTATTTTAGAAGCTGCGGCGCTGACTCACGATATCGGTATCAAAAATGGCGAGGCGAAGTTCGGCGTCGGTAAATGCAGCGGTAAAACGCAGGAGCTGGAGGGACCGCCGGCAGCGGCAGAACTGCTGGCAAAGTTAGGTTTTGCTCCTGACGTCTGCGAGCGGGTATGCTATTTGATTGGGCATCATCATACTTATACCAATATCGATGGTATGGATTATCAGATTTTAGTGGAAGCTGATTTTTTGGTGAATTTTTATGAAGATGGCATGAGTAAGGAGGCTATCCAGACTGCCTGCGGGCGAATTTTTAAAACGGCGTCTGGTATCAGGCTGTGCCGCCAGATGTTTGGAATTTGAATGATGTATAAAAAGCACTTGCCGTAATGAAGCAGGCAAGTGCTTTTTCTGTTGTAAATAATCGTGGGAGCCTGCGCCTGCAGGAGCAGAAAATGGAACAGACCCTTATGGCAGCGGCTTATGCCGACTGACCGTAAGGGTCTGTTCACTATGTTAAGGAGAGGGGAACGCTTATTTAACTGCCGTCAGATATTTGTCAATGGCGGCTGCGGCTCCGCGTCCCTCGGCAATGGCCCAGACTACCAGGCTTTGGCCGCGGCGGGCGTCGCCAGCCGCAAAAATACCGGGGATCGAGGTCATATAATCATTATCATTGGCCGCAATAGTATTGGCCTCTGATCTGGCAAATTTAAATTCGTCAAATAACTGTGTTTCAGTGCCTATAAAACCCATTGCCAGAAGCACCAGCTGAGCTGAAACTATTTGTTCTGTTCCGGCGATCTCGACAGGAATTAAACGCCCGGCTTCCTTCTGCCAGTCGATCTGGCAGAGCCGCAGTTTATCGACTTTTCCATTTTTGCCGATAAATTCCTTGCTCATGATACAGTAGTCGCGCGGATCCTGGTGGTACAGCTCGAAGGCTTCTTCCTGCCCGTAATCAGTTTTGAAAACACGAGGCATTTCCGGCCAGGGGTTATCTGCAGTACGGGAATGGGGCAGACAGGGCATGATCTCGATCTGTTTTACGCTTCTGCAGCCCTGACGAATGGCTGTCGCTACACAGTCGGTGCCGGTATCGCCGCCGCCGATGACGATAACGTCTTTCCCCTTGGCGGAAACAGCTTTTTTATCCTGCAGGCTGCTGTCTAAAAAGCTTTTAGTGACGCTGTGCAGATAATCCTTGGCAAAGTGGATGCCCTGCAGCTCGCGGCCGGGGATGGTCAGATCACGCGGTACGGTACTGCCGGTACAAAGGGCGATCGCATCGAACTGTTTCAGCAGTGTTTCCGAAGAAATTTTGTGGCCGATCTCACTGTTCAGTTCAAAGGTGACCCCGGCCTCTTCCAGAAGCTTGATGCGTCGTTCTACCAGATGCTTGTCCAGCTTCATATTGGGTATACCATACATCAAAAGCCCGCCGGCGCGGTCGGCACGTTCATAAACGGTAACGCTGTGGCCTGCCTTGTTAAGCTGGTCAGCACAGGCCAGGCCGGCCGGGCCGCTGCCGATAACGGCAACTTTTTGGCCGCTGCGGTGAGTCGGCTTGTTGGGTTTGACATAGCCTTCTGCAAATGCTGTTTCAATGATATATTGTTCAAGATTGCGGATACTGACCGCACTGCCTGCCAGGCTGGCACTGCAGGCTCCTTCACAGGGAGCCGGACAGACGTGCGAGGTGAATTCCGGGAAATTATTAGTTTTATTCAGGCGCGCATAGGCGAAATGATCCAGCCCCTGATAAACAAAGTCGTTAAATTCCGGCATCAGATTATGCAGCGGACAGCCTGATAAGGCTTTGCCCAGCATTACGCCGCTGTGGCAGAAGGGAATACCGCAGTCCATGCAGCGCGCAGCCTGTTTTTGCAGTTCTTCTTTGTGAGGCAGACTGCTGGTTTTGATTTCTTCCCAGTCTTTGATGCGCTCCTGAGGCGGGCGCAGCGCAAGTTCCTGCCGTTTGTAATCCATAAATCCGGTCGGTTTACCCATTATGCCTGCACCTCCTCAAATACTTTGATCGTCGCTTCCTGCTCGCTTATACCGCTTTGCAGGTATTGGGCTACTTTTTCGGTAACGCGCTTATAATCTTTGGGAATGACCTTGACAAATTTTTTGACGTAACTGTCCCAGTCTGCCAGAATCCGGCGGGCAATACTGCTGCCGGTATATTCTGCGTGTTTCAGGATCATTTTCTGCAGCTGCATGGTATCATTGATTTCCTTCAACTGTTCCAGCAGTACGATTTCTTTGTTACAGTAGCCCGAAAAGGTACCGTCTTCATCTAAAACATAGGCAATACCGCCGCTCATGCCGGCAGCAAAGTTCCGTCCGGTCTTACCCAGAATAACGACGGTGCCGCCGGTCATATATTCGCAGCCGTGGTCGCCGACACCTTCGATAACGGCATTGACGCCGCTGTTGCGAATGCAGAAACGTTCACCGGCAATACCGGAAATATAGGCTTCACCGCTGGTGGCGCCGTAGAAGGCAACGTTGCCGATAATGATGTTTTCGTGAGGATTGAAAGGCGCTTCTGCAAAGGGATGGATGATGATTTTACCGCCGGAAAGACCCTTGCCGACGTGGTCGTTGGCATCGCCTTCGAGACGCAGGGTGATACCGGGCGGTAAAAAGGCTCCAAAGCTTTGTCCGGCCGAGCCTTTGAAGTGCAGTCTGATCGTATCTTCCGGCAGGCCGTCCAAACCGTAAAGGCGAGTGATCTCACTGCCGAGGATGGTACCGACGACACGGTCGGTATTTTTGATAGGAAGCGTGATATCGACCTGTTTTTTGCCGGCGACAGCGGTTTTGCAGATTGCCAGCAGCTCGCGGCAGTCCAGCGATTTTTCCAGCTGGTGGTTTTGTTCGGTGGTGCAGACCTGGCTGGTGCCCGGTTCTACCTCCGGTTTATAAAGCAGCGGCGCTAAGTTAAGGTTTTTATTTTTCCAGTTACGCTCCGGTTTAGCTAGCAGTACTTCCGTACGTCCCACCATTTCGTCGATACTGCGGAAGCCCAGCTCGGCCATATATTCGCGAACCTCCTGGGCAATGAAGTGCATAAAGTTGACGACATACTCCGGTTTGCCCTTAAAGTTACGGCGCAGCTTCGGGTCCTGGGTAGCGACGCCCATAGGACAGGTATTCAGATTGCAGACGCGCATCATAACGCAGCCCAAAGCGATCAGCGGCGCAGTGGCAAAGCCGAACTCTTCGGCACCCAGCAAGGCGGCGATGATCACGTCGCGTCCGGTCATCAGCTTACCGTCGGTTTCCAGAGTCACACGGTTGCGCAGGTTGTTGAGCAGCAGCGTCTGATGGGTCTCCATCAGTCCCAGCTCCCAGGGCAGTCCGGCGTGGTTGATACTGGTGCGGGGCGAAGCACCTGTACCGCCGTCGTAGCCGGAGATCAGCACTACATCGGCACAGGCTTTAACGACGCCTGCGGCAATGGTGCCGACGCCAACCTCAGAAACCAGCTTGACGCTGATTTTGGCACGTGGGTTGACGTTTTTCAAATCGTGTATCAGTTCGGCTAAATCTTCGATCGAATAAATATCGTGATGGGGCGGCGGAGAGATAAGGCCGATACCGGCAGTAGTCCCGCGGCATTCGGCGATCCAGGGATAGACTTTACCTCCGGGCAGCTGACCGCCTTCACCTGGTTTGGCACCCTGGGCGATCTTGATCTGGATCTCATCCGCGTTGACCAGATAATTGCTGGTAACGCCAAAGCGGCCTGAGGCCACCTGTTTGATAGAACTGCGCTTACTATCGCCGTCAGGCTGGGGACGGAAGCGGGAAGGATGTTCGCCGCCCTCGCCCGTATTGGACTTACCGCCGATACGGTTCATAGCGATCGCCAGACATTCGTGCGCTTCCTGGCTGAGCGAGCCGTAGCTCATTGCGCCAGTTTTAAAACGTTTACAGATGCTGTCTACAGATTCTACCTGTTCGATAGGTATCGGCAGCCGCTGCGGAGTGAAGGTCAGCATACTGCGCAGGTTCTGATTGGCAAAAGCACTGCTGTTCAGTTCGCGGGAAAAGCGTTTGAACATAGTGTAATCGTTTTCGCGGCAGGCCTGCTGCAGTGCAAAAACAGTCTGCGGATTGAACATATGCCGTTCGCCGCCGCTGCGCCATTGGTAAACACTGCCGGATTCATAGCTGCACAGATCAGACGCATCAGCTTTGAAGGCCGGCAGATGACGCAGCTCTACTTCTTTGGCGATCTCGTCCAGGCCGATCCCTTCCAGTCGGGAAGGTGTGCCGGTGAAATATTTTTCGATCACACAGCTGCTGATGCCGATAGCTTCAAAAATCTGGGCGCCGCGATAAGACTGCACTGTAGAAATACCCATTTTGGAAAGGATCTTGGCGATACCGTGGGTGCAGGCGTCGATATAGTTTGCGGTGGCCTGCTCTACTGTAACGCCGGTGATCATACCGTTAGAGCACATTTCTTCGATCGTTTCAAACGCCAGGTAGGGATTGATGCCGCTGACGCCATAGCCAAGCAGCAGTGCAAAATGATGCACTTCGCGCGGTTCGGCCGATTCGATAATAATGGAAGCTTTGAGCCGGCTGCCGCTTTTGATCAGATGATGATGCAGGCAGGCGCCGGCCAAAAGGGCAGGAATAGCCGCCATTTCTTCGTTCATTTCACGGTCAGATAAAATCAGAATACATTTATCCTGTGCGATCATAGCGTCAGCCTGTGCGCACAGGCTGTCAAGTGCGTGTTTGAGCCCTGGTCCGCCGGCGGCTACCGGGTAAAGCATCGGCAGTGTCGCCGCCTGGAATTTAGGCTGCTGGATATTTTTGAGCTTGGCCAGCTCGATATTGCTCAAAACAGGCGATTCGGCCGAGATCTGCCGGCAGCTGTCAGGCTGCGGGTCGATCAGGTTTTTCTCCGGACCGATGCCGCTGGTCGTATCAGTAAACACTTCCTCGCGAATAGCGTCTATAGGAGGATTGGTGACCTGGGCGAAAAGCTGCTTGAAATAGTTGTATAAAAGCTGCGGTTCTTCGGATAAAACGGCCAGTGGAGCGTCGTTGCCCATCGCTCCCAGCGGATCTATCCCCTTAGTAGCCATTGGTTTCAGAAACTTGGTCAGGTCTTCCAGCGTATAGCCAAAAGCCAGTTGCCGTCGCAGCAGGGTTTTGGGATCGGGCTTCGGCAGCTCGGTAGTGAGCTTGATCGCATTCAATTTAATAAGATTTTCGTCCAGCCATTTGCGATAGGGCTGTTCGGTAGCTATTTTATGTTTGATCTCGTCGTTGCCGATGATGCGGCCTGCTACAGTATCGATGACCAGCATCCTGCCCGGCCGCAGACGGTCTTTTTTGACAATGGTCGCCGGATCCAGATCGACGACGCCGACCTCGGAGGCCAGAACGATCGTATCATCCTGAGTAATGTAATAGCGGGAAGGCCGCAGGCCGTTGCGGTCCAGAGCGGCGCAGATAGTGCGTCCGTCGGTAAAGGCCATGGCGGCAGGTCCGTCCCAGGCTTCGATCAGAGAATTATGGTATTCAAAAAAAGCTTTCAGATCCGGATCGATATGAGGATTTTTGCCCCATGGTTCGGGAATCATCATCATTACAGCATGCGGCAGGCTGCGTCCCGACATGACAAGAAATTCCAGACAGTTATCGAACATTCCCGAATCAGAGCCGGTTTCGTCGATGATAGGCATGATATCTTTGATCTTGCTGCCCCAGAGGCTGTTGCCGCACATCGTTTGGCGGGCGCGCATCCAGTTGATGTTGCCGCGCAGGGTATTGATCTCGCCGTTATGCATCAGATAACGGTAAGGATGGGCGCGTTCCCAGCTGGGAAAGGTGTTGGTGCTGAAACGGGAATGGACTAAAGCCATTGCTGTTTCCATAGAACTGTCCTGCAGGTCAGAATAAAAAGAACCCAGCTGCTCCGTAGTCAGCATCCCTTTATAAACGATAGTCCGTGAAGACAGGCTGGCGATATAAAAATACCTGCCGCCGCGCAGCCTGCCATAGCGAATATGATTTTCGGCCTGACGGCGGATGCTGTACAGCTGCCGTTCAAAGGCATTATCGTCGATGCTCAGCCGATCGATGACCTGCGGGCTGGCCTTGATAAAGACCTGCGCCATGAACGGCTGGCTCTGGCGTGATTTTTCACCCAGTACCTCCGGGTTGACCGGTACGTTACGCCAGCCTAAAAGCTCCTGTCCGTTTGCAGTAACAAGCTTTTCAAAATGACGCTGGGTGTTTTCTCTCTCTACAGCGTCAGGCGGCAGGAACATAAAGCCAACGGCATAATGGCCGGGCTGCGGCAGTTCGATATCGAGCTTGGCACATTCTTTGACCAGAAAGGTGTGCGGCAGCTGAAGAAGGATACCCGCGCCGTCGCCGGAATTCATATCGGCGCCTTGTCCGCCGCGGTGGTCCATATTGCGCAGCACCACTAAAGCCTGCCGCAGGATCTTATTGGATTTACGGCCTTTGATGTTGGCGACGACACCAAGACCGCAGGCATCGTGCTCGAACCAGGGATCATAAAGTCCCTGCTTGGGCGGTAATGAAGTATACATGTGATTTTCCCCTCTCAAAGCAAATTATATCTATATACAAAACTGCAAGTTTAATTATAAAATACGCAAAAAAGAAATGCAAATTGTATACATTATATTTTAAAGTCTTTGACAAGCGGAATAAAATACTGTAAAAATTAAACAAAAACAGCTTGCAGCAAGTCAGCAACTGTAAAAAGACAGAATATTGAAATGTTTGTGAAAAATCAGTAAGAGCGGCTTTTGCACTATACAAAGTTTATTTAATAGTGTAATATTAAATACTGTAAGGCAATGAATATTGCAGATAGGGGAGATGAAGATGAGTAAGGCCGAAAAATTTGATGAATTTTTAAGTTCCAATAATATCAATTGTTTTTCAAAGGAAGAAATCGATAACGAAATGCACAGCATCGTTTATCGTGCCCATATGGAAGTCAGCAGTCAGAATCTGCCGACGATGATCGTGCTGGACGACAGTATCTATACGATGATCCAGGTGCGCGTTGCCGCTGGCGTTGTCAATGCCGGCAACCGCGAAGGCGTTTTGATGCATATCAACGAGCTTAATAAAAAATACAAGGTTTTTAAATACTATGAAGGCGACAACGGGGATATCTGCCTTGACAGCTGCATCACTACGACTGACGAAGGCTTTGAAGCGCCTGTTATCCACACAGTGATCGATGTTATTTTAAAACATCTGGTAGAAGAATACCCTGTCCTGATGCGTAAAGTCTGGGGCAATTAATTTATAATCATAAATAGCAATGAAGCTGTGAGGCCTTGGGTCCCGCAGCTTTTTTGTAAGGAGGAGCAAACACAGTGAACAAGTTCGGCTTGACTACTGAAGAAGTGAGCAAAGCATTATCCGAGCAGGGCAATAATGCCCTGACTCAGCCCCCGCGCGAAACCTTTTGGGATAAGCTGTGGGAGAATTTTAAAGACCCTATCATCCGGATACTGATCCTGGCGCTGTTGGTCAACGTAGTTTTTGTTTATATGGGGCACGGCGACTGGATCGAAACGATGGGTATTTTTCTGGCCATCATTCTGGCGACTTTTGTTTCTACTTATTCTGAGTACAGCAATGAAAACGCTTTCCAGAAACTGCAGGAAGAAGCCAGCCGTATCCGCTGCAAGGTTTGGCGTGACGGCGAGCCGGTTGAGCTGCATATCGATGATATCGTCGTCGGTGATGCGGTAATTCTGGAGGCCGGTGATAAAGTTCCGGTCGACGGTATCTTACTGGACGGCGATGTGAAGCTTGACCAGGCGGCCCTGAACGGCGAAAGCAAGGAAGCCCATAAGCTGATCGCTCCGCCCGATTTTACCTGGGGCGATGGTACTATCGATTTTCTGGACGAGCATAAGCTGTTCCGCGGCAGCGTCGTTGTCGAGGGGCAGGGCATCATGCAGGCCGTTAAGATCGGCGACAGCTCTATCTACGGTCAGCTGACCCAGGAGCTGAAGGATGATGAACGTGACAGCCCGCTGAAATTAAAGCTTAAGGGACTGGCGCATCATATCAGCCAGTTTGGTTATGCCGGCGGTGTGCTGATCGCTTTGGCAGTCATGCTGCATAAAGCCTATCTGTACGGCGATTTCGGCGCTTATTTTGCTAATACGCCGCTTTTGCTGTCTGATCTGGTGCAGGCTGTTATTCTGGGTATCATCATTATCGTTATGGCGGTGCCGGAAGGGCTGCCGCTGATGATCGCGATCGTTTCGTCGCTGAATATGAAAAAAATGCTGCGCGATAACGTACTTGTGCGGAAGCTGGTCGGGATCGAAACTGCGGGCAGTCTGAACCTGCTTTTTACCGATAAGACAGGCACGATCACAAAGGGCAAGCTGGAAGTCGTACGGTTCATTACCGGCGACCGTCAGGAATACCCTGCGTTTGACGTACTGCCTGCAAAGCTGAAGGCCTTTACTTACCAAAACGTTGTGCTCAATACCTCGGCAGCCGTTTCTGACGGCGCTATGGTCGGCGGCAATATGACTGAGCGGGCGCTCAGCAACTATGTAGGCAGCTACCGTATGGAAGAAATGCTGCACCGTGATAAATTTATTCCTTTCAACAGCGCCAATAAATATTCTTGGGCGGCAGTCAGCGGTAACGGCGAGCGTTACTGCCTGGCTAAAGGCGCTCCGGAAAAGCTGATTTTGCAAACCAGCCACTACTGGGATGCGGAAGGCAACCGCCAGCCGCTGACCGAAGAAATGAAAAAAACACTGGATGACAGAATGCTGGAACTGGCAGCAGATGCGATCAGAATGCTGGCACTCTGCACCTATGAAAGCGATATCGAAGGCGATGAGCTGCCGGCAGACGGACTGACGCTGGTAGGTATTCTGGGGATTCGCGATGAAGTCCGTCCAGAAGCGATCGAAGCGATTGCTGAAGTTCAGGATGCAGGCGTACAGATCGTTATGATCACCGGTGACCGCCGCGAAACCGCGGTAGCGATCGCTAAAGATGCAGGCCTGCTGCAGCGTCCGAACGAGTTGGTCTGGACCTCGGCCGAGCTTGCGGAAATGAGCGACGAACAGGTGAAACTGGAGCTGCATAAGCTACGCGTAGTAGCCCGCGCCCTGCCGATGGATAAATCACGGCTGGTGCGCCTGGCACAGGAGATGAACCTGGTAGTAGGTATGACAGGTGACGGCGTCAACGACTCGCCCGCACTCAAAAAAGCCGATGTAGGCTTTGCGATGGGCAGCGGTACCGAAGTTGCCAAAGAAGCCGGTGACATCGTAATTCTTGACGATAATTTCCTCAGTATCAAACAGGCGATCTTATACGGACGTACGATTTATAATTCTATCTGTAAATTCATCGTCTTCCAGCTGACGATCAACTTCTCAGCCGTAGCGATAAACTTCATAGCACCGTTTATCGGCATCGATAAACCGCTCACCATTACGCAGATCCTCTGGATCAACCTGGTCATGGATACTCTGGCGGCACTGGCCTTCGGCGGTGAGCCAGCGCTGGAAAAATACCTGCGTGAAAAGCCAAAAGACCGCAGCGCACCGATAGTCAGCAAAAAAATGCTGTCTACCATCACTATGGGCGGCGTGTATATGACCTTTATCGCGATCCTCTTTTATAAGAGCAGCTATGTCGATCATCTGTTCCGCAATGCGCCCGACCATATCTACACATATACGGGCTTCTTCTGCACATATATCTTTATGGCGGTAGCCAACGGTTTTAACGTGCGTGTTTCCGGTCTTAACATGCTGGAGCACATCGACAAGAACAAAGGCTTCCTGAATGTAATGGCGCTGATCGTGGCGATCCAGGTGCTGCTGACCTATGTCGGCGGTCGCATCCTGCGTACGACACCGCTGAACCTGCACGAATGGAGCGTAGTTGTTTTGTTCGGTCTGTCGATTATCGTTGTTGACCTGCTGCGCAAAAGCGTTTGCCAAATGCTGGAGAAAAAATAAAAGCCAACCCCTAAACAGAGATTATAAAAAATAGGAGTGATGACTGTATGGATCCTCTCGGGTCTATCAAAGAAGTATTTATTGTTATTGTTTTGATTTTAATGAACGGCCTGCTGGCCATGCTGGAAATGGCGCTGGTCTCGGCGCGTAAAAGCCGGCTGGAGCAGCTGGCTGATGAGGGAAGCAGCAAAGCTGCGTATATTTTAAAGCTTGCTCAGGAACCGACTGAGTTTTTATCAACGGTGCAGATCGGTATCACACTGGTCGGCATCGGCACCGGCGTATACAGCGGCGCCATGCTGGCAGCGCCTTTGGAAGGACTGCTGCGTGAGATCAGCGTACTGCGTCCTTATGCCGGCGTAGTGTCGTATACCTTCGTCGTGGCGCTGGTGACCTATCTCAGTTTGATCTTAGGCGAGCTGATACCAAAAAAAATGGCGCTCAACAACCCGGAAAAGGTTGCCATGAGCTTTGCTGGTTTTATCAAGGTCATTATTACCGCGTTTAAACCGCTGACTGTCTTTTTAAGCGTTTCGACCAGGTTTTTACTGAAGGCGCTGGGGCTTAAGCCAAGTGACGAACCTCCGGTCACGGAAGAAGAAGTGCGCGTACTGCTGGAGCAGGGCCGGCTGCATGGAGTATTTAACGTCGGCGAGCAGAAAATGATCGAAAACGTTTTTGAACTGGATGACCTGCGCGTAAGCGAGATCATGACGCCGCGGACCAAGATCACCTGGCTTGACGTCAACGATCCGCTTTATAAGCACTTGGAGGTCATTGCGGAAAAACAGTATTCCTGCTATGTTGTGGCCGAAGAAGATTTGGAACACGTCCTGGGTGTTGTCTATACGAAACGGTTTTTAGCCGATGTCCTGGGCGCTACCGGCGCTTCGATGCGCAGCTCGGTGCAGCAGCCGCTGTATGTGCCTGAAGGTATGTATACCCAAAAGCTGCTGGATATGTTCAAGGACACACGGATCAAGGTGGCGCTGGTCATGGACGAATTCGGCGGGCTGGCTGGTATGGTGACCCTGCGTGATATTATTGAGCATCTGGTCGGCGATCTGCCTTCCTATGATGAAGAATTTAAACAGGAGATCGTCGAACGTGAAGATGGCAGCTGGCTGGTAGACGGCTTACTGCCGATCAGCGAATTTAAAGACTTCCTTGATCTGGATGAGCTGCCGCTGGAAGAAAAAACGGGTTTCAATACTGTGGCCGGTTTCGTCGTTACCAATATCGGGCATATCCCGACTGCCGGCAACTACTTCCTGTGGAATGGCTACCGCTTCGAGGTTGTTGATATGGACGGCACCCGCATCGACAAAATACTGGTCGAAAAACTGCCGGAAGCGGTAGCTGCAGAGACAGATGTAAAGGACCAATAAACAGAATAATAAAGCCCCGGCCGCTGGCCGGGGCTTTATTTTTATACAGACGCTGTTTTTAAAATTTAAGGGATGCGGCACGGTCTAAAAAGCCGCGCAGAATATCGCAGGAAGCGGCAAACTTGGCTTGTTCTTCGTCAGTGAGTTCGACTTCTAAAATTTCTTCCACACCGTTTTTGCCGATAACGCAGGGAACGCCTGCCGCCACATCGTGCTGACCATATTCGCCGCGCAGCAGGGTCGAGCAGGGCCAGACAAGTTTCTGATCGTGGAAGATCGCGCTGATAAGCATTTTGGCCACATTGGCGATACCAAATTCGGTGCAGCCTTTGCCGTCGATTTCAATATCACCGGCTTTTTTGACCTGCGTTTGCAGATCTTCCAGGCTGATTTCTGCCAAAACCGGACGTTCCCGGCGCAGCTGCAGAAAGGGCTTGCCGCCGATAAAAATACGTGACCAGACGATAAAGCTGGAATTACCATGCTCACCCATACAGAAGCCGTGAATAGAACGGCGGCTGTAGCCGGTGGCCTTGCTGAGTACCCGCAGCAGGCGATAGGTTTCCAGGCTGGTGCCTGTACAGAAGCAGCGGGAAGGCTGCCAGTCCATCTGCCGGCGGATGTATTCGCAGATGATGTCCGCAGGATTGGAAATACTGATCATGATACCGCGAAAATCGACCTGTTTTAAATGTGAAACAACTTCGTTGGCCATTTTGATCGAATCGTCGAACATATCCAGCCGGGTCTCACCGGGTCGACGGCTGCGGCCAAAGGCCATGACCATGATATCGGCATCGTGCAGCTCTTCATAGGAGCCGGCGCGGATACTGACATCTTTGCCGCACAGCGAGCCGCTGACACAGTCATCCAGATCCAGCGCCTGACCGATAGCTTTTTCTTTCAGGATATCTATCAGGACGATATCGTCGGCTTCACCGGATTGGATCAGTGCCAGTGCGACATGTGAACCAACGTGTCCGGCACCGACGATAACAACTTTACGGGTCTTGAACATAAATATTCCTCCTCTGCGATAAATGATTACTTATAGTATAACACTTTTTAGAAACATTGTTGAAATGAAGAAATTTACTGATTTTAGGAATAAGTTATTATTGGGCAGCAATCACAAAAAAGAACGGCAGCTATTGCTGCCGTTCTTTGATAATTATTTAAGCTGTTTACGTTATTGGATAACGCCGCCGGAAACAGTACCGATGATTTCTATATCCTTCATCGTAGCCTTATTGGCTTCGGTAACTTCTTCGGCCAGGACGGTGAAGTCTGCCCATTTTCCGGTCTCGATCGAACCGAGCCTGTCTTCCAGATGCAGCAGCCAGGCGGCATTTAAGGTGATGCAGCGCATTGCTTCATCGGCGGTCAGGCACTGGTCTTCACCATAAACTTTACCGCTGATGCCGGATTTGCGGTTGCAGGCGCACCAGGCGGAAAAGAGCGGATTGACCTCTGTGATCGGGTCGTCGGAATGCACGCCGAAGCGGACGCCGTGGTTGACAGCGCTGCGCATCGGCTCCATGCGTTTGACCTCGTAAGGCCCTACGGTGTATTCAGCATGGACGTCGCCCCAGTAATACAGATGGTTGGCGAAGAAATTAGCGCCGATATTCAGTTCATGCAGGCGTGCCAGCTGGTTTTCAGTTGCCAACTGCACATGCTCCACAGTATGGCGGTAGATGCTGGTTGGGTTTTCTTCCCGCAGGCGTTTTACTACGCGCAGTACCTGCTCGGTAGCGCCGTTGCCGTTAGTATGGATAGAGACCGAGTAGCCGTGTTCCTCACATTCCTTCAGGATATCGAACATGGTATCGTCGTCGTAGATCAGCTTGCCGTTTCTGGCGCCGCTGTAATATTCCTTATTCAGTAAATTGGCAGTATAGCCCTGGATCGAACCGTCAGCCAGAATCTTGGCGTGGTTAAAAATGAAACGGTCATTTTCGATCTGCTGACGCAGCTGCTGCAGGCCATTCCAGCCGCCGAAGACACCATCCATATTTTTACTGTAGAAAGGTTCCACAACAAAACGTACAGGCAGCTGTTCTTTTTTCAGAGCGTTAGTATAACCGTCAATAGCCTTCGGGGTCAGGATAAAGCCGAAAGCCTTATCAGCGATCGTGGTGCAGCCGTTGTGTTTGGCCAGCTTGGCGATATAACGGGTCGCTTTTTCGGCGGTTTCCGCAGCGTCGCCGCTGATCCGCATACCGCCTGCCTTTAAAACATAGGACATAAATTCGGGTTCGGCAACGTTGCCGTTGCAGCTGCCGTCCGGATAACGGCCGATATTGTCGTCGTGGACAGCATCGATGCCGGACAGCTCGATCGCACGGGTATTGACGGTCATCAAATGGCCGGAAGCATGGTTCAGGCAGATGGGTACAGTGCTGGAAACCTGGTCGAGCCATTTGCTGTTGATGTTTTCCAGCTTGGCGTCGCCCAAGATCAGCGGATCGATACCATAAGTACTGAGCCAGTTCTGATCGTTATATTTACCGGGGTTCTTTTCTATTACCTCACGCAGCTTGGCAATGATCTCGTTCGGCGTTTTGCAGCCTCTGGAAATCTCGCCGTCAGCAGTATGCCGGTCAAAGTAGCCGATATAAACATAATTCATATTATACAGGCCGCTTTGCTGAGCGTGCATATGGGCTTCGATAAAACCGGGATAAATAACATTGTTGATAAACGTATCATTGATCTGATAAGAAGCAGCATGCGCTTTAAAATAAGCCTCCATATCGATAAAATCACCGACTGCGATAATAGTGCCGCCGGCAACGGCAACACATTCTGCCCACGGCATCTGCGGGTTCATGGTCACTACCTTCTGCGCGCGGTAGATAGTAACCTGAGCGTTCTGAAAGACTACCGGATCGGAAATCACCTGAAAATTTGCGGACATATACATAAGATCACCTCATTATAAATTTACTGATTAACAGTTAAAATCATTTAGTTATTTTTTCATTGGGCAGCGGTCCGGTGCTGAGCCAGAACAGAGCGCAAATGAAGCCCAGGACATACAGGCCCAGCTGAGTGGAATTTTGGCGGGTGCTGCGGTTGATAGCGGTCAAGACAGCGGCGTCATCGGCATTTGTCGCTTTATCCGCAATATATTTTGCGAAAGCAGCGTCCGGCATAAAGCCGATGGAAGCCTGCTCGCTGATAACAGTTTTGGAAGTACTGCTCAGATCGGCGCTGCTCAAAGCGGCGTCCTTAAAAGTACCGGTGATGGAAAACAGCATGACTACGCCCAGAATAGCGACGCCGATCGCCTGACCGACATTGCGGGTCGCGGTCTGGATACCGCTGGACTGCTGAGCGTCGCGGGCATTGACTGCCCCTGCGATGATATTGGAAGACTGTGAAGCAACAAAGCCCTGCCCGGCGCCGAAGAAGAACAGGCCCACATACATCAGCCAGTTAACTCCGTAAGGATTTAAGGACAACGCCATCGGGATCGTCGAAAGGGCAACCATAGCGATACCCGTGCGGCAGATCTTTTTCGGCGAAGCATCGGGACTGAACTTGGGGATACCCATAGAGAACACGATCATCGGGATCGCCATAGCGCTCATGGCTATACCGGTCATAATGGCGCTGAAACCGGCGACCAGCTGCAGATAAGTGATGACCAGGAAGAACGACCCGCCGAAGCAGAGGAACAGCATCGCTGTAAGATACAGTCCACTGCGTACCTGCGGCGTCGTTAAGAAGGAGGAAGGAATAAGACAGGAACCATAGGTTTTTTCAACATTACGTTCGGTACGGACCAGGAGCACCAGAGTGATAAGCCCCAGCAGCGCGATAAACAAAGCCGGTGACATACCGAACAAAACTAAGGGACTGCCGCCGATAACAGGCGGCGCGATCGGATCGATCAGGCCCCAGACTGGGATCTTGCTGATACCGATGATCAGTAAAAACAGGCCGGCAACGGCAACGACCGTACCTTTCAGGTCAAAACGCACTTTTTGTTCGGGCAGCGGAACATCGCCTACCAGCAGCGAACCTACAAAAACGATAGTAAAATAAACGGCCATGCAGCTAAAGGCTATGCGCCAGTCAAAAGTATCGATCAAAAAACCGGCGGCGATAGGGCCGAGGCAGGAAGCGATACCTGTAGCAGCGCCGATAGCCCCGAAAGCGAAAGCGCGGTCATTGCCCTGATACAAACCGGGGATCAGCCCGAGTACAGAAGGGATAAGGAAACTGGCGCCGATACCGACCAGCAGACGGCCGCCCCAGGTGAACATAAAAATGTTGCCGGAGAAAGCTACGACAAGTTCGCCGACGGCGCACATCGCAGCGCCGATGCGGAAAGTTTTTTTCCAGCCGACGATCAGGCCGACCATACCGCCGACGATCATCAGGCAGCCGGCGCACAAAGAATAAATAATGTTGGCCAGCTGGATGTCTGACATTGTCGCATTAAGACTGGCCAGCAGGGAAGCTGTAGCCACGGTAAGCACCGAATTATCGCCGGAAGTGCCGATCTGGGCCATGACCAGAGGAAAGAGACCGAGAAACTTGTATTTACTGAGAGCAGAGCTAGTAGACATAATGACCTCCCCAAAACTTTAGAATTTAAATATCTTGCAAGATTTCTTCTTGTCTTTATTGTAAAACCTGGGGTAGAATAAGTATAATACTAGTTATTGTATGTACTCATAAGCTATTTGTTATGAAAGGTGACGGTCATGGATCTATTACAGCTCAAGTATTTTAAAGTAGTCGCCGAACAGGAACACATCACCAAATCCGCCAAACTGCTGATGGTATCACAGCCCTACCTGAGCGCTATCGTTGCCCGGCTGGAAGAAGAAATGGGCGGGCAGCTTTTTGACCGCGACGGACGTAACGTAGTGCTGAACGAATACGGCAAGATCCTGCTGCATCATGCCAACGAAGCCCTGCAGCATCTGGAGGACGCCAAAAAGGAAATCGCCGACATGCGCTCGCGCGATACTAAATACATACGTCTTGGCAGCAGCAGTACCATGCTTTCCAAACGCTGGCTGGTGGATTTTCTTAAAGAACATGACGATATCAGGCTGGCGCATCTGCTGGCAGCGCATAACGAGATCATGGACGGACTTCTGAGCGGCCGCTTTGACTTTGGGCTGACAACTGGCAGGCTCGATCATCCTAAAATCATTTCAGTGCCGCTGTGGAAAGACCGTTATACACTGCTGGTCGGAGCCAGGCACCATATGGCCCGCCGCCGGAAGATCTATCTGCAGGATATCCAAAACGAAAAGATCTGCGCCCTGCCGGAGGATCAAAGCAAGCTGCGGATCGTTGACGAGCTGTGTAAAAAAGCCGGCTTCGAGCCGGACTTTGTCCTGGAAGGCAATGTTGAGCTGCTGAGCGACTATATGCGCGAAGGGCTGGGCGTTTCTTTCGGACTGGCGAGCGTCAGAGATGCTTACCGTGATATCCGTTCCATACCGCTGGCTGACGAGATCGGTGAAGCCAGTATTTACCTGTCGTGGTGCGGTGAGCGTTATCTCACCAATTCCATGCTGACGCTGCAAAGCTATCTGCGGGACGTAGGCAAACAGATAGAAGCTGAAAGGTAAATTGCAAAAAGTTGAACGGTGCAATGCTACTTGTTATAATAAAAATGCATGTACCGATGATGTCTTTCGAAAATACCTTCTAAAAATGTTGATTGGAATATTGTATGATTATAAAATGAGTAATTTTAATCATAGAAGCTAGAACCAACTGTAACTCCTAATATTGTGTTGTATTTATTAATCGGTGCATGCGTAAATAAAAAGCATCTGCAAAGCAGATGCTTTTTATTTTTTGTGTTCATAATTGTTTGAATAAAATTTAACTTAAGTCATGTCTTATAAATGCATATAAACAAAAAACAATATATATAAACAATAACTTTATTGAAAGTAGAGTGGTATAGTTTTAAAATATTATTTAATAAGACGTATTGTATAGCAAAAGAAAAGAAAACGTAACGTTTTACAAAAACGTAGTGTCGTATACAAACTAAATAGCGAGAAAGTATATATGGGGGGGACATGCGTTCCTGCGACCTTTCATAAGCTGCCCTCCTCCAGAAAGTTGTTCTGGAGGAGGGTAGCTTTTATTTTTCGGTCAGGGAAGGCAGACTTTGTAAGCATTGGTTTGTAAGTAAGGCAGAGAATAGAGGTGAACAAATAATTATAGAAATCGATTCAGATGGCTGAAGAGAAAGGAGCTGAAAAATATGACATATGGAATAGACGCTAAAAGCACAGGTACAGAAATAAAGATCAGAAGGATTAGAAGCAGAATAACCCAGAAGGTATTGGCAGAAGTTTTAGGCGTTTCGCAAACACATTTGAGCAATGTGGAAAATGGCAGGACCATGCTGGGTTTAGAAGGGTTGCTGAAAGTAAAAAGATATTTAGGCTGTACGTTAGATGATCTGCTGGATCCGGAAATGAGCAGCGCAACAAAAGAAACAGGTAAAAAAGTAAAACGGTATAAGTTAGTGCCATATGAAGAATAAAAGGAAAGGTTTGTACAAATGGAAAAATTAGAAGACTTGCTGCCAGGAAATTCGGAGATTAATTTGCACCTAGGAGCGTTAACAGTAAAGTGCCCGATATGCGGTAAGGAGTTTGGATGTAATAAAGCTTACCATGTGTATACGGCCTTGGTAAATAGAAGACGGCAGTACTACTGCAGTTATAGCTGTTATAAAAAGCGGCCCAACCCAAAGGAGAAAAGATAGTGATAATCAGAAAGGCTGAAAATTTGTATGAAAGCGAAAGTTAATGAAGCTAATGAACAAATAGACTTTCAAAAGAATATTGAAGCCGGTGATAAAGAAGCACCTGTACAGAAGCCGTATATGATCTTTGAGACCGGAGAAGTAGTGGAGGAAAGCGGCCTGCCGGGGATAAATTACGACTTTAACTACGGAGCCCGAGTAACAGTGCCGCAGGGAGAATACAGGGTCAAGCTCATCGATCGCAGTGCCTGCCTGACAGTCTACGACGCACCGGCGTCAGGAGTGATGGTGACCAGCAGTAAAAAGTACTTTGTTGATTTTCGTATTGAGGTGTATGAAGAGGATAAACTAATCTTTGCTCATGACCTGAACCTGAAAGGTAAAAAAGTGCTGATCAAATTTCCTACAGGAATCCTTGGAGATATCCTGGCATGGTTTCCCTATGCGGAAGAATTCAGAAAGAAACATCAGTGTGAGCTCTACTGCGCGCTGGCAGAAGACATGGCAGAACTGTTCAAACCTGGATACCCCGAGATCCATTATGTGAAACCGGAAGAACGTCCGGAAGGCTTATATGCCAGCTACTATATGGGGATATTCTTCCCCTGCGGGGACAGGATGCACCAGCCGTCGGACTTCAGGGTACGGGGCCTGCACAAAAATGCGGCGATGATATTAGGTCTTGACGAAGGCAGTGAACCCAAAGATATCAGCATCAAATTATTACCTAAGGACAAAACGAGAAAGATCAAAGAACCGTATGTGTGCATAGCAGCCCAGTCCAGCAGCCAGGCGAAATACTGGAACAATGGAGCCGGGTGGCTGAACGTAGTCAAGCACCTGAAAGAAAAAGGCTACAGAGTACTGTGCATAGACAGGGAGAATGTCTATGGTATGAACAGCCGCTTTAACATCATACCTTATGGAGCGGAAGACTTCACAGGCAAGCTGCCGCTGCAGGAGCGGATAGACCTTTTATACCATGCAGACTTTTTCATTGGACTGTCGAGCGGATTGAGCTGGGTAGCCAACGGAGTAGGCATACCTGTAATTTTGATCAGCGGATTCACGCTGCCGTTCAACGAATTCCCGACTCCGTACCGGGTGATCAACTACCATGTCTGCAACGGTTGCTGGAACGATACTCAGGTAGTGTTTGAGCATAAGGATTTTGAATGGTGCCCGCGGTTAAAGGGAACAGAAAGGCAGTTTGAATGCAGCCGGTATATAACGCCGGAAGCGGTGAATAAGGTAATAGATAGGCTGATGGAGGAATATGGGTTTGACCAGTCAAAAAATTTGGGACAGAGGAATAATTTTACTGGTACTGAGATAAAAAAGATTAAGAGAGCAAAGGAGAGTAGAAAATGCGAAGCATCAAAGTAAATAGGAAAAAGAGCAAACAAATACTGGCAGCATTAGTAATGGGGATGAATTTTGTTAATACTATAGCGCCGATGGCAGTGGCAATGCAAAAGCTGACGACTGAGGGAAAATCGCAATTACAGATGGTCAAAAGTAAAGCAAAACCATTGGAATATGTGAGTTTGCCACAATCATTGGAGTTTGTTGACGATTTAATTTTTGGTAAAGCAGAGGCTGCAGTAATCAGCGTAGGCGCTGGACAGACAAGCACTTTACCTACGCTTGCCTCCGGGGACTTTATGAATATCTCCAGCGGGGGAACAGGAACAGTAAGCACCATGAATGGTGGTTCCCAGGTTATCTCCGGTGGAGGAACAGGAACAGTAAGCTCCTTGAATGGTGGTGAGCAGCATATCTCCAGCGGAGGAACGGGAACAATAAGTGCCATGAGTGCTGGTATTCAGTATATTTCCGTCGGTGGAGCAGGAACAGTAAGTACCTTGAATGCTGGTAATATACATATCCTCAGCGGAGCAATAGGAACAGTAAGTACCATGAATGCTGGTAATTTGCATATCTATGATGGAGGAACAGGAACAGTAAGTACCATGAGTGGTGGTTTGCAGAATGTCTCCAGCGGAGGAGCGGTAACACTAGGTGTTATGAATGGTGGTTATCAGACTATAGTTGGGGGAACGGGGACAATAAGTACTATGAGTGGTGGTACTCAAACCGTCTCCAGTGGTGGAACAGGGATAATCGGTACTTTCATTAATGGTAGGCAAAATGTAACCGAAGGAACAGGAACAATAAGTACCATGAGTGGTGGTACTCAGAATATCTACAGTGGAGCGACAGGAACAGTAAGTACCATGAGTGGTGGTACTCAGAATATCTACAGTGGAGCGACAGGAACAGTAAGTACCCTGAGGTATGGTGGTATTCAGAATGTCCGCAACGGAGGAACAGGAACAATAAGCACCATGAGTGCTGGTTTGCAATATATCCACAGCGGGGGAACAGGAACAGTAAGTACCATGATGAATGGTGGTTATATGAATATCTCCGGTGGAGGGACAGGGGTAGTAAGTACAATGAGTGGTGGTGAGCAGAATATCTACAGCGGGGGAACAGGAATAGTAAGTACCATGAGTGGTGGTTTGCAGAGTCTCGCCAGTGGAGGAACAGGAACAATAAGCTCCTTGAATGGTAGTGGGTATCAGTCTATTCATGGGGGAACGGGGACAATAAGTACCATGAGTGGTGGTTCTCAGGGTATCGACAGTGGAGCGACAGGGGTAGTAAGTACCATGAGTGCTGGTTTGCAGTATATCCGAAGTGGAGGGACAGGGGTAGTAAGTGCCATGAGTGGTGGTATTCAGTATATCCGAAGTGGCGGGACAAGTCGTGATACAATGATTTACGGTGGTATCCAGCTTATTGCTAATGGTGGCACAGCAAATAATACAATTGTTAATGGTGGTACAGCCGCTATTTTAGGGGCAGGAGCAGCGGTAGAAGACGTTACAATGACTGGCGGTGAATATCTTTTAGGAACAGATGGTGGTACTTATTATCTTAACGGTATTTTTGGATTTTCCGGCGGCAATTTTGATATGACAAAAAACATTTCTGGTAGTACGCCAGGAAGTTATGAGACTTTAAACATCAACAATCTGCAGCATGGCGGTGGCACTTTTGTTATGAATACCGATCTGGCCAGTGAAACAAATGGCGATAAAATATATATCACCAGTGCCAATGTAGGCAAAAGTTATATCCAGGTTAAAGATGCCAGTTTGCTGAGCGGCACAGCGGTAACTGGCCATAAGAATTTGCTCTTAGTTACAGTAGCAAGTGGTACGGCAACTTTTGAAGGGAAAAACCTCAATAGTGGAGGGTTGTGGACCCTGACGCCAAAAATAGAAAACGGCGCTAATGTTACTGATTCATTAGGCAATGTAATAGGTAATTCAAGACAGTGGTATTTAACGCATGTTTTGAAAGCGATCAATAACGATACCAAAGTGTTATTAGAAGGAAGTGATAACAGCTATGCGCTGTGGCGCAATACTAACGATACTTTGCGTAAGCGGCTGGGAGACTTGCATTACCGTACTAATGAAATAGACGGAGATGGAATTTGGGCGCGTTACACAGGCGGAAAATTTGGCGGGAGTGGATTTGACAGCAGCTATAATATGTATCAGCTTGGTTACGATAAAGCAGATAATGCCAAGAGCACATATGGTTTTGCATTAGAAAGCGGAACCGGACATGCTGATTACAGCTTCGGCAGTGGTAAAGATAAATTATTCTCTGGCAGCTTCTATGGTACCTGGACCGGAGATGACGGAAGCTATACGGACGTAGTAGCAAAAATAGGTCAATTTGATACAGACATCAAATCTTATGGAGATTACCCGGATAAAGCCAGCTATAAAAACAGAGCTTACAGTGTGAGTATAGAATATGGAAAAACTATAGAACTGAGTGAAAAAAGTGGGACTTTCGTCGAACCGCAGCTGCAGTTCATAGCGGGAAGATTGGGAAGCAGTGAATATACAACAGACCGTGGTAATAACGTCTATGTTGGTGGTCTAAACAGTTATATAGGTCGTGTAGGCTTTGTTGCAGGTCAAAAAACGAAAGAGGGCAATGATGTCTATTTCAAGGCATCGGCGCTGCATGAATTTGGAGGCAGCAGAGATATTCATATGACAGCAGCCAATGGAGAAACCCTGTCGATGTCAAAAGACTACAGCGATACATGGTTTGAAGTAGGAATCGGAACAAATATCAAGCTCAGTAAAGTAAGTTATTTTTATGGTGATATAGAAAGGAGCTTTGGAGGAGAGATAGAAAAGAAATGGCAGGTCAATGCCGGCGTAAGATTTGAATTTTAAAGAATAAGCTATTTTTTATGAGTTAGTAGATTTATAAAAACAGACTGCTTTTTTTAGCAGTCTGTTTTTTGTTTCTGCTGCAGTGATTAGGCATAGTTTTGGGGTAGCAGCTTGTGAGCCGGTATAACTGTTCGGACTGGTAAAAAGTATCTGCAACAAAACTATAAAAAACGCGCAGACGCCGATAGTTGTAAAGCCGCTGGCGTAATGCGCCGGGCAAGACTCGCAGACGTTTTACACATGCTCAAAGTAAGTGTCTTGCGGGGAGGTACAAACATGCTATAATAACTGTAATTATTATAATAGGTAAAATTTTTGATGTAAAACAAAAAGAAGAAACGTTTTGGTTTCGATATTTTGAACTAAAACACTAATATTTCGAAAACTGAGGTGAAGTATGTATATCACAGACAAAATAGCTTTACTGCCACATCCGTAAACAGGACAAGAACAAGAAATATAAATAAAAAAGAAAAAGGGTGAAAAGCGATGAGAAGAAAAGTCAAAAATAAGCTTTTCTGCAACAGGATTCTGGCGGCAGTAATAGCAGGGGGCATATTGAGCAGCTGCTGCGCTGCGCATAACGAGATCATGGACGGACTTCTGAGCGGCCGCTTTGACTTTGGGCTGACAACTGGCAGGCTCGATCATCCTAAAATCATTTCAGTGCCGCTGTGGAAAGATCGTTATACACTGCTGGTCGGAGCCAGGCACCCTATGGCCCGCCGCCGGAAGATCTATCTGCAGGATATCCAAAACGAAAAGATCTGCGCCCTGCCGGAGGATCAAAGCAAGCTGAGGATCGTTGACGAGCTGTGTAAAAAAGCCGGCTTCGAGCCGGACTTTGTCCTGGAAGGCAATGTTGAGCTGCTGAGCGACTATATGCGCGAAGGGCTGGGCGTTTCTTTTGGACTGGCGAGCGTCAGAGATGCTTACCGTGATATCCGTTCCATACCGCTGGCTGACGAGATCGGTGAAGCCAGTATTTACCTGTCGTGGTGCGGTGAGCGTTATCTTACCAATTCCATGCTGACGCTGCAAAGCTATCTGCGGGACGTAGGCAAACAGATAGAAGCTGAAAGGTAAATTGCTGCATAGTATAAAAAAATAACGTATAAATAAAAAGACTGAGCTTAGGCTCAGTCTTTTTATTTATATTGCCAGACGTGTTGACCTTTGAAGCGGATTTTTTTAGCTGATTATGCATCTCGTGCAGTATAATTTTGTAAGCGTCTTAAATAATATTGTAATACTTATCTAAATGGAATAATATTACATCGTATTACAGTGTTATAAAAAACAATATTAATAAAAAACAATATCTACAAACAATATCTTTATTGATATTTTAAAAGTATGATTTTACAATATCAATAAAGAAAAATGTAACGTTTAAAACAAACGTATAGTTGTATAAAAATAAAATAGCGAGAAAGTATATGTGGGGGGGACATGCGCTTCTGCTGACCTTTCATAAGAGACCTCCTCCAGAATCAAATTCTGGGGGAGGTCATCTTTTATTTAGTCAGAAATTAGCCAGTAATGTAAGGGGTGCAAGTAAGGTTGGAGAGATACCAAAATAGATGTAGAAATAAAAATCAACAGATAAAGAAAAGGAGAGAAGTATGTCCGAAATAGAATCAGTAAGTGATGAAGAACTGACTCGCATAGCCAAAGGAATGGAAGAGAAAAAAGCAGAAGCTGTGCCGCAGAAACCGTATATGGTTTTTGAAGCAGGTGAGGTAGTGCAGGAAAGCGGCCTGCCAGGTGTAAAGTATGACTTTAACTACGGAGCCAGAGTAACAGTGCCGCAGGGAGAATACAGGGTCAAGCTCATCGACCGCAGCGCCTGCCTTACAGTCTACGACGCGCCGGCATCAGGAGTAATGGTGACTAGCAGCAAAAAGTATTTTGTTGATTTTCGTATTGAGGTTTATGAAAAAGATAAACTGATCTTTGCCCATGACCTGGATCTGAAGGGAAAAAAAGTGCTGATCAAATTTCCCACAGGAATCCTTGGAGATATCCTGGCGTGGTTCCCCTATGCGGAAGAATTCAGAAAGAAACATCAGTGCGAACTTTACTGTGCGGTAGCGGAAGACATGTCAGAACTTTTCAAGGCCGGATATCCAAATATCTATTATGTAAAACCTGAAGAACGTCCGGAAGGCCTATATGCCAGTTACTATCTGGGGATATTCTTTCCCTGCGGGGACAGGATGCACCAGCCGTCAGATTTCAGGGTACGGGGCCTGCACAAAAATGCTGCGATGATATTAGGGCTTGACGAAGGCAGTGAACCCAAAGATATCAGCATCAAATTATTGCCTAAAGAAAAAACGAGAAAGATCAAAGAACCGTATGTGTGCATAGCAGCCCAGTCCAGCAGCCAGGCGAAATACTGGAACAATGGAGCCGGGTGGCTGAACGTAGTTAAACACCTGAAAGAAAAAGGCTATAGAGTACTGTGCATAGACAGGGAGAATGTCTACGGAATGAACAGCCGCTTTAACATCATACCTTATGGAGCGGAAGACTTCACAGGCAAGCTGCCGCTGCAGGAGCGGATAGACCTTTTATACCAGGCAGACTTTTTCATTGGGCTGTCGAGTGGGTTGAGCTGGGTAGCCAACGGAGTAGGCATACCAGTAATAATGATCAGCGGATTCACGCTGCCGCTTAACGAATTCCCGACCCCGTACAGGGTGATCAACTACCATGTATGCAACGGCTGTTGGAACGATACGCAGGTAGTGTTTGACCATAAGGATTTTGAATGGTGCCCGCGGCTGAAGGGAACAGAACGACAGTTTGAATGCAGTCGGTATATAACGCCGGAAGCTGTGAACAAGGTGATAGACCGGCTGATGGAAGACTATGGCTTGGATCCGAAACAAAATAAAAAGATGAAGAAGGATGGCAAAAGCAGATGAGCCTTTGCTGTTACAAAGATATGTTTAAAGTAAAGATATGGGATAAATAAAGCAAAGTAATAAAGGTTGGTGAACTAAATGAAGGAAAGAAGGTTAAGTAAAAAGAAAAATCAGCAGATATTGGCAACGCTGGCAATGGGAATAAATTTGGTGAACAGTATGATACCTCTGGCAGCGGCACTACGGGAACTACCGAATAAGAGTGATTTGCAGGTGCAACAGCCAAAAAGAGAAGTGAAAACACTGGAATATACTGTTTTGCCACACACATTAAACTTTGTGGAAAATATGGTTTTTGGAAAAGCAGAAGCTGCAGATTATTCAGTTGATTTTGGTGTGAGCAGTGGTGTAGCATCAATGAGCTCTGGAGATATAATGGTAATCAAAGGAGGAACAGGTACAGTAGATACAATGAGTGGTGGTGTTCAGTATATCTCCAAAGGAGGAACAGGTACAGTAAGCGCTTTGAATGGTGGCAGCCAGAACATCTACAAAGAAGGAATAGGTGCAGTAGAAACCGTTATTTCTGGTTATCAGAATATATGGAACGGAGGAACAGGCACTGTAAATACTATGAGCGGTGGTCAGCAGTTTATTTCCAGAGGAAGCGGTATAGTATATACCATGAGTGGTGGAATGCAGAATATTTTCAGCGGAGGAACAGGTATAGTAATTACTATGAACGATGGTAGCCAGGCTATTCGGAATAGTGGGTTTGGTACAGTAAGCGCTCTGAATGGTGGTACACAGCAGATATATGCCGGAGGAACAGCCTTAGATACCAATATTTATGGTGGTACACAATTAATAGGTGGCAGCGCAGTAAATACAACTATTGACGGCGGTGTAGCTGTTATGCTGGATGGTAATGCTTTCGTTTCAGGTTTGACGATGAGCGGTGGTGAATATATGTTAGGCGCAGATGGTGGCGATTATAACATCTTGGGGCAGTTTGAGTTTACAGGTGGCCGCCTCGACATGACCCAAAACAAAGATGGCGCTCAGACTGGTACCCAGGAGGAACTGACCATCGAAAATTTGGACAAAGCCGGTGGTACGTTTATTATGGATACCGACCTTAACAATGAAGAAGGCGATAAAATAACGATCAAAGAGGCCGCAAATGTAGGCACAAGTTATATCCAGGTCAACGATACAAGTTTGCTGAACGGTACTGTAACCGATCGTAAAAATTTGCTGCTGGTCAAGGATAACAGCGGTAAATTAACTTTTGAAGGAAAAGACCTTAATAATGGCGGCATTTGGACATTTACACCAGAGATAGAAAATGGTTTAAATGTTAAAGATAATGCTGGAAATGTGATAGGTAGTAAAGAAGAATGGTATTTAACACACATAGATAGATCTGTTAACAACGATACCCAAGTGTTATTGGATGGAAGTGATAGCAGTTATGCGATGTGGCGTAATACCAATGATACGCTGCGTAAGCATCTAGGAGACCTGCACTATCGTACGAACAAAAAAGGTGTAGAAGGAATTTGGGCGCATTACACAGGAGGAAAATTTGCCGGGAGTGGCTTTGACAGCAGCTATAATATGTATCAGCTTGGTTACGATAAAGCAGATAATGCCAAGAGCACATATGGTTTTGCATTAGAAAGCGGAACCGGACATGCTGATTACAGCTTCGGCAGTGGTAAAGATAAATTATTCTCTGGCAGCTTCTATGGTACCTGGACCGGAGATGACGGAAGCTATACGGACGTAGTAGCAAAAATAGGTCAATTTGATGCAGACATCAAATCTTATGGAGATTACCCGGATAAAGCCAGCTATAAAAACAGAGCTTACAGTGTGAGTATAGAATATGGAAAAACTATAGAACTGAGTGAAAAAAGTGGGACTTTCGTCGAACCGCAGCTGCAGTTCATAGCGGGAAGATTGGGAAGCAGTGAATATACAACAGACCGTGGTAATAACGTCTATGTTGGTGGTCTAAACAGTTATATAGGTCGTGTAGGCTTTGTTGCAGGTCAAAAAACGAAAGAGGGCAATGATGTCTATTTCAAGGCATCGGCGCTGCATGAATTTGGAGGCATCAGGGATATCCATATGGAAGCAGCCAATGGAGAAACCCTGTCGATGTCAAAAGACTACAGCGACACGTGGTTTGAAGTAGGAATCGGAACAAATATCAAGCTCAGTAAAGCAAGTTATTTTTATGGTGATATAGAAAGGAGCTTTGGAGGAGAGATAGAAAAGAAATGGCAGATCAATGCTGGCGTAAGATTTGAATTTTAAAGAATAAGCTATTTTTTATGATTTAGTAGATTTATAAAAACAGACTGCTTTTTAAGCAGTCTGTTTTTTGTTTCTGCCGCAGTGATTAGGCATAGTTTTGGGACAGCAGCTTGTGAGCCGGTATAACTGTGCTGACTGGCAAAAAGTATGGGTAATAGATTCTTAAGAACTGCGCAGACGCCGACAGTCGTAAAGCCGCTGGCGTAATGCGCCGGGCAAGACTCGCAGGAGTTTTACACAAGTTCAAAGCAAGTGTCTTGCGGGGGGGTACAAACGTGCTATAATAACAATAAATATTGTTATAACAAATTATTTATATGAAAAATATGGAAATCTTAAAGTATTAAAAAAGCACGGGTTGGATGACAGAGCTGAAACAGGTGATAAATACATCGGCTTGAGCTTCAATAACAGATATGAAGTAAGACGTATCAGGAAGCAGTATTTTAACAGCAAGGGGAGGCAGAAGAAAATTTATGGGAAAGAAAATGGGAAGGCAAAAAGAATTGAAGCTGGCAATGGTAGTAGGCTGTATTCTTACCAGCAGTAATGCCTGGGCTGCCGATATCACAGGCAATAGCAGCAGCGGCAGCGCAAGTTTGAGCAATCAGACGCAAAACAGCGGCGGTGTTTACGGCTGGAAGTATGATGATACCAGCGCGGCCACAGGCGGCAGCGTGACGCTTACAAATGCTGATGTCAGTTACAGCAGCGGCAGCAGCGCTTCACCTAAAGGCGTCTTTGGCGGCTATGCGGCAAACGCCGCAGCGCAAAATAATACTGTCAGTATCACAGGTACTGTTGCAAGTGGAGGCTATGCTTTTGCCAACTGCAGCATTTATGGCGGCTATGCCGGGTCCGGCACGGCTGCAGGCAATACTGTAACGCTTACAAATGCTAAAGACACCAGTAGTTACGGCGGCTGGGCAGTTGCCGGCGATGCGGCAAATAACAAGATAATTATCAGCGGCGGTACAGGTACTTCTGCTACCGGTGGGCGTAGTAATGCTGGTGCCGCCTCCGGGAACAATGTAAAAGTTACGGACAGTGAGATCGAATACAGGGTCGTCGGCGGTGAAATCTTCACTGGCAGTGCTCCCGGAACTACTGCCACCGGTTCAGCCTCAGGAAACAGTATAGAGCTCGTTAATTCAGTTACTAACACTGTTTACGGAGGCCGTGTCGGCGGAACTTTTGATGTATCTACCGGTGATTCCAGCGCGGTAGCCGAGGGCGACGCCACAAATAATACGGTCACGATCGAGAGCTTAAAAACAAGTGCTGGTTCTGTCAAACTGGAGCAGGTATATGGCGGAACAGTAATTGGCAAAGGCAGTGCGAACGGCAACAAAGTCATACTGGGTAAAACCGGCGCTGGGGCAGTGAGCATGACAGATGTTCAAAGACTGTATGGCGGCGGCAGTAAAATTGGCAGCAGCAGTTTAAAGGGCGGCGACGCCAATAACAACACCATCGAAATAAAAGGCAATGTAACGCTGGGACTTTCTAACACTAGCAGTGGCGGCACAACAATTTACGGCGGTTATGCCGCTGCGGGAGAGGCCAGCGGAAATAAGATCACAGTCGATCAGGGCGCGACCGTCAAAGCGTATTTTATTTATGGGGGCAATTCTTCGAGTAGTTCTGACAGCGGATTATCGCTGACTAAAAACAATCAGGTCATCATCAGCGGCGATGTTACCGTGGGCAACAGCATTGCCGGAGGGTTTGCTAACGGGAAATCCGGCGTGACCGGCAGTGTGGCGCAGGGGAATAAAGTTGAAGTAACGGTCGGTGGCAAAGTCACCGGCGCGATCCGCGGCGGGATCAGTGCATATGGCAGCGCTAACGAAAATACAGTGAATGTTGCGGGCACGGTAACCGGCGCGTTGGTTGGTGGGTGGTCCAATAATTTAGGCAGCGGCGTGGGTACTGCCAATAGTAATACGGTCACTGTCAGCGGCACTGCTGGCGATAATGTCATGGGCGGCTATTCTCTTAAAGGCGGTGCTGATAGCAATAGGCTTGAAATAACAGGTAGTGTCACCGGCTATACTTATGGCGGCTATGCAGGTGGCAGTCGCACTACAGACAATGCCAGCCAGAATACGGTCAGCATCGGCAACGGCGGCACTGTAGGCGGCAATATTATCGGTGGCGTTTCAGCTAAAGGCAGTGCTGATAACAATACAGTGCAGATCCAAGGCAGCGGCAACCTTGGAGGGTCAGTGTACGGAGGCCAGACAACAGCCGCTGCCGGCTCGGCAAATGGTAATACAGTAGAGCTGAGCACAGGCAGAACTGTAGGCGGCGTTGTTTATGGCGGTTATGCCAAAGGTGACGGCAGTACTTCCGGCAGTGCCAGCGGTAATAAAGTAATAGTCAGCGGGACAGTAAACAGCACTGCCACCCAATATACCGGGACGGTATTCGGTGGTTATGCACTTACAGGCACCGCCGATAGCAATGAAGTAACTATCAGCGGCGGTACTATAGCATCCCAGGTCATGGGAGGGTATTCCTCAACAGGAACCTTTGGTTCAGGTTCAGCCAGCAGCAACACAGTAAAGATCATTAACGGCAGCACTGTCAGCAGCGATATCTACGGCGGCTATACTGGTATGGGCAACGCCAACAGTAACAGCATACTTATTGAAAGCGGAACGATCGGCGGCGATATCTACGGCGGCCATACTGGTTATGGAACCGCCAATAACAACAGCATCACGATCAGAGACGCAGTAGATCTGTCTGGCAGAACCATCTATGGCGGCGACTCCAGCAGTGGCAATGCGAAAACAGGCAATACGCTTCGTTTTGAAAATACGGGCGGCAATATTAAAGCCATCAAAAACATCGATGTTTTAGGAGTATCGGCACTGGCCGATAACAGCAAAGTCCTGACCATTACTAACGGAGCGGCAGACGATCTGGCAAATACGACTGTCAAGCTGGTTGCTTCCGACAGCGGACTGAGAGTAGGCCAGCAGATAACGCTGGTGCAGGCCAACAGCGGCGTTATAACCGATACGACTATCTTAGACCAGGCAACGCTGAAGAAAAACACTAATGCTTTTATCAGATATGACTTTGAAGAGGTAGCAGGCTTAAGTGACAAGATAGCAGTTGTCGTAACAGGTAAGGAAGCAGATACAGCTAATGCCCGCGCTTTGGCTGAAAGCCGCATCGCCGGTGTGGCACTGCTAAATCAAAGCAGCGACCTGCTGATAGACCAGGGCTTTGGGGCGGTTAAATTCAATGGCGAAGGCGTTGCAAAAGACACCTATGGCTTTGCCATTATGGGTGGCAGCAGTATTCGTTACAATACAGGCTCCTTTGTTAAAGCCAATGGTTTTAGCCTTATTGCCGGACTGGCGCAAAAGACAACAGTGGATAACGGCGTGTGGCACCTGGGAGCATTTTTTGAAAACGGCCATTCCAACTACAGTACCCATAATGACGGAGTTGACGGAGCTGTACGTGGTGACGGTGACGCTACTTACAACGGCGGCGGCATTTTAGCACGTTTTGATTCGGCCGGCGGTATGTATGGTGAAGCCAGTATGCGTGCAGGCAGCATCAAGAATAAATTCGGCGGTTTTGCTTATAACGGAGGAATTGGCAGTTACGAGGACCGCAGCACTTATTACGGAGCATATTTAGGCTTGGGGCAGCAGCGGCAGCTCAGCAAAAATACAAGCCTGGATATTTATGGAAAATACTTTTATACACATCAGCAGGGTTCGGATTTTGAAGTTTTGGGCGAACAGGTGACTACGGCAGCTGTTAAAAGCAGCAGGATGCAGATTGGCGGCAGGCTGACAAAACAGGTAACTGCAGATGTGAGTTATTACGGCGGCGTTGCCTGGGAGTATGAGTTTGATGGCGCGGCGGATATGGCGGTGGCAGGAGCTGATTTAGCGGCGCCGTCACTTAAGGGCAGCAGTGGGATAGTAGAAATGGGTATACGCCTGAAGCCTTCTAAAACTGATAAGATAACGCTGGATTTAGGAGCGCAGGGCCATTTTGGCAAACGGAGAGGGTTTAGCGGCGGCCTGCAGATAAACTATAGTTTTTAAAAGTCTGAGGTGGACTATGTACGAAGAAAAATGTCTGCTGCGGCTTGGCAGCAATATCAAGATCCTGCGTAATGCCAGCCAGATTACTCAGGCAGAGCTGGCCAGGCGTATTGGCATCAGTCAGACACATTTATGCAATATCGAGCATAATAACGTGCAGATCAGTCTGAAACTGTTGCTGCGGGTCGCCAATGTTTTGGGCTGCTCGTTGGAATGCATTATAGGTGTGAATGCAGTAACGATAGCGAAACGAGTGGAAGCACAGTGTAAGGTAAAGTCTGAACCGGTGAGGAATGAGGACAAGAATACTGCGAAACAGGAAGTTTATTCGCTGGAGGAAATACGTCTGTTGTTGAAGCTGCTGCAGTTGTCTTAAACAAGCGTACTAAAATAAGTTCAGTAAAATAAAAAATCAGCGATATGAAGTAGGTTTCATATCGCTGATTTGGTTTGTTATTTTCTGCCTATGATGTAAGCCAAAAGGCGTAACCAGTGCAGGAGCTTTGTGTATTTGCTATTGATGTCGTACCTCGTTTCTCTGTTTGTTTTACAGTTCTCTGTGTTTGCTGATGATGGCCCGGCTCAGTTCGTTCAGGCAGCTGGTCAGCTTATCCAGCCGCTGCTCCATACGCAGCAGCAGATACCAGCTCAGTACCATCGGGAAACCGAAGTTGCCGACAGCGCTGAAGATCTCTTTGGTATCCATGGCTTATGCCAGCACGGTAACGGTAACGACCTTGATGCGGGCTTCGACGAATTCATTCAGCCCCAGGCCGCCGCTGGTCAGCACGCCTGCTTCGATGATCCTGGCTGCTGCTGCCTGCGCTTCGGCTAAGGTAACGTCTTCACGCGGGTCGGCGATGCTCAAAGTCTTTTTTGCGCCGTCGCTTTTGGTGAAGATGAGTTCTAAAGTTTTTTCCATGTTTGTTCTCCTTTACATTAGATTTTTGTTTGAAATTTTAGGTTATTCTGCTTTGTCGAGTTCGGCTTTTTCGGTAACGTAAACGTTAACGACAGCGTGGCTCATAAGCTCGCCGATGGCTTCGGTAACTGCGAGGCATTTGGCGGCTTCGGCGTCCAGGCGGACACTGCCGACAGAGGTGCTTTTGGTTTGCATGGCGCCAAGGGCGTTGGTGCCGTTTTCTACGTCCATGGAAAGTTTGAGGGAAGTAGGATTTTTGCTGACAGTCATATTTTCAGCTCCTTTCATAATTTGGTTTTGTTTTTGTGTTTGTAAGTTGTGAAAATACTTTTTAGTTTTCTTTATGCAGCTTTCTTCCAGAAGCAAGCTGCGCAAAGAAGCTTGCGCACTGTGACAATTCCTGTTTAACTTCGTTCGCTGTCCGGCTTCCGGGCAACTCGGCATTGCAGTACAGAGAAAAGCTTTAGCTGGGAATCGTCAATGCCTCAAACAGTCCCTCCAGCGCTTACAGCTCACAGCGTACACAACGGAATGTGTCACAATGTGCGCTCAAAACCCTTGTACCGTACTATTCAGCTATGGATTTCATAAGCAGAGTATCGACCGCCTGATGTTATCAATATTTACGGTCTATGGCAGTAAAACGTATGATACAGAGGGTTTTAAAGCGCAATCCAAATCTTAACAGCGCTGAAAGTTCTTTGCTGACTTTCTTTCAAGAAAGTCTAAAAAAGCTAAAAAAGCTTGAAGAAAACATTAAAAGAAAATATTAAAAGAAAACATCGTGTTCTTTAAAAAGCAGCCCTTTTAAACAAGGGGGCTGCTTTTTGCATACCACAGGGCCTTGCCCCTGATGACCTGACCGCCGGGCTTCATAGCTCCGTCGCCTGGTGAATCGCGCAGATACCATAAGTCCCAGCGGGTTTCGGCATCGCCGCTGTACGGTCCGTCAGCAGCGGTGCTGATGATATTTGCATAGTAGAGATGCTCCTTTTAGATTTGCTTGGCAAGGGGGTAAAACCCTCACGTTATATATAGGGCAGCGAGAGGGATAAAAGTTTACATCGGTTTGAAAATTTTTTTCAAGATGGTTTTTAACAGCAGCTCATAACATTTTAGTGATATTTGTGAACAATATGTGAAATTGTATTTTGGCATGTAAACTTTTCCGGTGTTCGCTGCCCTATATATAGTGACAGTATTCAGTACTGAACTTGTTAGCAGAGTTTTTAAGACTTATAGGGTTTTACTGCTTATGACTTTGAACTTGAATCTAACAAAGAAATACTTACAGCAAAGTAAAGCAATACTTATTTAGTAAGTACTGAATACTGCCATAAATACTTGCACGACGATCGGCAGAACATGCAGAGAAGTCCGTTCCAGGCCAGCCGGTGGATCATGAAGCTAATAAAAAACGTCTGCAGAATCTTATAAAAATATTGTCTAGAAGAATATAAAATAAAAATATGGCAGATTAATGTTGTATTTGATGATATAAATTCGTTTGTGGGCAAAAGAAGTTGTTGCAAAAACTAATTGTTTGTAGTATTATTTTATAAAATAGAATAATATATAATAATCAAATCAGAAAAAATAAGTAAAACAAAAGTAGTTGGTCCGGTAGTTGAAACGATTATATGGGTAAGAGTGGTGTAGAGGGTAAAATGAAAAAACAGCGTTATGATCTAAATGATTTAGGTAGTAATGTGAAGATGATGCGGAAGGCAAGAAAAATTTCGCAGGTGAAATTATCGGAAGCCCTGCAGATGTCACAGCCGCATCTAAGTAATCTGGAGTGCGGCAGGACGTTGATCAGTCTGGAGATACTTGTCAAACTGGCTGACGTGTTTGATTGTTCGGTAGAAGATATTCTATTGTGCAGTCAGGAAAAAGTTAAAGCAGTAAATTAAAAGGGTTAGAACAAAATAAAAGCAACAGCTTAAACAGCTGTTGCTTTTTTATATGTGTATTCATTGTTTTTACAGCATCTGCCCAAAGGTATAAAGCAGTTTGAGGGCGTAAACAAAAATAACGGCGCCGCAGATGCGGTTGATCCATTGCATATGGCTGGGGCGCAGATTTTGGCAGCAGGTTTTGAAGATGCCTGTAAGCCCGAAGAACCACAGGCAGGAGGCAGCTGCTACGCCGCTGATAAAGAGTGAGGCAGTATCGGCAGGCAGTGATGAGCGAAAGGCGCCCAGCATCAGCGTACCGTCGATAACGGCCTGCGGGTTGAACCAGGTAACGGTAAAGGCCAGCGTGGCCGTTTGCCACAGCGTCGGCTGGCTGTAAGCAGAGGTGTCTGTCTGCACCTGCGCATGCAGCAGCTGCCAGGCCAGATAGATCAAGATCAGTCCGCCGCCGCCGAGCAGTGCTTTTTGCAGTAGCAGACTGTGTTCGATCACAAGGCTGATGCCCCAAAAGCAGGCCAGCGCCAGGCTGATGTCAAAGAAGGCGACGATGCCTGCAGTGACGAGGGCAATGCCTAAAGGCGCGGTGAGCGCCGTATTGATGACAAAAAGATTTTGGGCGCCGATGGGGGCAAGATAGGCCAGCCCCATGGTAAGACCCTGTAAAAAAATTTCCAAAGCAGATTCCTCTCGATACTGAAGGCTGTGCCGATTGATCAGAGTACGGCCTGCAGCAGTGCAAAGACGGCGGCGCCGCTGACTATCGCCAGCCCCAGTGATTTTGTTTTATAGACCAGCGGGAAGATGATGACGGTCGACCACAGGTACAGGTTGTTCAGTCCCAGATCCAGGCTGCCTGCGGGCAGAAAGACGTCGGGCAGGACCAGCGCGCCGAAAATAGCTGTCGGCACATAGGTGAGCCAGGTTTTGAACCAGCGTGGTACAGGTTTGCCGGCCAGCAGCAAAAAAGGTATGATACGGGAAATATAGGTGACGCCCATCATAATGAAAATGGCGCCCCAAACGTATTCAGCGGACATTATCAGCACCTCCCGCATGGCGTTCGGTGATATAGCAGGCGGCGCCGGAGGCGGCCAGAGTTGCCAGCACGATATGCAGCTTATAGGGAACGATCTGCGAAAGCAGGATCGCCAGAAGCCCTGATACCAGCCCGGTGATGATCATTTTCCGGTCGGTGAGATAGTTGACCCAGATGCCGAGGAACATGGCGATCAGCAGATAGGAGACCAGCTCGGTAGGCGGGTTGAGATAAGCGGCGGCATAGCAGCCGAGGGCATTGCTGAGCGACCAGACGGCGCAGGAGGTGACGTTGAGCCCCAGGGCTTCTTCGCACGTCCAGCGGGGATCTGTTTCCGTTTCAAAGGCGTTCAGGTTGACGGCAAAGGTCTCGTCGGTGATGCCGTGGGCATAGCCGATAAGAAAGTTTTTGCTGCGGCCGTTAAAAAAATTCATCAGCGTGGAGCTGAATAAAAGATGACGCAGGTTGACGATAAAAATAGTGAGTCCGATAGAAACGAGGGCCGCACCCTGGGCCATCATGGCGATGCCGATGAACTGACCGGAGCCGGCGAAAACGAGCACGCTCATCCCTAAGGCTTCAAGCGGTGTGAGACCGGCCTGCTGTGCCAGAATACCGCAGGCGATGCCAAGGGCCAGATAGCCGATGGCGATGGGAATAAGCTTTTGCAGGACACGTCGGTTGACTGTTATAGATGACACGGATGGACACTCCCCTTATTTAAAACGACTTCCTCTATTATAACTTATTTTGGATGGATAAGAAACCGGGAAAAGTGTTATATTTATTACGCCGCAGGAAAATATTTTTTACAGCGCTGGTGTTTGCTGCGGCGACGCTTGCGTTTTAGCAGAGAACTGAGTAAAATAATATAGATAAGGACTAATTTGATTTTAGCATGTGTTTGTATATACATACGACGCTGGAGGAGGTTTTTTAGATGACACAGATCAGACCGTTCTGCGGGCTGCGTCCGGTGCCGGAATATGCGGCAGAGATCGCTGCTTTGCCTTATGACGTGATGGATACCGAAGAGGCGCGGCAGATACTTAATAAGAACCCGCTGAGCTTTTTGCGGGTGACAAAATCGGAAGCGACGATGTCGGATTGTATCGATCCGCACAGCCAGGCAGTTTATAAGATGGCGAAAACAAATCTCGACAGGTATCTGTCCGACGGGCAGATGAAAAAAGATACGACGCCCTGCTACTATATTTACCGTCAGCAGATGGGGCAGCATATCCAGATCGGCCTTGTGGCCGCTGCTTCAGTGGAGGAATACCGCGAGAACATTATCAAGAAGCACGAGCTGACCAGGCATGATAAAGAGCAGGACCGGGTCAATCATATTCTGGCGACAGAAGCACAGACCGGCGCTGTTTTTTTAACTTATAAGGGCAAGCCCGAGATCAATACTTATGTTTTGAGCCTGATGGGAGCCAAAAAGCCGGTATATGATTTTACGTCGGAGGACGGCGTGCAGCACACACTGTATGTGGTGGAGAACCTGATGGAGATCGCCGAGCTGACCCGTTTGTTTGAGGACGTGCCTGTAATGTATATTGCCGACGGCCATCACCGCAGTGCTGCGGCTATGCGTGTGGCTGACGAGCTTGGCAAAACGCCGAGGCATGGTTCTAACGAAGAATATAACA
The DNA here is from genome assembly GCF_003945365.1 of Phascolarctobacterium faecium. Lineage (NCBI taxonomy): Bacteria > Bacillati > Bacillota > Negativicutes > Acidaminococcales > Acidaminococcaceae > Phascolarctobacterium > Phascolarctobacterium faecium. Next base: position 2,249,194 of record NZ_AP019004.1, on the reverse strand, counting down.
CTTTTTTAGCGGTCATTTTTCCCGATAATATGATGCAGATCATGGATTATAACCGTTTGGTCAAAGACCTGAACGGTTTGTCGATGGAAGAATTTTTAAGCAGAGTCGGAGAAAAGTTTGAGATCAGCGAGCTGGAAAACGGCCCGAAGCCGGAAGCACGGCATCAGTTCAGTATGTATCTGACCGGAAAATGGCGCCGCCTGACAGCGAAGGAAGGTACCTTTGCCGCGGATGATGTGATCGGGTCGCTGGACGTTTCGATCTTGCAGGATAATCTGCTGGCGCCGATCCTGGGCATCAAAGACCCGCGTACGGATGAGCGCATCAATTTTATGGGCGGTATCCGCGGGTTGGATGCTTTGGCGGCTAAAGTAGACGCAGGGGCCTACAGTGTGGCTTTTGCCATGTATCCGACGTCGATGGAGGAGCTGATCAAGGTAGCTGATGCCGGTAAGATCATGCCGCCGAAATCGACCTGGTTTGAACCTAAGCTGCGCGATGCGATGGTCGTGCATTTGATCGGAGAAGATGAATAATGAAACGTATCTATAATTTTAATGCCGGTCCGGCCATGCTGCCGCTGGAAGTGCTGCAGGAGGTACAGTCCGAGCTGCTGGATCTGCAGGGCAGCGGTATGTCGATTTTGGAAATGAGTCACCGCGCGCCGATTTATGAAAAAATCAATGCTGAGGCGGAAGCCGACATCAAGGAGCTTTTGGGTCTGGGCGACGATTATTGCGTACTCTTTATGGGAGGCGGCGCCAGCCTGCAGTTTTCGATGGTGCCGATGAATTTTTTGGGGGCTGGACAAACGGCGGCTTATGCCGTGACCAGTAATTTTTCGGATAAAGCTGTAAAAGAGGCGGAAAAGGTAGGTAAGGTCGTTATCCCTTTCAGCAGTAAGGCTGAAAAGTATGACAGGGTGCCGCAGCCGGGTGAGATCAGGCTGCCGGAAAACTGCGCTTATCTGCATATCACGGCTAATAATACGATCGAAGGCACAGAATACAGCGTTTATCCTGAAACCGGTGCTGTACCGCTGATCGCGGATATGTCTTCGGATATTTTGAGTAAACCGATCCCGGCGGAGAAGTTTTCGCTGATTTATGCCGGGGTACAGAAAAATATCGGGCCTGCCGGCGCGGTAGCAGTCATTGCCCGTAAAAAATTTATTGAGGGGCGTTCTAAAGCTCTGCACAGTATGCTGAATTACGAAACTCATCTTGATAACGGTTCGCTGTATAATACGCCGCCGGCTTTTGCGGTCTATATCGTCGGCAAGGTTGCCAAGTGGCTGAAGGCGCAGGGCGGACTGGTGATGATGGAGCAGCGCAATGCGGCTAAGGCCAAGATAGTTTATGATGTGATCGATATGTATCCTGATTTTTTCCGCGGCTTTGCCAAAACTGACAGCCGTTCGCTGATGAACGTGACTTTTGGACTGCCGACCGAAGCGCTGGAGAAGCGTTTTGCGGCCGAGGCTGAGGAGCTGGGGATGGGTGGACTGAAGGGACACCGCAGTGTTGGCGGACTGCGGGCCTCGATTTACAATGCGATGCCGCTGGCAGGCTGCGAGAAGCTGGCTGAATTTATGGAAGCTTTTTATAAAATACATAAATAATATTGACCGGTAAATAGCTGACGCTGCTTGCGCAAAAACAGGCAGCGTTGCTTTTTACCTGAACTGGTTTGAGGGAGGGGCAGCAAATGCAATATGATTTACTGATCAAAAACGGGTATGTGGTCGATTATGCGTCGGCACGGGAAGGATATTTTGATGTCGCTGTGCAGAACGGCATGATTGCGGCGGTGGAAAGCAGTATCGGCGGCAGCGCCGTGCGGGAGCTGGATGCGTCCGGCAAGCTGGTACTGCCGGGCTTGGTCGATTCGCATGTGCATGCTTCGGCCTGGCTGGGAGGCAGCTACGCCCACACGATGCTGGTCAAGGCTGGTGTGACCAGTGCTTTGGATATGTCGGGGCCGGGGACCAGTGTACTGGAGCTGGCGCGTGAATATGGGACCGGTCTCAATCTGGCTACGATCGAATATGTGCGGCCGGGACATACGGTCAGCAGTGACGATCCTTCGTCAGCAGAGCTGCAGCAGCTGATAACGAAAGTGCAGAGGCAGGGGTCGTTAGGCATCAAGCTGCTGGGCGGGCATTATCCGCTGACGGTGGCAGCAACGGCCAGAGCGATCAGGGCTGCGGCAGAGCTGGGAGCTTATACGGCTTTTCACGCCGGGACAGCCGCTCATGGTTCCAATATCGAAGGCCTGCTGGAGGCGGTGGAGCTGGCCGACGGCAACCCTCTGCATTTAGCGCATATCAATGCTTACTGCCGTGGTACGGTACTGCCGGAGGCGGAAGAAACGGAGCTGGCCCTTAAAGCTTTGGCGGCCAATCCTAATATTTCCTGCGAGTCTTATTTATCACCGCTCAACGGTACAAGCGCTGAAATCATTGACGGTCTGCCGGGTAGTATGGTTACCCGCCGCTGCCTGAAAACCGGCGGCTTTAAGGAGGATGAGGCGGGCATGGAGGAGGCGCTTTTGTCTGGCTGGGCACAGGTCAATTATCCGCAGGGACAGGAAATGACTTTGCTGACAGGTGAGGCGGCCAGGGATTATTGGCGCGGGCAGCAAACGCTGGTTTCCGTCAGTTTTGCGGTCAATCCTGTTGGGCCGCGGGTGCGGCTGGCAACGGCGAAAAAGGCTGACGGCAGTTTTGCTGTAGACGCTGTCAGTACTGACGGCGGCGGTATTCCACGCAATGTACTGCTGCCCGCTGGTCTGGCTTTGGTCGATCTGGGCGGACTGTCGCTGCAGGAGCTGGTGGCGAAGATCAGCTATCAGCCGGCGCGGCTGCTTGGTCTTGCAAATAAGGGCAGCCTGACAGCAGGGCGGGATGCCGATATTACGATCGTCGACAGGCTGCAGCGCAGCGCGTTTGCCACGATCATCGGCGGGCAGGTCTGTTATATGGACGGTAAGGTTTTAGGGCGCGGCGGCAGGATCATTACTACTGCCGCAGGGGCGGACTATGTACGCAGCCAGGGGCTGGAGCCGCTGGTCGTTGACCTGGCTGACAGCAGTTTGCTGCAGAAGGCGCAAAAAAGATGACAATAAAAATAAACCACCTGATCGCTCTTGCAGTCAGGTGGTTTATTTATTAGACTGGGGTTACTTTGTATGGCCGCCATAAATTATACAGGGGCAGCAGATAGAGATAAAAGGCAAACAGGATCGAAGCGTTGCCGGCGCCTACGGTGGCGAGCGGTACAGCGCAGGCGATCGACCAGGGGATGAGCGCCGCTACTACGATAGTGCTGTTTTCCAGGTCCAGGGCCAGCTGCTGCATATTGTCAGCGCTGTCCTTGTGCAGCTGATAGGTGAGGATGCTGCTGAGGGTCTGGTTGCAGGTTGCCATACTTGTGATGGTGGCTGTCAGCAAAATGCTGCCGTACGGCGTTATTTTTTCTCCAAGCTGTGCAAGGCGGGCCTGCGTAGTATTCAAAAAGCCTGTTGCTTCAAAAATCCCGGCGTAAGCGGAGGAAAGGATAATTATGACGCTGACGGTGAACATTGAAATGATACCGCCGCCGCTGAGGATCTGGGCCAGCTGCTGATCAGCAGGGTAAAAGCCGTAGAACATGATCGAGCCCAGTTGGGCGGGAGTGATATCCTGCAGGAAAAGGCAGAGCAGACTGCCGGTAATGATGCTGGCTGTCATCGTCAGCCTGACCTTGACCTTGCACAATGAAAGAATGATGATCAGCAGCGCTGGAATAGTGGTAGTCCAGTGCAGATCGAAGTTTTGCGGAAAGAGTGCGTACAGGTCGGCTGTGCCGGTGTTGCCGGTACCGGAAAATCCCAGCAGGGCGTAAAGCAGGCAGGTGACTGAAAAAGGCAGCAGCGCTGATTTGAACATATTTTTGATATTACAGTAAATATCAGTCTGCGTCAGTTCGCTGATCAGAAGGGCGCTGGTCGACATCGGTGAACAGCGGTCGCCGAAATAGATGCCTGATAAGATTGCGCCGCCGGTAAAGGTGGGATCGATACCATTGGCTTTGGCGATAGACATACAGATGATGCCGATCGTGGCCGCAGTACCGAAAGAGGTGCCTGTTAAAAGTGAAACGAAACAGCAGAGCAGAAAAACTATCAAAATGAATACCGACGGTATGAGCAGGCCCGACATATGGTAAATAATGAACGGTATCGTGCCGCAGGCCCGCCAGACGGCGGTGATCATACCGATAAGGATAAAGATGAAGAGGATATTTTTGATCGTGCGGATTCCTCGTCCGGACATTGTCAGTACCTGTACTGGCGTATGCCCCTGCCGGAGGGCGTAACCGAAAAACATCAGATAGCCGAAAAGCAGGGCCCAGAGAATGGAGTAGCCTGCCAGAATGCAGCTGAGCAGTATAAAGGAAAAGATCACGATGATAATAGCTTCCATAAAATTTCTCCTGCGGCAGAACGCCGTAATTTTTAGAGGTCAGTCAGTAATAATACTATTATCATACTGCTTGCTGCGCTGCTTGTCTAATAATAAATAAGGCGCCGGGCAAATATTTGCCCGGCGCCTTATTTATTATTATTATATTTCTTCCAGAATCTGACCGTCGGTGCTGATGGTGACGACCTGCCAGGGGATGATTTTACCGCTTTGCTGCAGCGCTGTTCTGACCGCCTGTTCCATACCGCCGCAGCAGGGTACTTCCATGCGGACGACGGTAACGCTTTTGATATCGTTTGCAAGCAGGATCTCAGTCAGCTTGCGGCTGTAATCTTCGTTGTCCAGCTTGGGACAGCCGATAAGCGTGATATGGTTTTTTATGAATTTACGGTGGAAATCGCCGTAGGCGAAGGCGGTACAGTCGGCGGCAACCAGCAGCCTTCTGTTTTGCAGGTAGGGTGCGTGCGGGTTGACCAGCTTGATCTGGACAGGCCATTGCTGCAGCTCGCTGTTTTGGGGCGTGGCTGCCTGCTGCGCCGGTGCAGGTTCCTGCTGATGCAGTAAACGTGCCTGTGTGCCGGGGCAGCCGCAGGGAAGTTCAGCTTCCTGGCTGGCTTTATTGGCCAAAACGGCAGCTTCGTCATAGGCTGCGGCTTCACGTACTTCAAAGGTTATGGCATTGGTAGGGCAAACGGGCAGGCAGTCGCCCAGGCCGTCGCAGTAATCGTCTCGCAGCAGGGCTGCCTTGCCGTCCACCATGCCTATGGCCTGTTCGTGGCAGGCCTGGGCGCAGAGACCGCAGCCGTTACATTTTTCCTGATCTATAGTGATTATTTTGCGTAACATGATGAACCTCCTGTTGTCTTTCTGTTTTTATTATAGTACGATAGTAGGAAGAAAGCTGTTGTTTTTACAACGGAGGTAAAGAAGAATGGATAAATATTTGCAGATCATAGCGTCGGCATCTTTGTTCCGCGGTATTGCGAAAACAGAGATCGCGGCAGTGCTGCAGAATCTGGATGCGCAGCTGAGGGTCTATCCTCGGAACAGCTTTATCTGGCAGCTGGGCGAGCAGGTAACGACAGCTGGTTTTGTCGTTGCCGGCAGCGTGCATATCCTGCGCGAGGATTACTGGGGGCGGCAGAATATTCTGGCGCAGCTGGGCTGCGGGCATCTGTTCGGCGAGGTCTATGCCTGTCTGCGGCAGGTGCCGCTGACGGTGAGTGTGGCCGCGCCTAATGGAGCTACGGTGATCTTTCTGGACATTAAACGTCTGCTGGCGGGTTCGGCTCGCAGCGAAGCTGAAAACAGGCTGCTGCATAATCTGCTCCTGCTGATGGCGGAGCGCAATCTGTTTCTGACTCAGAAAATGGAATATCTGACGAAGCGGACGACGCGGGAAAAGCTGCTGGCGTACCTTTCAGAACAGGCGCGCCTGCAGCAGAGCAATAAGCTGACGATACCCTTTAACAGGCAGCAGCTGGCCGATTTTCTGGCGGTAGACCGCAGCGCGATGTCAGGTGAGCTCAGTAAGATGCAGGCGGACGGACTGATCAGGTATAAAAAGAATAATTTTGAGCTTTTACAAAAATAAAACCAGCCGCTTGAAGCGGCTGGTTTTGCTTATACTGTTATTACATATAAAGGAATTGCAGACAGGTGGCAAATAAAGCTGCCGTTAAAACCTTGATGACTGCGCCGATAATGGCTGCCGTCATGGCCTCGCGTTCGGTAAGGTCGGTACAGCCGCTCCAGATAGCGGGGATCTGCCCGAAGATGACCTGCAGCGGGAAGCCGGAGGAAGCCAGGATATACGAGCCGACGACCAGCGGCGGGGCGATTGTGGCGGCAATTTCCTTCAGCTGGGCCATTGCCAGCGACCCGCCGACTAAAATAGAAACGGAACCGGTTTCGGCATGGATGTTGAAGGCATTGAGCATGGTATTGATACCGGCCTGAATGCCGGTCCACAGACCGAAATGGTCTAAAGCGCCGATTGCCGCAAAAACTACGGCGCAGGAGGGAATGATGAGCAAAAACAACAGCTCGGCGCCTTCCTTGGCCGCGTTGAAGATGGTCGGCAGAAAACCGGTTTCAGGTGTGAAGCGGGGCAAGTCTTCAAGCGAGACAGCTTTGGTGTCGCGCCAGATAGTGAGACGCAGAAGCAGCGGCGTCAAAAGCACCGGCAGGAACACCGCCAGAAAAACGACGACCCAGACGGAAACCTTGGCGGCGTTCAAAGCAATCAAGCCGAAAACGAAGATCGCAAAGGAGGACTGCGACTGCATCATGGTAGCGATAGCGATTTTCTGCTCGTCTTTGGTGGCTTTGGATTTTTTGAGGATCGGGCCGCCAATACGGCCGGCAGCGTTGATATCGCCGAGGATATTATATACGGACGGTACGGCTACAGCGGCGTTGACACCGATGACCTTCATCAGGGGCACGAAAATACGCATCAGGGCGTCGGTAAAGCCAAGGCGTTCCAGCAGGCGCCCCATGGTAACGCTGATGATGATCGCGATACCGATGGAACCTGTGATATAGACCTTGATGATAATAGGGGCGGCATGGTTGAACATATTGTTGAACAGGTTCCCGATACCGCCGGGGTTAACTACCAGCATCAAAAAGGAAAAGGCGACTAAAAACAGGCCTACGTATTCGATCAGTTCGATCTTTCTTTTTCCACCATTCATCATAAACCCCTCCGTTATTCTGTTTTTGGCTTAGGCAGATAATTGCGCGCCATGGTTTCGCCGTAGTTTTCGATGTGGGTGCAGCCGCAGTGGTCCAGCGGCAGGCTTACCATACGTTCGCGGAAGATGTGGATATCCAGCTCGGGGATCTGCAGACGCAGGGCCCAGGCCAGGGGGATTCCGTTTTCTAAGATCTCCAGCGCGTGAGAGTTGCCTGCGATCAGGTTCAGGCCCAGTTCTTCGGCTTTTTTGACCAGCGGGTCGCCGGGCAGCGGTCTGCTGATCGTGCAGACTACGGTGTTGGCTTCGGGGTATTCGGCGTAGGCTTTTTCCAGGTCCTCGGCCGAGAAACCGGTATGCGGGAAAACAGTGATGGTTTTGCCCAGCTTGTTGTCGGGGCTGCCGACAAAGATTTTGGCGCGGGCTGCGATCGAGGTTTCGTGGATCTCGGTACAGCCGCGGATCTGACGTTCAGAGGTGAGCACGCGTGATTCGATATCAGTGCCCATGATCGTGTCAATACGGTTGAGCAGGTCGCCCAGTGTTTCTACTTCCGGCAGGGCGTTGCCATACCAGACGATCTTACCGGGGACACCGCCAAAGCGGATGTTGACGTGTTTGGCGCAGCTGCCGTGGATCCAGGCGATACCGGGATGCAGGCCGTGAAAGGCTTCGTGCAGCTCAAAAACAGCCAGATGATACAGATTAAAGTAATCTCTGGCGGTAACGCCGCCGGTATTGGAGCCTTCCGCGATTGGGTGATGGGCGATAAGGCAGTCGATGCCTGTTGCGCCGGCCAGTTCAATGGCGCTTTCAGTCAGGGTCATCATAACCGCTACTTTTTTGACGGGCATATCTGGATCGCCCCAGACGAGACCGGGCAGTTCGGTCACAGCTTTGCCGGGGATACCGGAGGTCTTGGTAACTACGAAGGGGTTAGCGCCGCCGTAACCGAAGGAGTCGGTGATGACGCGGCCGCCGGTAATAACGTCGAGGGCTTTGAGGATATCGCGTACAGTTGCCATCAGATTATCACATCTTTCTTATAAGTTTGAGAAAATATTGGTGCAGCCTGCCGCTTCGACACGGGCCTTGATAGCGTCATCGTCGGTGCTGTAAAGATTTTTGGCCTGCATCCGTTCAAAATAAACTGAGCCGGAGAAGGTGTATTTTTTATTGCGTGTCTCGGCGTCCAGCATTTGCTTGACAACGTAGCCGATAAATTCGCCGATAGCTGTGGTTTCAGGCAGGATGACTGGCTCCAGACCGTTGGCGGCTCTGGCGGCGTTATGCCCGGCCAGCGAGCCGCTGACGATAGCTTCCGTATGGCCTACCATTGCTCCGGCACGTTCGCCGCCGCAGAAAAGGTTGGTTTTGCCGTCAGCCTTTAAGGAAGCATCGACATGGGCGAAATTAAAGTAACGCATAGAGTTGCCTTTGCCGCCGGACAGTGGGTCTTCGAAGCGGGCCCGTTCAAAGCCGGGGATCATACGCAGCTCTTCCAGCGGATAATAAGGCGTCATCAGCTTGGCTGAGCCGGTGTCCAGCAGAACGATGTTGTCGGCATAAGCGTCGAGCGCATACTGCTGGCAGGCTTTCATAGCCAGCTTTTCTTTATGTTTTTTGATTGCTTCGGGAATCGGAACGACGCAGCAGCCTGTCTTTTCCAGCTCGGTAACGATCTCGGGGGCCAGTGATTCTTTGAAGAGCTTACAGGAGCCGCTCATGGCGCCGAGACCGGTAGGCTTTTCTGCTGTCCATTCTTCCACGCCGGACTGTGTGGTGACGCTGACGCGGGGGCCGAAGCTGTGGCAGCGCAGGATACACATGGCGCAGCCGTTGCCGTGTTTATTGCAGTTGAGCGGCATAGCCGAAGAACCGCTGACATCTACGAAAGCGTCGGCAGTAAGGCGCAGGCCGCTTTTGGTAATAACGGCGGTGATCGTGTCGCCTTCGTATTCCGTTTTAACGGCCGGATCAGCCATCAGCAGCTTGATGCCGCGGCTCAGGAGCAGTTTTTTGACCGCGGGCTCGATTTTATAGATATTGTAAAGAGTAGCGTGTTTATGACCGGGAAAATCCATGTTTTTGTGAGTTGCAACGGCTTCCATAACTGTAAACAGGTCGCCTGCGCCCATGGCGATACATTCTTCGGCGGCAGTATAGCGGCCGTTGTTGCGGAAAATCCCGCCGACCAGCCCTGTGCCTAAAAGCATATCGGTACGCTCGAGCAGAGTTACGTCGGCACCGGCTTTTTCAGCAGTAAGAGCTGCGGCACAGCCGGCCCAGCCTCCGCCGATAACGACGATTTTTTTCTTGGTCATCCTGATTCCTCCAAACGGGGTAGATTTTTATTTAATTATACCCCTTTAGTATAACAAATTAATAATTAAAGAGTAAAGCACATAAAGTATGTATACATATAAAAAATTGCATGCTGTACTGTCGCGGCCGGTTGTGGTAAAATAAACGAATAAAAACAGTTCTTGCTGGTGGAGGGATCAAGGTGACCAAGTATAAGAAAAATGGTAAAAAACTGGGTGTGCTGGGAGGAATGGGGCCTGCGGCGGCGGCAGAGTTCCTGCGGCAGCTGGCGGCAAAGTGTCCTGCGGCAACAGATCAGGAGCACCCTGTGGTATATATGATCGGGGATTGTGAGATACCTGACCGCAGCACAGCGATCTTCGGCAAAGGCGAAAGTCCGGCGCCGGTTCTGGAAGCGCGGCTGCGCCAGCTGTGCGATATGGGGGCAGAGGTACTGGCGGTGCCCTGCAATACGGCCCATTATTTTATTGATGATTTTAAAGCTGCTCTGCCGCAGCCGTTAGTGCATATCATCGAAGAAACTGTCCTGGCGGCCCAGCGGCTCAATCCTGAAGGTGCCTGGATGCTGTCGACGCATGGTACGCGCGCCAGCGGTCTGTATCAGAAATATGCCGATAAACACGGTTATACCTTATATCTGCCCAATGAGGAGCAGGCTGAAAAAGCGCAGCAGGCTATCTTTTATGTCAAAGCCGGCGAGCTTGACCGGGCAGGCGCTGTGACTAAAGCTCTCGTAGAAGAACTGTGGCGCGAGCGTGACCTTCCGGTGATGACGGCCTGTACCGAGCTGCCGTTAGGATACGCGGCTTCCGGCCTGCCGCTGGACAGAGAGGTTTCCAGTATCGGGGCTCTGGTCGATGCCTGCATCAGGATGCTGTATGATGAAGTAAAATAAGCATAAAGAAAAGGACTATCTCGATGAGATAGTCCTTTATTTTTGTTTTACCAGCGCCTGCTGGAACCGCCGCCGCCGCCGGAGCCTCCTCCGAAACCGCCGCCACCGCCTCCGCGTCCTCCGCCGCGCAAAAGTGCGAGCAGGATGAACTGAGTGATGATGCCGCCGAAGAACATATGGTCAACGATGACGAGTACGATCAGGCCGACTGCGATCAGTGCCTTCATCCAGCCAGGCATCGGCGTATCGCCTGTGCCCTGCTGGGCGCCGCCGTTATAACGCACACCTTCCAGCTTGACATCATAACTTTTGGCTACGGTAGTTGCGACAGTCAGATAGCCCTGCACGATGCCTTTTTCGTACTGGCCCTGTTTAAAGTAGGGCAGCATCTGCTGGTCCTGGATCCGTCCCGTCAGGCCGTCGGGCAGAACGCCTTCCAAACCGTAACCGACTTCGATCCGCGATTGTCTGTCATCGACAGCTACTAAGATCAGCGCGCCGTTATTCTTTTCTTTATTACCAAGTCCCCATTGCCGCAGCAGTGTCAGTCCATATTCGTCAATGGGCTGGCCGTCAAGTGTTTTTACCGTAACTACGGCGACCTGTGCGGTGGTTTTATTATCCAGATCCTGTCCGATGGCATTAAGGGCCTGACGGGTCTGTGGTGATAAAACACCGGCATAGTCCTGCACGTAGATGCCGGAGGACACGCTTGGCTTAGGTGGTACCTGGATCGCCGCTTCTGCCCCGACGGCAAAGACCGCCTGGATCAGAAGCATCAAAAGGACGAGCCAACGTTTCATAATCAGTGAGCTCCGTTATCGGTTAAAATTGTACTTGCGGAACAGTTTTTGCGCTTTCGTCTGCTTTAAAGTAATCACGGGCGTCAAAACCTAACATACCGGCATAAAGAACAGTCGGGAAGGATTTGATCTTGGCGTTGAAGCCCTGAACTGCGCCGTTGTAATCCATACGGGCTACGGCAATGCGGTTTTCCGTACCGGCCAGCTCGTCCTGCAGCTGCAGGAAGTTGGTGTTGGCTTTCAGGTCAGGATAGTTTTCTGCGATCATCAGCAGGCGGGAAAGAGCGCTGCTCAATTCGCCGTTGGCCTGGCTGGTTTCGGCAACCGTCTTGGCGCCGCCTAATTTAGCGCGGGCATCGGATACAGCTTTAAAAACGTCGCTTTCGTGGGCAGCGTAGCCTTTAACGGTATTGACCAGATTGGGGATCAGGTCGTTACGGCGCTGGAGCTGGTTTTCGACCTGCGACCATTTGCCGTTGACGTTTTCATTCATGGAAACAAGGCTGTTGTAGCCGCTCATAATAATGCCGGCGAAAATAACAACGACGGCGATAATAATCATTAAAGTTTTGTTCATTTTTTATTCTACCTCCAAAGATTTTTTTACTTAATGCTTATCTTCCATTGTAACTAAAGCGGGGGCTGCTGTCAAATGGAGCAGCGCCTGAAAATGTAAAATATCTGTGTTATTATGTATTTGTTTTATAATATTGCTGTGAGCTTAATTAAAGCAGAGCGTTTGCCAGCAGATTCCTTGTGGTATAATGTTGTTAGAAGATTATAAAGAAGGCGGTGTCGACGTGGGTGCACTTGACGGTATCAGGGTTCTGGATTTGTCGCGGCTTTTGCCGGGACCGTATTGCAGTATGCTTTTGGCGGACTTCGGAGCGGAAGTAATAAAAATCGAAGAACCGGGGCGCGGCGATTATTCGCGCAGCTTCCCGCCATTTCAAAACGGGTTCGGGTACTGGCATTTGCAGCTGAACCGCAATAAAAAAAGCGTTGTGCTGGATTTAAAAAGCGACGCCGGCAGAGCGGCCTTTTTAAAATTGGCGCAGACGGCGGACGTAGTCTTGGAAAGCTATCGACCCGGCGTTTTAAAGCGTTTAGGTATTGATTATGAGACCGTGAGCAGGCTGAATCCGAAAATAGTTTATTGCGCGATCACAGGCTATGGCAAGCGGGGACCATTGGTCGACCAGGCTGACCACGATATCGGCTATGTGAGCCTGGCGGGCATCACGTCGATGAGCGGCGAACCAGGAGGCAGGCCGGCGATACCTGGTATTCTGATGGCGGATATGAATGCGGCGCTGATGGCGGGCATGAGTATCCTGATGGCTGTGCGCCATGCTGAGCAGACCGGGATCGGACAGGAAATAGACATCTCGCTGTATAATACGGCGCTGACCCTGATGCCGGGCGCTGCCAGTTTATATTTCGGCAGCGGTTTCGTTGCCGAACGCGGCAATAACTGGCTGACCGGTGCATATGCCAACTATAATATTTACGAAACGCGGGACGGCCGTTATGTTTCGGTAGGGTGCCTGGAGAAAAAATTCTGGAGCAACCTTTGCCTGGCCTTAGACCGCGCCGACCTTATCGATGCTCTGGATGATGAATCGCAGCATGAGCGCGTTAAGGACGAGCTGACCGAGATTTTCAGGACTAAAACCATGCATGAGTGGACGGCTTGTTTGAAGGGGAAGGACACCTGCGTAACGCCGGTGCTGAATTTTGACGAAGCTTTGGCTGCGGAGCAGACCCGTGCTAATGCAATGGTGCTGACGGTCGAAGATGAAGAGATCGGCACTTATAAGCAGCTGGGCTTTGCCATGAAAATGTCGGCAACGCCGGGAACGCTGCAAAAACGTGCTCCCAGACTGGGTGAGGATACGGAAGCAGTTCTGCGCGGCTGCGGTTTGAGCGAGGCTGAGCTGGACCTGCTGACAAAAGAATAAAGGCAGAAAAACTAATTTTTTATTTATGAAGGATTTATGTTCTATATATAATATATGTTATAATATTATATATAGAACATTTTTTTTGCTTAAAAATATCGTTCGCTATGTAATAACATAGTGGCTTTTATTTTTGTTCACCAAAAGACAGTCTTTGTAATTATTTTGGTGCCATGATCAAAGCGGAGCGGGGATCAGACTTCGTATATGTATGGCAGTCAGGTCACTAAGGAGCTGAGCTAAAATGCCCTGGAAAAGGTCTTTAAACAGTTTGGCAATGCTGATGCTTATGAGCAGCAGCATTGCCAACGCGCAAAGTGCCGACAGTTTTAAAACAGCTGAATATAATGAGATGGGCTATAATGTGCTGGATGCAGTGAATGCGGCGTCGGCTTATGCCAATGGCTATACAGGAAAAGGCGTTATTGTGGGTGTCTGTGATGATCCTATTAATTTTTTGGTTCCTGAATTTGATTTAAAACAAAATTCTGAGATGATCAATGTTGCTGGTGCCGGAGTATATAATTGGGCGAATTTTACTCATGGTACTCATGTGGCTGGTGTCGTGGCCGCATCTAAAAATGGCCTGGGTATGCATGGCATTGCTTTTGATGCCGAGATCAAGGGCTCTACTGCCGGTAGGATTTATTACAGTGACGGTTCGTTTGAGAGCCGCAAGGACCTTTATGTTTATTATGTGCAGCATCCGGAAATCAAGGTTATCAATAATTCCTGGGGAACTGGGTGCTATTTGACGAACATCGATGATAATCAGGCTTATGAGCTGGTGCAGAGTGGCGTTCTTACTCCTACAGGCAACCCGGAATGGCAGGATTATCTTTATAATAATACCATACAGTTCAGAGAAGCGGTTGCCCATGATAAGCTTTTAGTATGGGCTGCTGGCAACAACGGTCACACTATGGCGAGTATAGAAAATACCAGCCCTGTTTTTGACCGAAGCCTGAGCAACAATTTTATTACTGTTACCGCAGGCGATGCTGCGGCGCTGCACCGTAATAAGACGGGCGGTTTTGACGCAGACTGCAACGCTATCGCAATTTTCTCTGATCTGGCTCAATATAGAGAGGACTGTGTTTTAAACGCACCGGGTGTTGCGATTGTTTCCGCTAATGCTGACTTTGCGGCTGCTGGTCAAATGGATGTGATTAGGTATGGTACGTCTCAGGCCGCTCCGCTGGTAACAGGTGTGGGAGCTTTAGTCCAGCAGGCGTTTCCCTATCTTGGCGGCAAACAGATAGGGGATGTGCTGTTGAGCACGGCAAATAATCAGATTGTGGCGACGGATGGTTTTTTCATAAATGTACAGGAGGATCCAGGAGAAGGAGATAATAAGTCAGAGCTCAAAATAAATATTTTTGTTCCTCCTGGTGGAGCCGCGCCGGATATTGCTGAAGCATTAGATACAGCCTACAAAAAAAACGAAGATCTTTTTTGGGGATTTTATGGTATAAAATTATCAGATGATAAAACAGATGGTAAAAAAAAGCTGCACAGTGAACTGGATGCAAATGTGGAAATTGATGTTTTTAAAGATGTACCGGTGGAGGCACTGTTCGGACAGGGCATAGTTGATGCCGGGAAAGCTGTTGGAGGACTTGGGGCGATCAATGTCAGGCGGCTGAGTGCCGGCGATATCAGCGATGCTTATACGGTACGTGGAAAAGCTGAAAAGCAGGCCTTATACAGCGTGAATACTCAGGGCTATGATTCTGTCTGGAGTAATGATATCAAAGAAATACGCGCAGGTTATATTGCCGCTGATCCGCTCGGTTCAGGAAAATCTGCTGATTCAACAGGAGCTGACAGCGATGTCAAAGATCTGTACGATCGCTGGCTGTACTATCAAACCAACTGGCTGAAAAATCCCGAAGGTGTTAAAGACAACAACAGTTATATGGTTGAGCGATATATCACAGATTTCAACAAGCAAATTGCAGACACCGAACTGGTAGGATTGCACGCCGGGCTGATAAAACAGGGGGAGGGTATTCTGAATCTGACCGGCAGCAATACCTATCAGGGCAGTTCTATCGCAGTACAGGGCACGCTGCAAATAGACGGTTCTGTGGCCGGCGATGCTTATAGTACAGGCAGTGGTACGATTACAGGCAAAGGCACGGTCAATGGCAGCTTGTATAACGATGGCAGAGTGCAGGCCGGCAGTTATGGAAGCATCGAAAATATGCAAGTTAGGGGCGGCTTCAACGGCAGTGGTACGATATTGCTCAATACAGACGGTAAAAAATATAATTGTCTTAATGTAGACGGCGATGCCCATATCGACCGGATGGAGGTTAAAGCGGCTAATAGTGCTGCCCCCGAAGTCAGCGGCATATTTATTACTGCGAATAGCATAGTTTCAGGGAGCAGTACAGAACAGGAGTTTTCCGGGATGCTGGATGCCCAAATAGTAGTCGATAATAAAGAGGGCAAGCTTACTACTTTTGTCAGTAATAATACCGGCGGCAACAGCGCTACCTTTGCTGCTTTGAATAATATGTATTTTTCGCTGGATAGTGACCGGCAAAAACAGATGTACAGGCTGTATGCCCTGGATAAAACTAATGCTGCAGCCGCTTTTTCGCAAATAGAAAATGGGATGCTGCTGGATCTGGCCCATGATGCCATGAAAAACGGCTCTGTAATGAGAGCGGTATATGAGCAGCCGGCATTGGCGCGGCAGGACGGATTGTGGATGCTGAATAACAAGCGCTGGGGACGCATTGGCGGCGTAAATGGGCACGGCTATAATTTGACCATTGGCAAGGATTTTCTTTCCGATGAACATGGATATTATGGTCTGTTGTTTGATTACGGCAGCAATACTGTCAGCGGAGCTGCGGGAAGTGGCGAATATGACAGTTATTCATTGGGCTTATATGCTGGAAATAAAAACAAACCCGGCAGTATAACAGGCTTTGTCAGCTATGGTTTACAGGCCAATAAGGGTACCGCGTATCTGCCGGTACTGGGGCAGACCGCTGAAAGCGGCTATGACAGTAAAACGTTGGGGATAGGCGTTGAGTATGCCTATGATCTGGATTATGGAAAGCCGGAAGAATTGTGGCATGTCAGTCCTTATGCCAGGATCAATTTTACCCATTATAGGCAGAAGGCCTTTAGAGAGCATGGTGCAGGTGTTTTTGACCGCAGTTTTGGCAGTTATAGTGATAATTATGCCGAAGGGGAGCTGGGCTTATCCTTTGACCGCAGTGAGGGTACGGGCGGTTATGGCATTCGCCTGGGTTATAAGCGTATCCTGACTGGCGAGCGGCAGCTTATGGAAGTCTGCTTTGCTGAAGATGAATGCGGGTCCCTGCTGCCGGTACGCAGTTGGGGAGAGGGCAGGAACCATTTTGTGGCGGCGGCTTATGTCAGGCATGATTTCAGCCGAAAATGGTCGGCTGGCGGCAGCCTTAGCGGGGACTGGTCTAATGGTGGACGGGAGATCGGGGCCCGGCTTGACTTGGCTTATCATTTTTGATTTCTTAATAATAAAAAAGACAAAGCCACTGTCACACTTATCACAGTGCGGCAGTGGCTTTGTTGCGTGAGCAATCGGCACATTTACAGTGCATTTTGGGGGGATGGCTCAGCGAACTTGGTATTTAAGTTCTTTTTCCATCAGAGCGCCGTTTTCAGGGTTGAATTTCATTTCGCCGCGTAATTCGGGTGTATAGAATTTCAACTCATATTCATAAAGGCCGTCGTCGCTGTCAAGTTTTACTTTAGTGAAGGTTGCGTTGGGGAATTCTTTGCGAACGAGGTCCTGGACATCAGCGGCAGATAGTACTACTCTGGGGCTGCCGAGAACTGTTTGGGAATCCATTTTGAATTCTTTTACAGCGCCGCCGTTTTTGAGCACTTCAACTTCATATTCGGTGTTGGTAGCGTTGTCGTAGAATTTTACTTCGTAATAAGCTGCGTATTTGTGGCTTTCGTCTTTAGTTATCAGATGAGTGCTGCCGGCAGGTACCCATTGTGCAGCGATGCTGCGTGCCTGATCGGCGTTGATGAACTCAGCGGCAAAAGCGGTTGCTGTGATTGCTAATGTACAGATTGCGGCGGCGATGATCGCCAGGATTTTTCTAGTCATGTTTTTTACCTCCTTGCGCCGTTTTCTTTATTCGGCGTTTTCTTTGTCTTTATTATAACGCGGAAAGATTAAAAGAAGATTAAAAGAAAATTTAATAAAAATTTATTTTAAAAACTTATTCGTTAATTTGCTTTTTTATTGTAAAATTCTAGTAGAAGGCTTATTGAAAAATAGGAAAGACAAGGTCTTTTTATGAAAGAAAATAAAAACTGGAAAAAACAGATCGCCTTATTCCTGATCAGCCAGAATCTGTCGATGTTCGGTTCGTCAGTAGTGGGCTTTTCGATCGTCTGGTATATTACCGTAACGACTGAGTCCGGATTCTGGATAACGCTGTCGACGCTGGCAACGCTGATTCCTCAGGTGCTGGTTTCATTGTGGGCGGGAGTATTTGCGGACAGATATAATAAAAAAACGATCATCATGCTGGCGGACGGTTTTACTGCTTTGGCGACACTTCTGGCTTTTGTGGCTTTTCATTATGGTTTTGCAAATTTAAGCTTTTTGATCTTTATCGCCTGTCTGCGTTCTGTCGGCGGCGGGTTTCAGGCTCCGGCAGTCAACGCGCTCTATCCGGAGATTGTGCCGCGGGAGCATCTGCTCCGGATCAACGGTATCAACCAGATGGCGAATAATGTGCTGCTGTTGCTTTCTCCGGCAGCCGGCGGCGCTATTTTGGGTATGTTTGGGATGCAGTGGACTTTTTTAGTAGATCTGCTGACGGCAGTTATTGCCATTGCCATCATGTTCAGGCTGAAAATAGTAACAAGAGCAGCGGACAGATCTGATAGTTCGGTACTGAAGGAACTGAGGGAAGGTGTACGTTACACCTGGTCACAGCCGCTGTTAAGAGTAATGCTGGTCTGCTATGCGGTAACTTTTGTTCTGATCACTCCGGCGGCGTTTTTGTCACCGCTGATGGTAGTAAGGAGCTTCGGCAGTGAAGTTTGGAAACTGACGGCCAATGAAATGCTGTGGTCGCTGGGCGCTCTTTTGGGCGGCGCGTTTGTCGCCTGGAAAGGCGAGTTCAAAAACAAGATTACGATGATAGCGGTCTCGTTGGCAGTGTTTGGCTGCACCTTTGCGCTGATGGGACTGTCGCGGGTCTTTTGGGTGTATCTGATCTTTGATTGCATCTGCGGGATGTTTGTACCGGTACTGATAGCGTCTGAGACAGTTTTGATCCAGACTAATACGGAAAAGGGTTATATGGGGCGTGTTTTTGCATTGCTGCAGTTTGTTTCGCAGGGGATGATGCCGATTGCTATTCTTGGCTTCGGACCGCTGAGCGATCTTGTCAGGATAGAGTCGATCATGATCGGCTGCGGCCTGCTGCTGATATGTTGGAGCCTGTATTTTAAAAAGGCGGCTGGCCGGGCGCTGTGCAGTATTTGACTGTTGGCAGGGAAACAGCCTTAGGCTTGTGCTATAATAAAAATAATTGAGGAGGTTGCGGCTATGAGACTTTTATTTGTGGAAGATGAGCCTGACCTGCGTGAGGTGCTGAAAAAGCAGCTGCAGGGAAGCGGTTACAGCGTCGATGCCTGCGGCGATGGTCTGGAAGCTCTTGATTATTTACAGCTTACAGCCTATGATGCCGTTATTTTAGATATTATGCTGCCCGGAGTCGATGGGCTGTCGGTACTGAAAAAAATGCGTGCTGCCGGCGATAAAACGCCGGTATTGCTGCTGACGGCGCGGGGCAGTGTTGAAGACCGCGTCGCCGGTCTTGATCTGGGGGCTGATGATTATTTAGTCAAACCATTTGCTTTTGATGAGTTGGTGGCGCGTTTACGGGTGCTGCTGCGCCGCAGCAATGGACAGGTGTCGAACGTGCTGCAGTGCGGTGGTCTGGAAATGGATCTGAACAGCCGCCGCGTCAGCAGAGACGGGCGCGAATTGCAGCTTTCCGCTAAAGAATTTGCTGTTCTGGAGTATTTGCTGCGCAATCAGGGCGTAGTCTTAGCACGCGAAACAATCGAAAACCATGTTTGGGACTATGATTTTGAGGGCGGTTCCAATGTAGTCGACGTATATATCCGCTATCTGCGGAAAAAAGTAGATGACGGGTTTGAGAAAAAACTTATCCAGACAGTGCGCGGCGCCGGCTATGTGCTGAAGGAGACTTTATGAAAAAGCTGTCTGTTAAAATGAAAATAACCCTGTGGTATACAGGGTTGATCGTGATAATTTTGAGTGCTATTTTTACGGCTGTTTTGCTGGCAACAGACAAGGTGTTGCTGTTGGGTGTACAGAACAAGCTGGAAGAAGAGGTATATGATTTTGCCGAAGAACTGAAGATCGACAGCAATGGCCGTCTGCGTCTGGAGAAACTGGATTTTTTAAAGGACGGGGTCAGGCTTGCTGTATATCACGAGAATGGTCAGATGATCACGGGCCTTGTGGCCAGCGGTCTGCCGGAAACACCCTTTGCAGACGAGCTGCTGCAGAAGGCCGGAAGTGACCAGCAAAACTGGTTTGTATATGACTTTTATTTTAAACCGCGTCATGCTGATAATTTTTACTGGGTACGTGGAACGGTACCGCTTAGTTCTGCATATGCGGAACGGGATAAGATTTTGCGGCAGTGCGCATTGTTTTTTCCGCTGCTGATCCTACTGGCTGCCCTGGGCGGCTACTGGATCACTAAAAAGGCTTTTCGTCCGGTAACACGGATCACGGAAGCAGCCGCGCAGATCAGCAGCGGCAGTGATCTGTCCAAAAGGATCGAACTGGAAGGCGCTGATGATGAGATCGATACGCTGGCGAAAACCTTTGACGGGATGTTTGCCAGACTTGAGGATGCTTTTGAAGCCGAGCGACAGTTTACCGACGATGCTTCCCACGAATTGCGAACACCGACCTCGGTGATCATCGCGCAGGCTGAATGTGGTTTACAGTCGCCTGATCTGGAAAGCAAGCAGCAGGCACTGCAGGGAGTGCTGCAGCAGGCCGGGAAAATGTCGAAGCTGGTCAATCAGCTGTTGCAGCTGTCTCGGGCGGACAGGCATAAAGAAAGCCTGCATTTGGAAGAATTTGATTTAAGCGAACTGACCGAGATGGTGGCAGAGGAAGCCCAGGGGCTGGCAGAATCCAAAGCGGTCACGCTGACGGCAGAGATCGAACCGGGAATCTTAGTTAAAGCTGATCAGACTCTGATGATGCGTATCTGGCTTAACCTGCTGACTAATGCGGTAAAGTATGGCAGGCAGCAGGGGCAGATCTGGCTTACTTTAAAGAGTGACGGTAAAAATGCGGTCGGTACTGTTCGCGATGATGGCATTGGGATCAGCGCAGCCGAGCTGCCAAAAATCTGGAAACGTTTTTACAGAGTCAATACCGCCCGCAGCAGTGGTGACGACAGCGGTACCGGTTTAGGGCTGGCGATGGTGAAATGGATGGTCGAAAGTCATGGAGGAACAGTAAGCGCTGTCAGTACCTTAGGGGCAGGCAGTACTTTCAGCTTTACGATCCCGCTGCGGCCTTTGTAAAATAAATAGGCAAACAAAAAAGCTCACTTCGCAAGAAGTGAGCTTTAATTTCTGGTGGCCCCGGCAGGATTCGAACCTGCGACCTTTTGATTCGTAGTCAAACGCTCTATCCAACTGAGCTACGGAGTCATTGAGATTGCCTAAATCTTTGGGCAACGATGATATTATATCTGATTGCAGTGCTGTTGTCAACAACTTTTGTTAAATTTACTGACACCATTTTTGCAGGATGCTATGAAACTGCTCTAAATCGATCGGTTTACTGAGATGTTCATTCATTCCTGCCTGCAAGGTGGCGGCAATATCTTCAGGAAAAGCGTTGGCCGTCATCGCGACGATAGGCACAGTTTGGGCATCTTTAACAGGCAGGGCGCGGATCGCTTTAGCCGCTTCCAGGCCATTCATAACGGGCATTTGGATATCCATCAATATCAGGGCATAGGTCCCGGGAGGTGCGGCTTTAAATTTATCCAGCCCTTCCAGACCGTTTTTGGCGGTGGTGATATTCAGTCCGGCATATTTTAATAGTTCTACAGCTATTTCCAGATTAAGTTCATTGTCTTCAACAAGGAGGACTTGTTTGCCACGGCAGCTTATTTCCTGCAGACTGTCGATGCCGGCGGCAGGCGCTGAAGCCTTGCTGCTGCGTATTTGCTGGTGCGGGCGCAGGTAAACCGTAGCCTTAAAGGCCGAGCCTTTGCCTAAGGTGCTTTGGACATCGATTGTGCCGTTCATCATACGGGCGATGTTGAGGGCGATGGTCATTCCCAGCCCTGTACCTTCTATTTCGCTGGTTCGCGAATCGGACGCACGGGCGAATGGTTCAAAAATTTTGGCGGCGAATTCAGAGTCCATACCGATGCCGTTATCTGTAATAATAAATTCGTAGCCAATAGTATCGTGGAGCCGGGAGTGTGTTTCGCGTACCTCTAAAGAAATACTGCCATATGGAGGCGTATATTTGATGGCATTGGCTAAGATATTGAGCAGCAGCTGTTTCAAGCGCAGCTTATCGCCCAGAACATTATCGCGCAGTTCCGGTGCCTTAGTCAGAGTGAAATGATGTTTTTTAACTAAAAGCTGCGGATTGATCAAATCAAGCAATTCCTGCAGCATTGCACTGATAGAAAAATGTTCCTCCAGAAGATTGAGCTTGCCGCTTTCGATTTTAGCCATATCAAGCACTTCGTTGATCAGGTTCAAAAGATGATTGCTGGCAGTAGTTATTTTGGCAAGACAATCCTGGATACGGTCTTTGTCGTCCAGATATTTACCAGCAATGGCAGTCATCCCCATAATGGCGTTCATCGGGGTACGGATATCATGGCTCATACGCGAAAGAAATTCATTTTTAGCCATATTGGCAGCTTTAGCGGCGTCAAAGGCCTCCTGCAAAGCCTGCTGTTCCCGCAGTTCCTTCAATTTATCCTCGTGGATATCGCGCAGGGTAAGAATGATCTGATGATAACCGTCACTTTGAGCCAGCAAGGTCGAATTAAAGGCGGTCCAGCGATATTCGGAACCAAAAAGGCGGCTGCGGCATTCCAGGGCAAAATCGATATGACGGTCCTTTTTTTGCCTGCGCAGACCGGACAGAGAGAAATGTTCTAGAATCTTGGCGCTGTCATCAGGATGAAAATGGCTGCGCACCAGCGGTTCGATATCATACAGGCCGTTGGTACTGTAGCTTGTAAAAACAGCGCACTCTGTTTCCGGCAGGCGCAGAGGGATACCGGAACCGTCTTCAAGATTAACAAGATATATGAAATAGTAATTAGAGTTGATGCTTGAAAGCAGGTCATAATACTGCTGTTTGGTGCGGCGTTCGTGATTCAGCTCGCTTTGGCGGGCTTCTTCATCTTTTGTTATATCCAGATAAATACTGTTGATGATCGTATTGCCCTCAGGAGTTTTTGTTTTACGGCCGCTGTCCATGACCCATTTCAGGCTGCCGTCTTTACAGGGCACGCGGTATTTTGTCGAGTAAGTAGGATTTCCGTCCTTAAAACATTCGTTGCAGTCAGCCAAAGCCCTGGGCAGATCCGGCGGATAGACCATTCCCATAGCGTTGTTGCCGGTAAATTTTTTGAATTCTTCCATAGTATAACCAAACATACCAGGCAGCTCTTCGCTGATATAGGCATAAGAATAGGTATCGTCGTCATTGCTGGATTTGACGCCGCCGTTGACAGAATGCAGTACGACTTCCATTTGCTGCTGCTTTTGCTGCAGTTGTTCTTTGGCTTTGTTAAGCTCTGCTTCCATATATTTATAAGTCTGCGAGCCTACCTGAAAAGGAAAGTTTTCTGTACCCTGCAATTCCTGATAGGGATGGGAAAGATTGATGTAGACATAGCTGAAATCACTGCCCAGATCGCGTATGACGATCGTTGCCCGCTGATGTGTCTGAACGAGCAGCTGCTGATCCTCGTCGGAGGTAAGATAATGACGCCCTTGGGCAAGATAGAGGCCTTGTGCCAGCGGGAGGATAGTCCATTCTTCATTCAATAATTCACAGGCGGGAATCTGCCCTTCCAGTGAAAGAATAAAATCTTTGGCTGCCTGTGGTGTATCATAATAATTGTGCTCAGCGGCACCGATACCGATTAGCTGCGGGTCGAGATGAGCGAGGATAAAGGGAATGTCCTGCTGACAAAGCAGCTTAAAGATATATTGGTGTGCAAAATTTTTTATTGCTGTAAGTTTTTCCTGAGGTATATTCAACATAATGCCCTCCGCTTATTTACGGTCCAGTCTTTAGGATAAAATAGATATTTAATTTTATTATAGCATTATTTTCAAGCTTTAATATTAAAAATATTAAAGAAAAGCAAAAATGGGAGCGGGAAAGTTGCTGGTATCGGACAGGCATGTCGGTGCCAGAAGGCAATAAAAAAACGCATTCCGGAAAGGAATGCGTCAATGGCAATGGTGGCCCCGGCAGGATTCGAACCTGCGACCTTTTGATTCGTAGTCAAACGCTCTATCCAACTGAGCTACGGAGTCATTGAAGCTGCTTGGATTACTAAGCAACGATATTATTATATATGATTCTGGAAAAATGTCAACTGCTTTTTTTAATATTGTCAGAGGCGTTTATCAGGGGCGAAGGCCTTTAAAAGCAACGCGCAGCCTTTTTTGCAGACTGCTTTCTGAGGAAACGTCAATAAGTTTTAGTTTATCCATCAGCGGTTCGTTTTTATGCTGCTGTAAGATATTATTTTTGATAATTATCGGCTGGATCAGTATACTCTGCAAAGTCGTGTAGATTTCATAACTGTTCATATCGCTGCAGATATCGCCTTCACGCTGGGCCTGTTCGATAAGTGTGCGGACGAAGATAAAATGCTGGACGCGGTAGTTTGTGAAATAGGAGGCAGCTTTGCTGTGATATAAGGCTTCAGTCAGAAAGTTTGCCGTATTGAAGTTTTCGATAAAATATTTTGTCATACGGTAGAAGATCTGCTGCAGCTGGATAGCGGCTTTGGCATCCTTTTCAGGATAATCCTGCAATTTGGAAAGATAATCTTCGTAAATTTTTTGAAAAAGGACTTTCATATATTCTTCTTTAAAACCAAAGTAGTAAACAAACATACCCTGGTTAACGTTTGCTAAAGTACAAATAGCGCGTACAGTCGGGTCGTAATTACCCTGAGCAATTAATTCTATGCCCGCCTTAATTAAGGCCTGATCTGTGTTGCGTGATTTCCTGCCGATGATAATCATCTCCCTTAGGTTCTAATATTCACAAATAAATTGTTAAAATTAATAATTATAATCAAAGACACAGTAAAACAAACACAATTAATTATATCACTGTATAAATTATTGTGCAAGGATTCTTTTATATGAAAAAGCAATAGGTGTTGTCTACAAAAACAAATGTGCATATTATATTCCTGTACAGCAGTTTTGTGTGAAATTGTGTAAGTTCTGCTTGACTTTAATGTAAACTTTGCGTACAATAAAGTTACTCTTTGGCCGTCCACAATAGCGGGCGTTTTTTATTGCCGAAAAATCGGGAGGGATATTTTTATGTCAGTTTCTTTAGCGATACTGATACTTTACATCATAGCATTGTTCGGTATCAGTTGGTTTGCTAAAAAGCGCAGCGAAGGCAATGCGGAAAATTATGCGCTGGCAGGCCGCAGATTATCGGCGCCGCTTATCGCGGTCACGATCATCGGTCTGGCTGTTGGCGGGGCTTCGACGATCGGTGTTTCAGAGCATGCTTTCAGGGTCGGTTTATCTGCCGGCTGGTATACTATTGCCTGGGCAATAGGCGCTATCGTGATGGGTATTTTTATGGCGAAGAAATACCGCGAGCAAAACATCACTACTATTTCTGAACTTATCGAACGACATCATGGCACGAATGCCGTTATTTTGGGCGTGTTCTGCCAAATCGTTATCCAATTGGTAATTATTTCACTGCAATATATCGCCGGCGGCAGTATCCTGCATGCTATCATGCCAGAGGTTTTTGATTTTAAAACAGGTATGCTGGTCAGCGCGATTACTTTTATCAGTATCACCTTTATCGGCGGTATGTGGTCGGCTTCATTGACAAATGTTCTAAACATTATTTTGATTTATTTTGGGATCGTGGTAGCTACCTTTATCCAGCTGGATAAGGTTGGCGGCATTGATACTCTGGCCAAGACACTGCCCGCTAACGTCCCTTGGTTCAGCTTTACCGAAGGGGTTGGGCTGAAAACGATTGCCAGCTGGGTAATTACTTTGGTTACAGTGAATTTGTCGCTGCAGAGTATTCTGCAGATTTCACTGGGTGCTAAAGATGCCGCTACTGCAAGAAAAGGCTTTGTCTGGGGCGGTATTATCATGCTTCCGGTAGGCGTTTTGGCGGCACTGCTGGGTATTTGTGCCAAATCCATGTATCCTGACGCTCAGGCAGCTTTGGCTTTGCCGCAGGTCATTGTCGGGCTGCAGCCTGTACTGGCGGGCGTTACTCTGGCTGCTTTGTGGGCGGCCGATGTTTCAACTGCCTGTAACCTGCTGCTTTCAGCGGGTACTCTGTTTTCCAACGATATTTATAAACGTTTTATCAACCCTAAATGTTCAGATGCCAAGCAGCTGACGATGATGCGTCTGTGCATTGTGATCTCCGGCGTACTGACGCTGGGTATGGCGATGGGTGTTTCCAGCATTTTGGGAACGATCATGATTGGTCTCAGCCTGACGGCTGCTTTCAGTGTTATTGTTATTGTGGCGTTGTTTTTCCCGCAGTACAGCTGTAAGGCTGCCGGTTTCTGGACACTGCTGGTCGGTTTTATCATGCTGGTATTGTGGCAGTTTGTACCGGCAGTACGTATTTTCCCGAATGTTATTTATATGGAATGGTTTGCCTGCATTTTGACTTACGCCGTTGTAGCTGTGCTGCAGCCGGGTAAAAAGCTTGCGGCAGATACAGCCGAATAATTTTTTAAAAAAGGACGCTGCGGCGTCCTTTTTTTTTGCAGGATTTATCGCAAATTCAGCTAATTTTAATATGGGTATGGTATAAGTTGCCAGAGAGGTGAACGCAATGAAAATACTGTTAGCTGAAGATGATAAAAATCTGGGACGACTACTGCAGAATCTGCTGAAAAAGGAAAATATCAAAACTGACTGGGTGGAAGACGGCGAGGCTGCTTATGAGCAGTGTTATCGTGACGGCTATGATGTTTTGATTTTGGATTGGATGATGCCGAAGCTTGATGGCATAGCTTTGTGTAAACGTCTGCGTGCAGAAGAATACCAGGGCAAAATTTTGCTGCTGACAGCTCGTGACAGTGTGGAAGATAAGGTGGCCGGCCTTAACGAAGGCGCCGATGATTATTTGGTCAAGCCGTTTGAAATGGCCGAGCTGTTGGCCAGGCTGCATGCCTTGGTGCGCCGTCAGGGCAGCTACAAGCAGGAGGATTATGTCTGTAAAGGTGTTACCTTAGCCGTTAAAGACTATACTGTAGGCTATAAAAACAAGAAGATACAGCTGCGCCCACGTGAGTTTAAGCTGATGGAACTGTTATTGATCAATGCAGGGCAGATTTTGCCGAGGGAGCTGCTTTTGGAACGTGTCTGGGGTATAGACGGCGATGTTACCGAAAATAATCTGGATGTGCATATCCGTTCGCTGCGATTGAAATTGGCGTCTATCGGAGCAGAAAGCCTGATCAAGACTGTTCGTGGTGTCGGTTATATGTTAGAGGTAGAGGATGTTTGATAAATTACGTTTAAAGCTCACCATTATTTATACAGGTATTTTTTCCCTGCTAGTAGTAATGATCGTTACAGGCTGCATTATTCTGTTGGGTCATTCTGTGCTGACGCATGAAAAGCAGGAGATGCGCGAACTGATCATCCATGAAGGTGAGGAGTTTGTAGCAAGCGGTGAATTGCCGGTGTCCAAGCACTCTATTGAAGTCGGCAGGGAATTGGCTTATATGCTGCAGCCGGGTTCGGATGTGCTGCTGCACGATCAGGTCAGCGGCAGTCCCGTTGGTCAACAATTACTGGCACTGCGCAGTGAGTGGCCGCAGCATGACAGAAAAGTAAAATGGGTAACTTTGCGCGATGCAAATGACCGGCTGTGGATCTACCTTATTGGGAGGGATCAGATACTGGACGGAAATGCCAGTGTTGCAACTTTATATATGTTTAAGGATTTGAGCGACTATTATTATGAAGAAAAGGGCGAGATCCTCTGGCTTGTTCTGATGAGCCTGTTTTTTATCTGCTGCGGAGCCGGCGTCGGTTATTACCTGGCAGGGCGTAGTATTAAGCCGATCAGGGAAATGTTTAAACGTCAGCGTGAATTTGTTGCCGATGCTTCACATGAACTGCGGACTCCGCTTACAGTAATGGGGATAGCCGCAGAGGGTATGGAAGGGGATACGGACAGTAATTTTAGTGAATTTACTGTCGATACTCTGAAAACAATGCGCATAGAAATAAAACGGATGAATAATCTGGTTGCAGCGTTGCTGTCACTGGCCCGCAATGACGCTGGCGCCGGTGATCTTAAACTGGAGCAGGTCAATTTTAACGTGCTGTTTGAGCAGACACTTGGTACTTTAAGTATGCTGGCAGAACAGAAGGGCTTAAAGCTGGAGCAGCGGCTGGCACAGGAACGTTTGATCATTTGGGGCGACCGGATGCGTTTGGAACAGCTGCTGACGATTTTAGTTGATAATGCTATCAAGTATTCGGCTAGAGGGACGGTCACAGTCAGTGCACTGCGGCAAAACCGCCAGCTTGTTATCATGGTCGAGGATGAAGGCATTGGCATTGATACCCAAGATATCGAGCGGATTTTTGAAAGATTTTACCGGGTCGATAAAGCAAGGACGCGTGCTGAAGGCGGTTTTGGCTTAGGATTGCCGATTGCCAAGCTGATCGTTGAGCAGCATCATGGGACGATTGAAGTTGAGAGTAAAAAAAATGGCGGCAGCAGCTTTATTGTCAAGCTGCCATTAACGGTACAATATTAAAAATAACAACTCCTTGTTTCAGGTTATTTTCAGCCGCATTTTTTATGATAAGGCTGAAATAAAGGCAAGGAGTTGTTTTTTATGAGCAGGAAAAGTTGGACTGTTTTTTGGCTGGCTGCATTATTGCTATTATTTGTGTTTAACGGATCTTTACTGATCACAGACTCGGTAGAGTCAAATTACGCGCTGACCGCTAAGGAGATGGTGGTATCGGGAGACTGGCTGTCGCCGCAGATTTACGGACAATATTGGTTTGATAAACCGGTGTTTTTTTACTGGCTGACGGCATTGGGGTTCAAAATATTCGGCTTTACCGAATTCGCTGCCCGTTTCTTTCCGTCCTGTTTTGGTTTGGCAGGTCTGGGGCTGCTTATCTGGGGCGCAAAAAAACTTTTTGATGATAAAACTGCTTTTTACAGTGGTTTAGTGCTTTTAACATCAGTTGAATTTTTCCTGATCAGCAAATCAGTCATCACTGATGCGATCTTATTTTTCTTTTTCAGCGCGGTCTTGCTTTTCTTTTATTTGGGCTACAGTACGCCGCAGAAAAAGTATTATTACGTGATGTATGCCGGCGCCGCTTTGGCAACGCTGACCAAAGGGCCAATCGGTTTTTTGCTGCCGGGGCTTATCATATTTCTGTTTCTGGCTGTTACTAAAAGCTGGCAGGAATTGAAACAAATGAAGCTCTGCAGCGGTACTTTGCTGTTTCTGATCATAGGGCTGCCTTGGTATCTGGCCATGATCAGTTTACATGGCGATGCTTTTACAAAAACTTTTTTGGGAACGCATAACTTGCTGCGGGCTACTGTTTCCGAACACCCCCGTGACAATGTCATTTATTATTATACTCTTGTAAATATTCTGGCTTTGTTTCCCTGGAGCGGGTTTCTGCCGCAGTGTCTGTGGCAGAAATTCAGAAAACAGGGAAGCTGGCAGCGGCCTGATGATTTAACTGTGTTTCTGTTGCTCTGGGCGGCTATAGTGTTTGTTTTTTTTCAGAATATGGCTACAAAGTATATCACTTATACATACCCGCTTTTGTTTCCGGCAGCGTTACTGTTAGGCCGTTACTTGGCGGTCAAAGGTTCCAGAGTGTTCAGCCGCGGCTATTTGCTGTTCCACGGATTATTTTACGCTGTTTTAGCCGGAGCAGTTTATTGGTGCCGTTTTAAGGGCATAGCTCCGGTACAGGATGAATTTTTAGTGTTGCTGACAGCACTGGCAGGCCTTGGGCTGGTGTATGCTGTTAAAAGCTGTAATAAAAAATATCTGACGGCAGCTGTTGCCGCAATGGCTCTGTTTTTCAATCTGGCGCTGATTCCCACGGTGGCAGTGCCGTTGAGCGGCCTGCGTTCAGGCAAGCAGCTGGCACTGCAGCTGCAGAACAAGTATCCTGAGAAGGCTGAAATCGGATTGTATGGCGAATATCCGACATCAGCGGTATTTTATTCCGGGAAGAAACTGGTAAAATTATTGCCGCAGGACGAGATCGAAGGCTTCAAACCTAAAGCCTTCAGCTGGAGCAGTAAAAACGTTATGCCCTATGCCGAGCTGAAAAGCTATGCAGGGGTAAAAGATAACGTGGTCGTTGTGCAGAGAAAAGCCTTACAGGGCTTTATGGACAATGCCGATACCTATTTGCTGCTGGCCGGAGAAAATAAAGGCTGGTATATTGTGCAGGGATAGAATATTTTGTACTCTGGCTGAGGCCAGAGTATTTTTTTGTAAAAAAATTACCGCTACGGCAGGGAAAAGAGTTTTTGTGGCTAATATAGTATTTAGTGGAATTATAAGCATTTCCGAAAAGAAGGTGCGGATTATGTCAAAAAAAGCAAATCAAAAAGCAAAGTTGCTGTATCTGCAGCAGATTCTGCTTGAAGAAACTGACGAAAAGCATGTACTTACAGTACAGCAGCTGATCGAAAGATTGGCAGAGCTGGAAATACCTGCCGAACGGAAAAGCTTGTATGACGATATCGCTACACTGCAGGCTTTTGGCTTGGATGTTATTGCTACACGCAGCAGAGCCAATATTTATAGAATTGGCAGCAGGCTTTTTACGCTGTCTGAGCTGCAGCTGCTGGCAGAAGCAGTGGTTAAATCTTCTGCTATTACCCAAAATAAGGCCCAGAAGCTGGTAGACAAGCTGGCTCGGTTAGCCAGCATGTATCAGGCCGAAACATTGAGAGAAAACTTGAAAGCACAGAAATATGATGATGCTGAGTTGTTATGTCCCGTTGAATTACGCTGCAGTAACGAAATAGTGCCGGTCGTGCTGGAATATCTGGCTGACAGTAAAGTGAAAAAAAGTAAGGAAGAAACAAGTGTCATCGAAGGTACTGCCGTTGTTGACCAGGCTTTTTACGGCTGGATGTTCGGCTTTGGAAATAAAGTTAAAGTGACGGAGCCTGCAAATGTCAAAAAAGATTTTGTCAAATATTGTAAAAAAGTTCTGAATCAATACAAATAATCTAGGAGTGTATTATGCAAGCAATAAAATTCCCTGTTCCCAATAGAAGTGAATATATCCCTTCCCCCTACGAACCGGATGCTGACGGTGTGCTTGATATCGGCTATTACAAAGGCTCGATCATTGGCGGCAGGCCCTACGTCCTGGAATGCTGGCAGATGGACGAGCTGGTAGTAGCGACAGTCTTTTTTTCAGACGAGGGGCTGGATGCCTATAGTCGTGAGGATTTGGTTCTGCTTTTGGAATTGGAAGATATCATTAAATTTATTGGCGGGAAGCGGTTGTTTCAGTGTACGCATACTGAGGATGATGCTGGAATGCCTATGTGGGCTGTTAACATTACTCTGCAGAATGCCAAGGGTAAATATGCAGAGGTTCTGTGTCCTTTACGCAGATATAGATAAATCAGTATCAGGGGAGGTATGAAAATGGTGAATTGCAACGAAGCCAACTGTACCTGTAAAATGGTGAACTGTGTGCGTCATGGCAAGTGCTGCGAGTGTATCAATCATCATCGTGAAAAAGGATCTTTGGTAGCCTGTATGAAAGCCGTTGCTGAAGCCGTAAAAAAATAAAGTCGTGCTATACGGCACGACTTTATTTTCAGTGTTCTGCGGACAAAGAGAAAACCGTTCGCTGGGGATGGTAGCGAACGGTTTCTCCATAGGAAAGCTGTTTATGATGAATTTGATGGGAAGGGTGTAGCAAGTTCATCACTTGCTATGCTTTAAGTATACAACAGACATTTGACAGAAAAAGGGCAAACCTTTGAACAGTTTGTGAAATGTAAAAATGACCGGAGGAAGCGGCAAATGAATGATTTTGTAGCAAGTTTTTTTAAGTTTCAGGAGCGTAAAACCACTTGGCAGCGTGAGACGATCGGAGGAATTACGTCCTTTGTGACGATGGCGTATATCATTTTCGTCAATCCGCAGATCATGGCTGCTGCCGGTATGGATAAAGGTACGGTAATGCTGGCCACCTGCCTGGCTGCGGCTGCAGGTACACTGCTGATGGCCTTATATGCCAATGCTCCTTTTGGGTTGGCTCCGGGAATGGGGATTAATGCCTTCTTTGCCTATACTTTATGCGGGGCCATGGGTTATACCTGGGAGCAGGGCTTGGGAGCGGTACTGCTGTCAGGTATTATTTTTGTTGTGGTTTCTGTTACCGGACTGCGCAGCAGGATCATTTCGGAAATACCGATGCATTTGAAAAAAGCGATCGGCATCGGTATAGGGATGTTCATTTTGTACATCGGTTTAAAAAATGCATCCTTGCTTAGCTTTTCAGCCAATCCGGGAAGTTTTATCCCGTTGGGTGACAGCATGAAACTGGACAGCAGTATCATTCCTGCGCTGACTTTTGCCAATGATTCAGCGAAGCTGGCATTGGTAGGTATTTTTCTGAATATCGGTTTTTTACTGCGCGGGACAAGAGGCGGGATGCTGCTCAGTATTATTATTACTTCGATATTGGGTTGTTATCTGCAGTTTTTCAGCGACTGGCAGTTGGGGCTGCATCTGCCAGGTACAATGCCTGTTGGTGATTTGAGTGAAACTTTTGGCAAGTGTCTGAGCGGTTTTGTGCAGCTGTTCGATATTTCTAAGGGAGTCGGAGTTATGATTTTTTCATTGTTTTCAGTGATGATCACAATGACGATCGCCGATATGTTTGACACGATCGGTACTGTGCTGGCGACTGCTTCAAGGGCTAATCTTGTTGATGAGGATGGCAATATCATCAATGGCGAACGGATTTTATTGGCAGATGCGACTGCTACCGTGATGGGAGCCTTTTTTGGAACATCGACGGTAACGACTTATGTCGAGTCTAGCACAGGTGTGGCGGCAGGCGCCAGGACAGGCTTTGCTTCTGTTGTAACGGCATTATTATTTCTGCTGAGCGTATCTCTGGCGCCGCTGCTGGGTATGGTGCCTGCTGCGGCTACTGCTCCGGTGCTGATCATGGTCGGTATTATGATGGCATCGGATATTGGCGATATTGACTGGCGGAATCTGGAAGTTGCCGTGCCTGCGTATTTTACAATGATGATTATGTGTTTCGGTTATAATATCGCCGATGGTATTGCGATCGGTTTTATTATGTTCAGCTTTGTTAAATTGGCAGTAGGCAAATGGTCAGAGGTTTCCTGGTTGGTGCGTGGTTTGAGCGCGATGTTCCTGCTGCGTTTTGTTTTTATGTTATTCTATTAAACAAAAGAGGCCGGCATATAGCCGGCCTCTTTTTAATATGTGCATTTTTATTTTTTACTGCGTTTTTTATTAGTTATCTGCGGTACAGCTTCAGTGTGTTTTTCACGCCAGCCAAAATAGAGGAAGAAGCCTAAAGCGATAAGGAAAAAACAAAGGCTGGTAGCCTGAGCTGATTTTAAACCAAATAAGAAGGGCTCGACATAATCGCCGCGCAGCATTTCCAGACCAAAGCGTACAGCTGAATACAGCATTACATACAGACACATGGCCTGCCCTTTAGCGTGATCAGTAGTGCGGAATAAAAGCAGGAGCGCGAAGATAACGATATCCAGCTGTCCTTCCCAAACCTCGGCTGGCCATAAAGGAACGGCGCCATAGGTTTTAAAAGCCAGCGTACCTTCCGGATATAAAAGACCAAAATTACCGCCTGTAGGCGTTCCGAAAGCATCGCCGTTCAGCAGATTGGCCATACGGCCGATTGCCTGACCGATCAAAATTGCGGGACAGACGATATCGGCTAAAGCGAGCCAGTCGATCTGATGCCGTTTACAGTACCAGATGCCTGCCAGAACGCCGGCGATGACGCCGCCCTGTATTGCCATGCCGCCTTGCCAGACAAAAGGTATCTCCAGCAGATGATGCTGGTAATAATCCCAGTCGAAAAAGAATACATCCCAGAGGCGTCCGCCGATCAAACCGGCAAAGCCGCCGTAAATACCAATGTCCAGGATATGCTGCTGCCAGCGGCCATCCTGTTTGGCCAGAAAGTAAGCAACACCAGTTGCTAAAAAAATGCTCATACAGAGAACTAAACCGTACATACGGATGGGAAAATCGCCGATGTGAAATAAATACTGATGCATAGAACCTCCACGTGCCTGCCGGTAAATTTATAGTTTGAGTTGCCGGATAGTGCTGCCCAAATGTTTGAATAAGATTATTCTAACACAGTAAGCCTGAAAATTCTATCTTACGCAGGAAGTGTGATGATTTAATTCCTACAATTAGAGTATGGTTTTTGCTGGCATTGTATGTTATAATAAATCAGTAAAAATTTCGGAAAGAGGGATACATTATGCTGAAAATAGAAAATCTGTCTGTTGCCGTACAAGGCAGACAGATTCTTCACGATATTAACCTGCACATTAAACCGGGTGAGGTCCATGTTTTATTCGGGCCTAACGGTACCGGTAAATCTACTTTGATCGGGACGATCATGGGCTTTGAACGTTATGAGGTATTAAGCGGTAAAATCTATTTTAAAGGTCATGATATTACCGAAGCTCCTTGTTATGAGCGGGCCCGTTTAGGTGTAGGCGTAATGATCCAGCGTCCGCCGACGATCCGCGGCTTGTCGCTGCGCCATATGATTGAGATCTGTGGAGCTACGCCTCAGGAAACGGAGCAAATGGCAAGATGGATGGGTTTGGCTGATTTTCTCGACCGCAGTGTCAATGAAGGTTTCAGCGGTGGTGAACTGAAACGTTCGGAGCTTCTGCAGCTGATGGCGCAAAAACCTGATCTGCTGCTTTTAGATGAACCTGAATCAGGTGTCGACGTGGAAAATATCGCACTTGTAGGACGGGCTGCCAACTACATTCTGCATAACGAGCCCTGTGGCGGCACCGGCTGTGATAAACCCTGCTGTGCCCATAATCTTGACTGTGACACTTATAATCCGCTCAGCAGTCAGCGCAGCGGTCTGATTATTACTCATGTCGGGCATATTTTGAAGTATGTGCCGGCTTCGCATGCTCATATTTTGTATCAGGGCACTTTAAGCTGTACCAGCGGCGATCCTTTGGATGTATTGAGCTGTATCAGCAAGACCGGTTATGAGAAATGTGTGAATGGCGGCTGCAGGAGGGGAATGAAATGAGTGAACAGGTAAATCTGCAGGAAGCGCTGGTTAAAAAAGCTGCTTTTGGCAATGATATCGATTTGGAAAAATTTGATGATAATAACGAACAGCATGTGCAAAGTACCGCCGAGCTTTCAGCAGCAGGGAAAGAACGGCTGGAGCATGTTGGTATCGATCTGGAGCGGGAGAATCGCAGCGCCAGCTTTATTCAGGTCGACAATGCGCCAATTGAGGCCGAAGTAAAGCCGCAGCTGCCGCTGGAATTGATGAATACCGGCGCCGCCGCTAAAAAATATCCTGAACTTGTCAAAAAATACTGGTGGAATGCCGTGAAGGCAGATACTGATAAATATACTGCTAAAACTGCATTGGAGCAGGAACAGGGATATTTTATCAGAGTCAAAGCCGGGCAGAAGATAGAAGCTCCGCTGCAGGCCTGCGTTTTTATCGGTCACGAGGAGCAGCTGCAGCGTGTTCATAACATTGTTATTGTAGAAGAAGGCGCTGAGCTTAATATCATCTCTGGCTGTGCCAGTGATCCCGGTGTTGAAAAAGGCGTGCATATCGGTATCAGTGAATTTTATGTTGAAAAAAATGCTAAGCTGACCTTTACCATGATCCACAGCTGGGGCGAAAACATTGCTGTGCGTCCTCGCAGCGTAACGATCATCGAAGAAGGCGGTCAGTTTATTTCTAATTATGTCTGCATGGAAAAAGTAAAAGATGTGCAGATGTATCCTACTACCAAGCTGGTAGGCGAAGGCGCTGTGGCACGCTTAAATTCTATTTTAGTGGCACCGGAGGGTTCGCATCTTGATATCGGCGGCAAGGCGCTGTTAGAGGTGCCTGGTACCCGTGCCGAAATCGTGACCCGTACTATTTCTACCGGCGGTGAGATCATCAACCGCGGCAATCTTACAGGTCGTGCCGAAGGCATTCGTGCCCATTTGGAATGTAATGGCTTGATGCTCAGTAATAAAGGTTATATTTCTGCCATACCTGAGCTGGACGCATTTACAGGTAATGCCGAGCTCAGCCACGAGGCCGCTGTGGGCCGCATCGCTCCTGAAGAGATCGAGTACTTGATGGCGCGAGGAATGGACGAAGAAGAAGCTACTGCTACTATCGTCCGCGGCTTCCTCAACGTCAATATTGAAGGACTGCCGGAATCTTTGGCTAAAAAGATCAATGAAACTCTGGATACGTTCACTTATAATAAGGGAATGTAAGAAAAAGTAAAAAAAAGTACTTGTCAATCGCGGCAAAGTGAGTTATAATAACCCTTGTGTTCAACACAATTCCGGGATGGTGTAATGGTAGCACAGGTGATTCTGGATCATCTTGTCTGGGTTCGAGCCCTAGTCCCGGAGCCAATGGCGCCATGGTCAAGCGGCTAAGACGTCGCCCTCTCAAGGCGAAATCACGAGTTCGATTCTCGTTGGCGCTACCAAACTGACAGTAAACCCTCTGACTTAGGTCAGAGGGTTTTTATTTTGGAATAGGTTTTTCATAAACTGTATTGTTACAATACACCCTAAACTATTATATAATATAAAAAAATGGGGTGAGGTGGTCTTGATGAGCACTTATATTTCTATAAGCGAAATGGCAAAACTGCACGGAATTACCAGACAGACCCTTATTCATTACGATAATATTGATTTATTTAAGCCGGCGAAGGTCGATACCAACGGTTACCGTTATTATTGTAAACACCAGATACCATATTTACGAGAAATTTGTTTCCTTAAATCGTTGGGAATCAGTCTGAAAGATATCCAACAGCATTTTCAGGAACGGACGCCGGAAAACGAAATGTATCTTTTGGAGAAACAAAAACAGTATATTATGAATCAAATTGCCAAGCTCAATACTTTGCGCGAATACCTAAATCAAAGGATCGATCTGTATGAAGAAGCCGTAGATGCAGGGATGATGAGGATGTCGCTGCCTTTTGTACGCTATATAGATGCACGTCAGGCGATTTTTAAAGAGTGGCTGCAGCCTATTGATAAAGATAATCTGCACACAACATTAATGGATTTGTGGCAGCGTATCTTTGAACGTGAAATGGTTCCGTCAGGCGGTTTTGGTTCTATCATCAAAAAGTCTGGTGTGGAAAAAAATAAGTGGCTTCAGGGAGCCGGGTCCTGTATATTTTTGCCGGTATGGAACAAGGAGCACGAAAATACACTTACGATCCCGGCCGGAGAATATGTGTGCATGTATAAGTATGGTATGCCTTATGATACTGAGCATCTGGAAAAGCTGATGCAGTGGCTGGCTAAAAATAATTATGAACTGGCAGGGGATATCATCGACGTGTGTCTGCTTGATACTACCTTTTATAAGCAGGAAACAGGCGTAGATTTCTGTATGCTGCAGGCTCCTGTTACCTTAAAAAAATAAATAAAAATTTTTTCAAAAACCTCTTGACTGTATTGTTACACCACAATCTATTATCAAATTGTGAGGTAACACTCAACAAAAAGTCAGGAGGTTATTTTTATGACTAAAGAAGTTATTGATTTAAGATCTGCGTTGGAATTGTTGGAAAGCATTCCCGGACAAATGGTACATACTGATGTAGAGGTTGACCCTTCTGCAGAACTGGCTGGCGTTTATCGTTATGTGGGTGCAGGCGGCACTGTTGCCCGTCCTACTAAAACAGGGCCTGCTATGACTTTTGAAAATGTGAAAGGACACCCAGGCGCAAAAGTAGTTATTGGTTTATTAGCCAGCCGTAAACGTGTAGGCTATCTTTTGAATAGTAAACCTGAAAAATTATGTTTTATGATGCGTGACGCTGTAAAAAATGCCATTGCTCCAGTGGTCGTTGATAAATCGAAAGCCCAATGTCAGGAAGTCGTGCATCTGGCTACTGACGAAGGCTTTGATATCCGTAAATTGATCCCGGCTCCTACCAATACTCCGGAAGATGCAGGACCGTATGTAACTTTGGGTATGTGCTATGCTTCCGATGTCGAAACCGGTGAATCTGACGTTACGATCCATAGACTTTGCCTGCAGAGCAAAGACGAAATTTCCATGTTTTTCACACCGGGGGCCCGGCATTTGGGCGCTTTCCGTGAAAAGGCCGAAGCTTTAGGCAAACCGCTGCCAATTTCCATCAGTATCGGTGTCGATCCGGCTATTGAGATCGCTTCCTGCTTTGAGCCGCCGACAACTCCGCTTGGCTTCAATGAATTATCTATTGCCGGAGCAATCCGCGGTAAGGCTGTTGAATTAGCTCCCTGTGTGACGATCGATGAAAAATGTATCGCCAACGCCGAATACGTCATCGAAGGCGAGCTTTTGGTAGGCGCGCGCGTTCGCGAGGACCAGAATTCCAATACCGGTAAAGCGATGCCGGAATTTCCCGGTTATACCGGGCCTGCCAATGCAGAATTACCTGTTATCAAAGTAAAAGCTGTTACTCACAGAGTAAATCCGATTATGCAAACCTGCATTGGACCTTCCGAAGAGCATGTAAGCATGGCCGGTATCCCGACTGAGGCGTCGATCCTTGATATGGTGGAAAGAGCTATGCCGGGCCGTGTACAAAATGTTTATGCACATTCCTCCGGCGGCGGTAAATTTATTGCCGTTATCCAGTTCAAAAAGACCGTTCCAAGTGACGAGGGTCGTCAGCGTCAGGCTGCGCTGCTTGCTTTCTCTGCTTTCCCGGAATTGAAGCAGGTGATTTTAGTTGATGAAGATGTCGATATTTTTGATACTAACGATGTGCTATGGGCGATGACTACCAGAATGCAGGCCGATGTCGATATCGTAACAATCCCCGGCGTACGCTGCCATCCGCTTGATCCGTCTAATGATCCTGCCTGCAGCTGGTCGATCCGCGATCATGGTATTGCCTGCAAAACTATTTATGACGCGACAGTTCCGTTTAATCAGAAAGCAAGATTCCAACGCGCAAAATTTATGGAAGTCGATGTAAAAAAATTCTTGCCTGATTTTACCGTACAGGATTGAATGATTCTGCTGGTTAAGGCGTTTTAAACGCCTTAACCACATTAGCTGACTTTGATTGGATATTTTTAAGGAGGACAATTATGGGAAAGAATAAACCGATTATAGGTTTTATTTTAGGTATCATCGTAGCTGTGGTCATCTTTTTTGCTAACATTCCCGGCTTGGAACGCACAGGACAGATGTGTATGGCCTTTTCTCTGATGACAGTGATTTTCTGGGCTTTTGGTATTGCTCAGCCCGGTTATGTCTCAGGTCTGTATCTTTTGCTTTTAGCAGTTTTTAAAGTTGCGCCAACAACATTGATTTTTTCTACCTGGACTACTTCTATGATGTATCTGATCATCGGCGCTTATCTTATTGCGGTGGCGGTGAAAGAATCAGGTTTAGGTGAGAGGATCGCTTATAAGTTCATCGTAAAATATGTTTCGTCTTTTAAAAGTATTATCGTTTCTATCTTTGCTCTGACGTTCATTCTGGCCTTATTGATTCCGCATCCCTGGCCGCGCGCTTTTCTCATTATGTCGGTCATGGCTGTTGTGGTAAAAAGCGCGGACATTCCCCGTGAAGACGCGGTTAAGATCGGTTTTACTGTTTTTACGGCTTCTATCCCGGTTTCCATGATCTTTCTGACTGGTGATGCGTCGATCAATCCGCTGGCGGCTGCCAGCTGTGACCCGGAACCGGTAGGCTGGCTCAAATGGTTCGAAGTTATGGGTCTGCCAATGATCGTTACCAGTATCATTACAATGGTTATGATTCTGTTTATGTTCAAGCCAACCAAAGAGGTCAATGTCAATAAAACTGAAATTTTAGAGAAGCTGGAAGCTATGGGACCGATGAGCGGCAAAGAATTACGTACTGCCGTTTGGGTAACACTGGCTATTATCCTCTGGATGACTGACACGCTGCATGGCATTGATATTGGCTGGGTAACGTTATTTATTGCTATGGGGATGGCAATGCCTAAGATCGGAGGCATTTTGACTCCGCAAAGCTGGAGTGGTGTACCGGTACAAACACTGATCTTTTTGACAGCTGCTGTCGCTATTGGCCGTGTGGGCGGTGCTACAGGCATGAATACATGGATAGCGCAAACGGTATTGCCAAGCAGTGTGCCGGAAAATATGTTCATCCTGGCCGCGTTTATTACAGCCGTTTCTATTGCTATCCATATGCTGTTCGGCAGCGTTATCGCAGTTATGGGGATCGTTATCCCGGCGATGCTGGCCTTTACGGGCTCAATGGGTATCAGTACGATCATTCCTGTTATGATTGCCTATATTGCTATTAACGCTCACTTTATACTACCATTCCATAATCTGGCGATTTTGGTCGGCGTAGGTGAAGACAACGGTATGTATACGGAAAAAGAAACGATCAAATTCGGTGTACCGTTTACGATCGTGCTGTTCATTATTACTGTCGGCGTTGCTGTACCCTGGTGGAAAGTAATCGGTCTGTGGTGATTTGTCTTAAAAAGTAAGTTTAAGAAAGGTTGGTTATTATGCGCTTGATTGTAGGAATTTCCGGTGCCAGCGGTGTCATTATGGGTTATCAGATGCTCAAGGCTCTAAAGCAGCTGCCTGATATGGAAGTGCATCTGATAATTACGGAAGGTGCTGTTAAGAATTTTGAATGTGAAACTAATATAGAAATCAGCAGACTTGCAGAACTGGCCGATTTTACTCACAGTAATAAAAATCTGGCAGCAAGTATTTCCAGCGGTTCTTTTGTTACGGATGGTATGATAATTATTCCCGCCAGTATGAAAACCGTTGCCGGGATAGCCTCAGGGTTTGCAGAAAATCTGCTGCTGCGTGCGGCTGATGTCTGTCTTAAAGAAAACCGTAAGGTGGTTTTAGTACCGCGCGAGCTGCCGTTGAGCCGCATCCATCTGCGCAATATAAAAGAATGTGCTGATAACGGCTGCGCTATAGTACCGCCGATGCTTACTTTTTATAATGGCTCCAATTCACTGGAACAGCAGATCGATCATATTATAGGTAAGATTTTGATGCAGTTTGGGATCGAGTATCAGAAATTTGTCGCATGGCAGGGAGAAGACATATGCAGACAGTAACGTTAAGCGTGGGGGATAAACCTTATACAGTTACGGCATGTGTGGTTTTATGCGGTAAAGATATCGCAGTAGTGATTGGCGGAGGCGAGGCTTCGCATATTGGTGCTGCAGCCTTGGCTTCTCCCAGGCCGAGTTTGAAAAATACTGCTGAGATTTCCGCCAGTGCCTCTGTTTTATGCCGTCTGGGACATAAGGATGATTTGCCTGCCAGAGAGGCGGCTTTGCGTCTGGCGAGTAAATTTAATACTAATGTTGCCGTAACGGCAGGCTTGCATATAGATGATGCGGACTCTGACGATATCGCAAAACTGCAGCATAACTTTCAGCAAATTTTGGAAGCAATAGAAGCATGGCTTCTGACGATAGATATATAGATATTTTGATCCTCCTATTGAGTTTGGACACTTACACATCAACACAAAAAGCTCTGACTAATGTCAGAGCTTTTTGTGTTGATTGAAGCAGCCGTTAAAGTTGTGGAGCAGCAGTAACGTCAGTCAAACCTGCTAAAGCCAAAAGCAGCAGCAGTGATTTTTGTTCACATACATATACTCCGGCTGGGTCAAACCATTCGTCTACGGTATGGGTACCATATTCAGCGCCGCCGCGTCCTAATGTAACAGCCGGAATGCCGATTGCGATCGGCATATTGCTGTTGGTGCAGCCGCCTAAACGCGGCTGCGGCGTGATGCCGCAGGCTAAGGTTGCCAGCTTGGCCGCCTGGACCATACGGCAGCTTTCGGATTGGCTGCCGGCGGGGACGTCCATGATTTTACTGAAAGTAACTTTTACAGCGCCGGGTTTCTGCCAGCGGGCATTTTCTGCGTCGGCACCCTGCTGGAAAATCGCGAGTGCCTGCTGTTCCATTTGCGCCAGAACTTCAGCGCTGTCGGAACGCATATTGATTTTAAAATTAGCGCTTTGAGCAATGCCGTGGATGGCCTGCCCGCCGTTGGCAAGGCTGACTGTAAAAGTAGTTTTAGGAGTTTCAGGCACCTGCATATCGCTTAAAGCGGCGATGGCTCGTCCCATAGCCTGCACTGCGCTGGGAGTACCGAAAGCCAGATAAGCATGACCGCCGGGACCTGTATAGGTGACGTCATAATTGATCATGCCCGTAGCATTAAAATACATTACATCATTACTGGGACCGTCGATCGAAATGGCTGCGAGTATTTCCTCAGCTTTATTATTAACCAAATATTTCATGCCGCTCATAGCTCCTAGGCCTTCTTCTGCCGCAGTGCCTGCAATCATAATATCATGATGTGGGCGCAGGCCGCTGTTGACCAAAGCCCTGATAACTGAAAGATTTGCCGCTAAAGCTCTGGTATCATCGCAAATACCTGGAGCATAAAGCTTGCCGTCTTTTTCGATAACATCTGTAACGGTGCCAAAGGAGAACACTGTATCTAAGTGCCCTTCAAGAAGAACGCTTTTACCGGTTTTACCACTGCCGTAGATTTTTCCGTAAACATTAAATTTTTCATCTATGGTCACATCCTGCAGACCGGCAGCTTTCAGCATTTGAGCGTAGTGTAGGCTGCGTTGTTTTTCCTGAAATGTTGGCGCTTCTATGACTACCAGTTCTTTTTGCTGTGCGATAGTATTGGGCGCATCCTGTTTTAAAAAATCTAAAGCTTGTTTAACTTGTCGGTCAGAAGTCAGTTTTTGAAAAATAAGTTCCAGGTCTTTATCGAAAGCTGTTGTCATGGGTGATGCCTCCTTAACGATATTGACTAGATTATAGCAAAGAAACTTTGGCGAGGGAAATGCTTTTTATAATTCTTTTAATAATTACTTATAATGTATTTTTTTACTGCTGAAAGTGTAATTTTTGAACATTATTTTTAAGAAACATCAGAATATGATTAAGGTGTATAATAAAAATATGAAAATAATATATGTGAGTGAAAGAAGGTCGTCGTATGCAAAAAACTGCGTTGGAACATGATCTGCAGAAATTGGTTGAAAAAGCTTTGGCTTTAGGCGCTTCAGGCGCAAAAACAGTTGACGTTGCCAGTATCAGGACTGGGGCCTGGACACGCTGGAAGTGCCAGTTTGGTTGCCCTAATTATGGAAAAACATTGTGCTGTCCGCCATTTGTTCCTGATTATGCGGCAACGCAGAGGTTTTTACAGGAATTTATCAGAGGGATTATCATTCAGTACACTTTTCCTTTGAATGGGGTGACGGTTGAAAATTTTGCTGCGGCCGATCTGTCAATGAGTAATGGGCTGCTGGAGATTTTATTAAACCTGGAACGGGAAGCCTTTCTGCAGAATCATTATAAAGCTTTTTCTTTAAAGGCGGGACGCTGTCGTTTGTGCAAAGAATGTAATTTAAAGCAGTGTGTAAATCCAACAAAAGCCAGACCCTCGCTGGAAGCATGCGGAATTGATGTTATGGCTTTGGCTAATGATAATGGTTATCAGGCG
This sequence comes from Phascolarctobacterium faecium, assembly GCF_003945365.1. Classification (NCBI taxonomy): domain Bacteria; kingdom Bacillati; phylum Bacillota; class Negativicutes; order Acidaminococcales; family Acidaminococcaceae; genus Phascolarctobacterium; species Phascolarctobacterium faecium. Next base: position 2,205,884 of record NZ_AP019004.1, on the reverse strand, counting down.
GAAATTCTGCAGGCGGCGGTTCCTGAGCTGAAAATATATGGGCTTTTACTGGTTGAGTAAAATTATCTGCAGACAGTTCTGTTTTTTTATAGCATAAATTATTTGTGGTGTATTATGATGTGTCTGAGCTTGACCCCCTTTTGTAAAAGGGTTATAATCAAATTAGTAAGAAAAGTGCGAAAATTAAGAACAAAATTAACTTAAAGGACAAGAATGGAGGGTTTTTATGAAAAAGTCAACTAAAATCATTTCAGCAGTTTTAGCATCACTGATGCTTGTTGCGGCAGGCTGCAGCAGTGACAAACCGGCAGAGAAAAAAGCCGGAGGCCCGGAGGAAAAAGTACTGACAGTTTATTCTGCCCGCAGCGAGCAGCTGAATAATGCAGTTATCCCTCAATTTGAAAAAGATACAGGTATAAAGGTGAATCTTGTTGTAGCAGGTACCGGTGAAGTCCTTAAACGTGCTAAATCTGAAAAAGATAATCCGCTGGGTGATATTTTGTGGGCGGCCGACGAAACGATGCTGTCCTCTTCTAAAGATCTGTTTATGGAATATACTTCCACTGAAAACGATAAAATGATGGATGGCTTTAAAAATAAAGCAGGCGTTTTTACACCAGCCTTTGCTGATCCAACAGTTATGATCGTTAATACTGAGCTTGCTAACGGCATGAAAATTGACGGTTTCGAAGATTTACTAAATCCGGCTTTAAAAGGAAAAATCGCTTTCGGCGATCCTGTCAACTCCAGCTCGGCCTTCCAAAGCTTGATGGCAATGCTGTATGGGATGGGAAAAAACGGCGACCCGATGTCTCCGGAAGCGTGGGATTATGTTGATAAATTTATCGCTAATCTGGGCGGTAAAATGTGCAATAGCTCCAGTCAGGTCTACAAAGGCGTTGCCGGCGGCGAATATGTCGTTGGTCTTACCTGGGAAGACCCGGCAGCCAATCTTGTGAAAAATGGCGCTAAGGTAAAAGTAGTATTCCCGGTAGAGGGCGCTATTTTCCCCGGAGAATCCGTACAGATCCTGAAAAACTGTAAGCATCCGGAAAATGCTAAGAAATTTGTCGATTATATGCTTTCCGAAAAAGTGCAGAATGCTGTCGGTATGAATCTGACAGTACGTCCACTGCGTAAAGGCGCCACCTTGGCTGATTATATGACTCCTAATGATAAAATCAAATTAGCTCCTAACTATGATGAAAAATGGGTTTCCGAAAATAAAGCCAAGATTACTAAAATGTTCAGCGAGCATATGGAAAAATCTATGTAAGCAAGTGTAAATGTTATAAATGGCAAAGGGGACTCGCAGAGTCCCCTTTTGTCTTACTAAAATAAAAAGGCGGTTATTTTATGAGTGTAGCGATTACTATCGATAATGTCGTTAAGCGGTTTGGCAATGATACTATTATCAACGGTTTGTCAGTAGATGTCCGGCCCGGAGAATTTTTTACGTTGTTGGGACCTTCCGGCTGTGGCAAAACTACGTTGCTGAGAATGATTATCGGCTTTAACTCTATCGAAGGCGGTACGATCAAAATAGATGACCAGATCATTAATGATATACCCACGCATTTGCGTAATATGGGTATGGTCTTTCAGAACTATGCTATTTTTCCGCATATGTCAGTTAAAGATAATGTTGCTTTCGGGCTGAAAAACCGTAAGGTAGCCAAAGAAAAAATGAATGCATTAGTCGATGAAATCCTGGAAACAGTAAAGATTGCCCATCTGAAAGACCGGATGCCGACGCAACTTTCCGGTGGTCAGCAGCAGCGGGTTGCTTTGGCTCGAGCTATTGTTATTCACCCGCAGGTATTGCTGATGGACGAACCGCTGTCCAATCTTGACGCCAAGCTCAGAGTCGAGATGCGTAATGCCATCAAGCTTATTCAGCAGAAAATAGGTATTACTACAGTTTATGTAACGCATGATCAGGAAGAGGCGCTGGCCGTTTCTGATCGGATCGCGATTATGAATAACGGTATCATTCAGCAGATAGGTACGCCAAAAGAAATTTATCAACGTCCGAACTGTGTATTTGTGGCGACATTTATAGGTCTTTCTAATATTCTGGAAGCGAAAGTCAAAATTACAGGCGCTGCTAAAATACTTGATTTTGGTGCTTATGAAGTGCCGATGGATAATTTAATTCCGGAAATATCCGCAGGCAGCAAAGTGCTGGTTTCTGTGCGCCCGGAGGAGTTTGAGATCTGTCTTAACGGGTCTGATGGGCTGACTGCCGTAGTCGAGCACAGCGTCTTTTTAGGTGTTACCACGCATTATTTTATGCGTTTGGAAAATGGGCAGGAAATAGAAGTAATTCAAAATTCAGGCGTTGAAGATACTATCCCCAACAAGACCACGGTACGTTTGCTGGTACAGCCGGCTAAGATCAATGTTTTTACGGAGGATGGGAATACTCCCCTGATAGTTAGGGGGAACCGCTGATGAATACTGCCAAAAAATTTAATCTTTGGATGGGCATCGCCCTGCTTATTCTGTGTTTCTTTATTATCTTTGTTGTTTATCCGCTGATTTTAATATTATATAAAAGCGTGATAGATCCGGAATCATCAAAACTGACGCTGGACTATTTTACTAAATTTTTTGCACGGAAATATTACTGGAGTACATTAGTCAACAGTTTTTATGTAACCATATGCTCTACGATTATTGCTTCTGTTATCGGCTTACCGATGGCTTATGTGCTGCGCAGCGTCAAAATCCCCGGCAGTAAATACCTTAATATACTGATCGTTATTTCGTATTTGTCACCGCCTTTTATTGGAGCCTATGCATGGATTCAGCTTTTAGGACGTAACGGTTTTGTAACACAGATTATTAATTCGATTTTTGGCGTTAAACTTGACGGTATCTATGGGTTTGCAGGGATCGTTCTTGTTTTTGCTCTGCAGTCGTTCCCTCTGATTTATATGTATGTATCTGGGGCTTTGAAGAATCTGGATAATTCGCTGAATGAGGCGGCTGAAAGCCTTGGTCTGACCGCTTTTCAGCGTGTGCGTCAGATTATTCTGCCGTTAGTTATGCCGTCGCTTTTAGCAGGTTCGTTACTGGTATTTATGCGTGTTTTTTCTGACTTTGGTACGCCGATGCTGATTGGGGAAGGGTTTAAAACCTTTCCGGTATTGATTTATACTCAGTTTATGGGCGAAGTCAGCACCGATGATCATTTTGCTGCATCCTTGTGTGTGATAGTTATTGTTATCACTTTACTGCTGTTTTTCCTCCAGCGTTATATCGCCGGGCACTATTCCTATTCGATGACAGCGTTGAAGCCAATGGAAGCTGTAGAGTCCAAAGGCAGCAAAAAAATTTTTGCCTATCTTTTTGTTTATGGCGTTACTTTTTTGGCAATGCTGCCTCAACTGACGGTTATTTTTACATCTTTCCTTGAGGTCAGCGGCGGTGCTGTGTACACAGGTAATTTTTCTCTGCAGAATTATATGAATACCTTATTTGCTAAAGACAATAATTCGATTACCAATACTTATCTTTTTGGTATCTGCGCGATCTTTATCGTTGTTTTTATGGGTATTTTTATTTCTTATCTTACAGTGAGGAAGCGTTCCTACGTTACGGAAGTGTTGGATACGGTAACGATGTTCCCGTATATTATTCCCGGATCGGTTTTAGGTATCTCGTTCCTGTATGCCTTTAACAAGCAGCCGCTTATTTTAAGCGGTACGGCGCTGATCATTATTATTTCCCTGGCTATACGCCGGATGCCGTATACGATTCGTTCCAGTACGGCTATCATTACACAGATCAGTCCCAGTATCGAGGAAGCAGCGATCAGTCTGGGCGCGACAGAATTTAAATCCTTCTGGAAAGTAACCGTGCCGATGATGCTTCCGGGAGTTTTAGCCGGAGCGATTATGAGCTGGATCACCCTGATCAGTGAACTCAGTTCTTCGATTATTCTCTATACAAGTAAAACCAGTACGCTGACGGTAGCAATCTATACCGAGGTTATTCGCAGTAACTTTGGTAATGCGGCAGCTTACTCAACAGTACTTACTTTAACGTCAATTATTTCACTGTTAATCTTCTTTAAGCTTACTCATAATAAAGACATCAGTGTCTGACAACTATATAAAACAGTCAGGTGGTTAGACTGACTGTGGAATAAGTGTTGGCCCCGGTTTCCGTTTGCAGCGGAAACCGGGGCTTTAAGTACTACATTTTAATATATAAAGTAATTTTGCAAGGATAAAAGGCTAATATTATCTGTTTTACCAGCAAGACACAAATGGGTTTATTTACACGAAAAAGTAAATGTCTTGCGGGGGAATATGGAGAAATTATATTCATGAAATTTGTTTAAACTAAAAGTGCAGACCATATTGGTCTGCACTTTTAGTTTTATAAGAATTATTTTAAGGTGATTTTATGTATTTATTCAAATATTGCTTCTGTTTTAAAGGCTGTGCCAAAGTCAGTAAAGTTCATGCTGGCGCCTTTAAAATCGGTTTGATCAAGCACTGCTTTGTCCAGCATAGCATTATTAAGATTGGCGTTCTGTAGCAGAGCCTGACTCAATGTAGCACCGGTAAGATTGGCATTGCTCAGATTAGCATTGTTCATTTTGGCGTTGAAAAGATTGGCGTAGACCAAAACGGCTTCGTGCAGATTGGTGTTGTAAAGCCAGGCATAAGATAAATTAGCCTGTGTAAGATCGGCTTCCAGACAATTACTGCTGTCAAGTGTTGCTTCCTGAAGATTTGTCAGATAAAAGACGGCAAATTGTAAATCGCAGTTGGCGAATTTAGCTCTGAAAGCATTGGCTTGTGTAAAATCTGCTGTTTTTAAGTCACTGCCGCTGAAATTTGTATAGTTCAGCTGTGCTGCTTTGAAACTGGTATTGGCAAGTTCAGCATCGGTCAGCACAGTTTTGGTCAGTACTGCTTTATCGAAAACAGCTCCTGCTAATTTTGTTTTAATCAGCCTGGCACCTGTCAAATTACTGCCGGTGAGATTTGCTCCGGTAAGATCCAGGCTGCTTAGATCAGCACCCGATAAATCACCGTAGGCGCAGCTGCCGCTGCTCATGAGCTGGTTAAGGTCAGAACTGTTATAGGCAGCTGCCGGCGTTGTAGTAAATAGTAAAGTCAGCAGCAGTCCGTAGAAAAGATTTTTCATAGTTATCTCCTTAAAATACATGTTAGTTTTTGTCAAGTAAAGCTGCAAAATCCCTGGGGTCATCAGGCAATTCAGGGATGATTTGCCAAGGGTTGTAACTTTTCAGCTCCTCTGTGTTATACGTAGAACCGGCAAGGATTATTAAACTGCGTGCTTTTATGGCTTGAGCACAAAGAATATCGTTAGGAGTATCACCTACAATGATAACGTTGTCTGGTGTAAGGTCAGGTTCGAGCAAATAAAGTCTTTGATAGGCTGTTTTTGCAAGCTCACAGCGGTCTTCACTTAACTCACCGCAGGCGCTGTAACGGCTGTCGAAGTATTGCGCGATCCCGTAATGCCGCAGTTTGGCAAAGGCACCGGCCCTAGTATTACCAGTGAGCAGACATGTTTTATAGTTCGTCTGCTGCTTGGAAAAATACTGCAGAGTTTCTTTGACGTTAGGCATCAGGCTGCCGTGATGCGAGGGCAAATATTTTTCCAGCAGCTGATGATAATGGATCAAAAGGCCTGCGGCGTCGGCGGCATTGCAGCTGCCCTTGATATCCTTTATTGTTTGTTTAAAGATAAAGGAGTCTGTCATTCCGGCCAGCGGATGAGAGAATTGAAAATTTTCGATGCCAAAGCGGCATTTGATTGCATCGCGCAAAGCGTCGACACCAGCTAATCCTGTTTTCAAAAGCGTACCGTCTATGTCCCAAAAAATATATTTCATAGTTTACTCCAAAATAGTTTAATTATATATTTACCTATTATTTTAACAGAGAATTTGCTCTAGGAACAGAAAAAAAGAAAAAAGCTGCCTGAAGGCAGCTTTTACATTGAACGTGGTTTCATCATAAGTTTAGAAAGTTTATTACCGATAGTACGGGCACGGCGTATAGTTTTGATGTTGGATTTACGGCGTGGTTTCATATCGCTTTCACTGCCGAAATCACCGCGGTCAAGGTAAGTGATCTTCGATTTGTCAGGATCAAAATAATTACGCAGGAAACGCGCTAATCCGTCTGGGTCGGCATCTTTGAAACAGGTGAAAACATCAATAGTGACAAAGCCAAGATCCGGATATAGATGCAGGGTCACATGACCTTGCTTGCAATGTGAAAAAACAGAATATTCGTTGATGCCTTCTTCGCAGTTGATATAGGTTTCCCGCGGCTGCATGGCGAAATCTGCGGCTGCGCTTTGAATGGTTGCCTGAACGCCGGAAGCGTCGCTTAAAAGCAGATCGCTGCAGTTATACATATCTATAGCTATTTGTGTTCCAATTGATTTCAAGGTAGTTCTCCTTTCAAAGAGGCGAGCTTTAATTTTTAAAATAAAATGTTGGTTGGAGTATAAACAACTTAATATATTATAGCTAAAAAATAGCTTGCTGTCAAAGTTTATTCAGGGTTACAGGTGTGAAAAGAATATGGCGAAAAGTTTTGTTTTATTTGAAAACGTGTTATAATAAACGAGAACATTTGTTTTGTACGGTGGTGGAATAATGCAAGAATTGCAGGGCGTTATTGATAATATAGTTTTTCAAAGTGAAGATAACCAGTTCAGTGTTTTCAGGGTGAAAACTGACCATGAAGGTAAGGTAAGTGTCGTTTACCGGGGACCGGCTCCTTTTTTGGGAGAGTCGGTGGAGCTCAGCGGCAGCTGGGGCGAACACGCCAAGTTCGGCAGACAGTTTCGTGCTGAGGTCTGCCAGGCTATAAAACCTTCAACTACCGATGGTGTGGAGCGTTTTTTGGCTTCAGGTGCGGTCAGGGGCATTGGTAAAACTATGGCCGCCCGTATCGTTGAGCATTTTGGCTCAGATACGCTGGATGTTTTATCTTTATCACCGCATCGGCTGACCGAGATTTCAGGTATCGGCAGAAAGAAGGCCGAAGCTATTGGGATGTCTTATGCAGAGTTGTCGGATATGCGGGAATTGATGGTGTATTTGGAATCGCACGGCGTCAGTGCTAATTATGCACCGAAGCTTCAGGCGCAATATGGAGCTACGGCGATGAAAAGGATTCAGGAGAATCCATATAGCCTGGCTAGTGATATTACCGGTATCGGTTTTAGAACTGCAGATAAGATTGCCTTGGCGACCGGGATGGACGGCGCCTGTGAGGAACGGATTAAAGCCGGGTTGGAATATGCGCTAAATCAGGCTGCTTCAGCAGGGCATACCTGTGTACCTGAGGAGTTGCTGCTGCGCGAAACAGTGAGGCTACTGCAGGTCAGCAGCAGCGTTGTCAATGATGTTTTTCAAAATCTTTTGGCAGAGGACATGCTGCGTACGGAAGAAGTTGGCGGTTTACGGCTGATCTATCCTGAGTATTTGTATCAGGCGGAAGTTCAGACTTCTAAAAGGCTGCTTAAATTACGCGATCTGGCTGATGCGTTGGAAAAAGTCAATGTTGATAAGATTATTGGGCAATGGGAGTCTGAAGCCGGTATTGTATTGGCTGAGGCACAGAAAGAAGCTATTCATGCTTCTTTAAAATATGGTGTGTTTGTTCTTACAGGCGGGCCTGGTACAGGTAAAACGACTGTAATCAAGGGGATTTTGGCAGTGCTGGAAAAAGCTGGCTGTCGGATACTTCTGGCAGCGCCTACGGGCCGCGCTGCCAGAAGGTTGGCCGATTCATCCGGGCATCCTGCGGTGACAGTACATAGGTTACTGGAATATACGCCGAATGGCGGCGGCTTTAACTTTGGCAAGAATGACGGTGATCCTCTGGATGCCGATGCAATTATAATCGACGAAGCTTCGATGCTGGATATTACGCTTACTTATCATTTGCTGAAAGCGGTTCAGGGCGGCTGTCGGCTGATTTTTGTCGGCGATGTCGACCAGCTTCCGTCTGTTGGTGCCGGATCTGTTTTAAAGGATATTATCCGTTCGCAGAAAATGCCTGTTGTAAGATTAGAAAATGTTTTTCGTCAGGCTGAGATAAGCCCCATTGTGCGTAATGCACATAGGATAAACCGCGGGCAGATGCCTGAGTGGGAGCCGAGCAGCGATTTTACTTTTGTAGAGATCGAGAATGAATTTGATGCGGCGGAATATGTGGCTAATATTTATGCCAGATTAACGCAGCAAAGTGACTGGCAGTCCGTACAGGTCTTATCGCCTATGCATAAGAATCCCTGTGGCGTTCAGAACCTTAACCATTTGCTTCAGCAGCGGATCAATCCTCCGGATCTGAATAAAAGTGAGGTCAATACGCCTGGAAATGTTCTGCGGGCCGGTGATAAGGTGATGCAGATTCGCAATAACTATGAGAAAGAGGTTTTCAATGGTGATATTGGCAGGATCGTGTATATAAATGGCCGCAATGTTACTGTTGATTATCCTGAGCGTGCTGATGGTGAGTATGTAACTTATACACCTAATGAAATTGATGAATTGCAGCTTGCATACGCGATGAGCGTACATAAATCGCAGGGGAGCGAGTATCCGACGGTTATTTTGCTGATGGTTCCAGGGCACTATATCATGCTGCAGCGGAATTTGCTGTATACAGCAGTAACGCGTGCACGGCAGAAGGTTATTTTAGTAGGAACGAAAGCGGCGGTACAGACTGCGGTGGATAATGACAGAACGAGAAAACGTTATTCGCTGTTGGCGGAACGACTGCAGGAGCAGGGAGATATTTTTTAAGGACGTTATAAATTTAGGGAAAGGTGATGCATAATCACCCATGTTTATACGGTTGATAAAAAACTGGTATGCGCTGTTACTATCGGTGTTTTGGGCACGAAAGTGCGCCGGCTGCGGTCAGATCGCTGAAGACGGTTTGTTTTGCAGTGTTTGCAGAGAAGTGTTATTGCAGCCTTTGTGGCTGTCGGGTCGTGAAGCTTTAGATGGTGCGGGGATGTTATTCAGGTATAACGGAGCTTTAAAAACGGCATTACAAAATGTAAAGTTTAAGAACCGCAGGGATATTTTGGAGCTATTGGCAGAAGAATGCTGCCGGATTAGCGTTGACGGCTGGCCGGAAATTCTGCGGAATATTTTAAGTAAGCGTGATGTAATGATTGTACCAATACCAACGTCAAGGCAAAGGACAAGAGCGAGGGGATTCGAGATCCCGCTGGTTTTATTTAAAAATACTGATGCCGAATATTGTTTGACTCTGGCTCTGACGAGAAGGCGTGAAACTGTGCCCCAGTATGATTTAAGCCCGCAGGAACGAAAAATGAATTTAGAAGATTGTTTTGCTGTTACACAAAATGTTACCGGTAAAACTGTGATTGTTGTAGATGATATTTTTACTACTGGAGCGACAATGGAAGAGGCTGCCCAAACTTTGAAAAATGCTGGAGCTGTAGAAGTTTATGGACTTGCATTTTGCGGCAGTATCGAAAATTATGGACAAATACAATAAAAAACTTGCTGCCAGTGTCTGACAGCAAGTACAAGTAGTCGATATTATTATTTTTTTTGTTTGATAATTTTACTGGGAATAACTGATTGCATGAACGCTTTTACAACATTAGGGTCAAAATCAAGCCCTGCTTTGTTTTGCAGTTCGATAATTGCTTCGCTGTGTGTTTTCTGCCATTGCTGGGTGCAGGGATTAATAAATTTATCATAGTGGTCTGCTACAGAAATAATTCTGGCGCCCAGAGGAATGTTTACGCCTTTAAGGCGTTTGGGATATCCGGTGCCGTCCCATTTTTCATGGTGGGCATGAATGATGGGGATAATATGGCTGAAACCTTGGATATTTTCAAGCATGCTTGCGCCAGCCTGGCAATGCCGTTTGTAGATAGACATTTCGCGGGTGCTCAGGTAAGGGGCTTTCATAAGGATCATGTTGGGCACGGAAAGACTGCCTATATCGTGCAGCAATGCTGCGGTTTTGATACAGGAAACTTCTGCCGGCGGTAATCCCAGCTTGGCGGCGATGCTGGCAGCATAGTTGGCGACCTGCTGGCTGTGCATATAAAGCGCCTTATTCTTATGTTGTAGCATTTTCAAAAAGAATTCGCAGATTTCCGAAGTTTGTCCGTCGTCAGGAAAATCTAAGAATTGGGGTATGGCAATCATAAACAATCCGTCCTCATTCACATGGTGATAATAGTATACTACGAAAAAGTTGATTAGCAAAGACACTTGCAAAAATTTTTGCTTAATGTATAATTATAAATACAACTCAGGTCTGTGGTTGCAAGTCGAGGCCAGTTGCGGGCAAAACGATCCACGTAAGCAATCAAAGTATTGTGAGCACGGCGCAGCTTAGAAGTAAGTCCTGCCGCAAAGGCGAGAGGGGTAGTAGTGGGGAGCTCTGAAAAGCTTATGAGCGAACCCTCCAGCAGGCGAGTGTGGGGGCGAAAACCAGGTCAGCTGAGTTGTCTGTGAAATTTGTACCGTTATTAAAAATAACGGTATTTTTTTATTGCCTGCCGTGATATTTAGTACTATAATAAGAAAATATTATAAATAGAAGCGGTTGGAAAGCTGCTGAATTGATTTGGAGGGGTAAAAATGAAAAAGATTGGATTTTTAATGATGGCTTTATTGGCAATGCTTGCATTGCTGGCTGCCGGCTGTGGCGGTTCACAGGAAGCTCCCAAGAAGGCAGAAACGGAAAAGGTATTAAGGGTTGGTACCGAACCGGCTTTTGCACCATTTGAGTTTCAAAAAGAAGGCTCGGATGAATTTACTGGCTTTGATATGGATCTTATTCGTGCTATTGGCACGAAGCTTGGTTATAAAGTAGAGATTTCTTCTATGGGCTTTGATGCTTTGATCCCGGCGTTGAATTCAGGAAATATTGATGTTGCGATCGCTGGGATGAGTATTACTGATGAACGTAAAAAAGTAGTGGTGTTTTCTGACCCATACTATACTTCTGGCCTGATCGTAATGGTAAAAAAAGATGATGATACAATCAAAGGCTTCAGTGATTTGGAAGGAAAACGAATTGCTGTGCAGATCGGTACCACAGGAGCTAATAAAGCAGGCGAAGTTAAAAATGCCAAGGTAACCGCGTTTAACGACAATACTGCTGCTGCTATGGAACTGAAAAACGGCGGTGCCGACGCTGTAATTAATGACAGCCCTGTTTTGAAGTATTATTTGCAGCAGGGGGGCAGCGCTGACGCAAAGGTTGTCGGTGCGGTCATGAATTCGGAGGACTATGGTATTGCAGTAAAAAAGGGCAATGATAAGCTGGCTGCCGAAATTAATAAAGCTTTAGCCGAAATGAAACAAAACGGAGAATATGCTAAATTATATAAAACATGGTTTGGTGAAGAAAAGAAATAATATTCGTATAACTTTAGGTTGCGCCAGGCCGTTTTTAGTTATATAATTAACAAATATAAAGGGCTGCGTGTTGAGTGCAGTCCAGATATTTTTCTGGAGGTTGTAAAATGAAAAAATATTTACTTATGGCAATGGCTGTTTTAGCAGCTTTGTCCTTAATGGTAGCCGGTTGCGGCGGCAAAGAAGAAGCTAAAAAAGCTGAACCTGCAAAAGTTCTGCGTGTAGGCACTGAACCTACTTTTGCACCGTTTGAATTCCAAAAAGAAGGCTCTAAAGAATATACTGGTTTTGATATGGATCTTATCCGGGCCATTGGCAAACAGATGGGTTACAAGGTTGAAATCATGAATATGGGGTTTGATGCGTTGATCCCTGCATTGAGTTCCGGTAATATTGATACCGTAATTGCTGGTATGAGTATTACTCCTGAGCGTCAGGAGGCAGTACTGTTCTCCGCCCCTTATTACAGATCCGGTTTGGTAGTTATGGTGCAGAAGAACAATGATACCATTAAAGGTATCGAGGATTTGGTAGGTAAAAGAATTGCTGTCCAAATCGGTACTACCGGCGCAGCTAAAGCAGAAAGCGTAAAAGATGCCAAAGTAACGGCATTCAACACGAATACAGAAGCTGCTATGGAATTAAAGAATGGCGGCGTGGATGCTGTTATCAACGACAGCCCGGTAGTTGGCTATTATTTGGCACAAGGCGGTAGTGCTGATGCCAAAACTGTAGGCGATGTGCTTGAAGCTGAGGAATACGGCATTGCAGTTAAAAAAGGCAATGATAAATTAGCTGCTGAAATCGATAAAGCTCTGGCCGAATTGAAGAAAAACGGCGAGTATGACAAGATTTACAAAACCTGGTTTGGTGAAGTAAAGAAATAATATGGTCATATCTGGATGCGGAGTACATCAACGGTGACGGTGGTGTGCTCCGTATTTTCTTTGGTGAATTTTAAAGAGCTGACAATGAAAGGGAGACAAACTGCATGGATATTAATTTCAGCTTGATTTGGGATGCCTTGCCCTTGCTGCTGGCTGGTGCCGGTATTACGATCGAAATAACGGCTTTAAGCGTAGGCTTTGGCCTTTTGATAGGTATGACAGTCGGTATAGCACGTCTTGCCAGTATAAAACCGGTGCGTTATTTTGCTAATTGTTATGTGGATTTTATTCGTGGAACGCCGCTTCTGGTACAGATATTTTTGGTTTATTTCGCTTTGCCGGGAATTATTGGGCACCGCGTGGATCCCTATTTTGCAGCAATTTCTGCCTGTTCTATCAATAGTGGTGCTTATATTGCGGAAATTTTCCGTGCCGGTATCCAATCAATTGATAAGGGTCAAATGGAAGCTGGCCGTTCTTTAGGAATGAGCTGGGCGCAGACTATGCGTTATGTTATTATGCCGCAGGCCTTTAAACGCATTATTCCGCCTTTGGGCAACGAGTTTATTGCAATGTTGAAGGATTCTTCATTGGTTTCTGTTATTGGGTTTGAAGAACTTACTCGTCGTGGTCAGTTGATTATCGCCCGTACATATGCATCCTTCGAAATTTGGATGGCTGTAGCTGTTATTTATTTGATTATGACTTTTACGGTTGCCCGTCTCGTAGGGATGTTGGAACGGAGGTATGATACGAAATGAATGAAGCAATGATTAAAATAACTGATCTGCGAAAAAGTTATGGTAATCTAGATGTTTTAAAGGGTATTGATTTGACAATTGCTGAACGCGAAGTTGTGGTAATTATTGGACCATCTGGCAGTGGTAAAAGTACTTTACTGCGTTGTATAAATTATTTGGAAGAACCGACAGGCGGCAGTATAGTTATTGACGGTATACCGTTGACAGGGGAAGCAAATATTAATGAAATACGTAAAGAAGTCGGGATGGTATTCCAGCGTTTTAATCTGTTCCCGCATATGACTGTTCTTGAAAATTTAGTGCTGGCGCCAATGAAGGTGCGTGGTATCAGCCGCAGTGAGGCAGAACAAACGGCACAGGAACTGTTGATAAAAGTTGGCTTGGATGATAAAGCAAATGCTTATCCTGATCAGCTTTCCGGTGGACAGCAGCAGCGTGTAGCGATTGCAAGGGCTTTGGCAATGAAACCTAAAGCATTGTTGTTTGATGAACCCACTTCTGCTCTCGATCCGGAAATGATCAATGAAGTATTGGATGTCATGAAAAGCCTGGCCAAAGAAGGTATGACAATGGCAGTGGTAACTCATGAGATGGGGTTTGCCCGTGAAGTCGGTGACAGGGTCATTTTTGTAGATGGCGGAGTTATCGTAGAGCAGGGAGAACCAGAAGAGGTTTTTTTGCATGCGAAAGAAGAACGCACGCGCAGCTTTTTATCCAAAATATTATAAGTGTTACTAAGGTTAATTGGGTGTTTTATTACCCGAAGTGTTACATTAGTATCAATTGTAAACTCGCATGTGAAATTTTTGAGACATGCGAGTTTTTTGTTACTTTATCAGCAGGAGATTTGCGGAGCGCGGCGAATTACTATATTAAAGCAAGCAGAGAGCTTGCGATCCCATCACCTTGGGGAATTCAAGGAGGTATGAATTATGAACGTAAACGTACGTGGTAAAAACATTGATGTAACTCCGGCATTAAAAGATTATGTCGAAAAAAAGATTACGAAAGTAACGAAACAGTTTAAAACTGTCGGTGATATTTCAGCAGTTTTGAAAGTGGAAAAAGGTAATCATATTGTGGAAATTACTGTACCGGCGAGTGGGATCTTGCTGAGAGCACAGGAAACGACCAAAGATATGTATTCCTCCATTGATTTGGTAATAGAAAAAATCGAACGCCAGATCCACAAATATAAAACCCGCCTGATGAAGAGAAAATACAATAACTTCCAGGATGCCGTGGTCCCAGCTTCTGTAGAAACAGTTGCAGAAGATGATGGTGAATTCAAGATTATTAAGAATAAATCTTTTGCTATGCATCCAATGACTGCAGAAGAAGCTATTTTACAAATGAATCTTTTGAATCATGATTTCTTCGTTTTTTATGATCCTGATTTTGGTGGCGTGAACGTGGTTTATCGTCGTAAAGATGGTAATTACGGTTTGTTGGCTCCGGAATTAAAATAAGCGGCAATATTAAATAGGAAAATAATTTACTGAAAGTTCACAAAAAGCCTGGGGTTGAAGCCCCGGGCTTTTTGACTTTTGCAGGCTTTTCTGCTAAAATTTTAAGTTAGGTATAGTGTTTTTTATTGTAAAAATTTAAGGAGTGATTATTTTGCTCGAAGGTTTGTTGAAAAAAATTTTTGGTGACCCGAATGAAAAAGAATTAAAAGAGATCGGAGTCATTGTCGATAAAATCAACGCATTAGAAAAAGATATGGTAGGCTTAAGCTCTGCAAATCTGGCCGCTAAGACAGCTGATTTTAAAGTACGGTTATCTAAAGGTGAAACATTAGATGATATTTTACCTGAAGCATTCGCAGTTGTCCGTGAAGCGGCCAAACGTGTCTTAGGCATGCGCCATTTTGATGTGCAGCTTATTGGCGGTTGTGTTCTGCATCGTGGTAAAATTGCTGAAATGCGCACTGGTGAAGGTAAAACTCTGGTAGCTACTTTGCCGGCATACTTGAATGCGTTGACAGGAAAGGGCGTTCATGTCGTTACGGTCAATGAATATCTGGCTCGCCGTGACAGTGAGGATATGGGGCGTGTTTTTAAATTTTTAGGCCTTTCCGTAGGTCTTATTGCGCATGCGCTTGATTATCCGGACCGCAAAGCTGCTTATGCTGCTGATATTACCTATGGCACTAATAACGAGTTCGGTTTTGATTATCTGCGTGATAATATGGTCGTTGACGAAGATCAAATGGTACAACGGCCTTTAAATTATTGTATTGTCGATGAAGTTGACAGTATTTTGATTGATGAAGCGAGAACTCCGCTTATTATCTCCGGACCTGGCGAAAAATCTACTGATTTGTATAAAGTTTTGGCTCAGGTAGTTGCTAAAATGGATGAAGGGGAAGATTATACTGTTGATGAAAAGCTGAAAACAGTTGCCCCTACTGAAATCGGTATTGCTAAAGCTGAAAAAATGCTGGGCATAGAAAATATGTATGATACTGAACACGGCGTTGATTTTTCACATCAGCTGATGTGTGCTTTGAAGGCCAAAGCTATTATGCACCGTGATAAAGATTATGTTGTAAAAGACGGCGAAGTTATCATTGTTGATGAATTTACAGGCCGGTTAATGTTTGGCCGTCGTTTTTCGGAAGGCTTGCATCAGGCTATTGAAGCTAAAGAAGGTGTTAAAGTTGAGCGTGAAAGTCAGACTTTGGCGACTATTACCTTCCAGAACTATTTCCGTATGTATGAAAAACTTTCCGGTATGACTGGTACTGCTAAAACAGAAGAACAGGAATTCCAGAAAATTTACGGACTTGACGTTGTTGTTATTCCTACCAATAAACCTATGGTCAGGATTGATTATCCTGATGTTATTTTGAAAACGAAACGCGCTAAATATAAAGCCGCTGTTAATGAGATTGAAGAATGCCATAAGTCTGGACGACCGGTACTGGTGGGTACTACTTCCATCGCTCAGTCAGAAGAATTATCGGCGATGCTGAAACGGCGCGGGATTCCGCATAATGTTTTGAATGCTAAATATCATGAAAAAGAAGCTGAAATAATTTCCGGAGCCGGTCAATATGGCGCTGTTACCATTGCTACGAATATGGCTGGCCGTGGTACGGATATTGTCTTGGGTGAAGGCGTTCCAGAATTAGGAGGTCTTCACATTATTGGTACGGAAAGGCATGAAAGCCGCCGGATTGATAATCAGCTGCGTGGCCGCTGCGCTCGTCAAGGTGATCCTGGTTCTTCAAAATTTTTCTTGTCTTTGGAAGATGACCTGATGCGTTTGTTCGGTTCTGATAATATTTCCAGTATTATGGACAAACTGGGGATGGAGGAAGATGAACCGATTGAACATAAGCTTGTTACCCGTTCTATCGAATCGGCTCAGAAAAAAGTTGAAGCCAGAAACTTTGCTATTCGTAAACAGGTTTTGGAATATGACGATGTTATGAATCAGCAGCGTGAGGTTATTTACGCCCAGCGTAAAAAGATCCTGCAGCAGGCAAATCTGCGTGATACTATTATGGATATGATACATAAAGTTGTAGACCGTACGATGGCGATGTATGCGCCGCCGGAAGTTTATTCAGAGGATTGGGATTTGCAGGCATTAATTGCTTATGCTGAGGAGTTCTATGCTCCGGCTGATTTGCTGCAGATTGATTATCTGCAAAACCTCAGCCGTGAAGAGCTGGAAGAATATCTGCATAAAGTTGCCGATGAACATTACGCTGAACGCGAGGATGCTATTACACCTGAATTAATGCGCGAACTGGAAAATCTTGTAATGCTTAAAGTTGTCGATAACCATTGGATGGAGCATCTGGATTCTATGGATTTGCTGCGTGAAGGTGTAGGTCTGCGGGCTTATGGACAGAAAGATCCGTTGGTTGAATATAAATTTGAAGCCTATGATATGTTCCAGGCGATGATTGACGCTATTCAAGACGATGTAGTACGCTATATTTACCGTGTAAATGTTGTGGCGCAGCCTAAGGTTGAAAATCGGTTGGAAAACGCATCCACTAACAACCCGGGGGAAGGCGATGATATTAAAAAACAGCCTCTGGTAAAAGGTGAAACGACCGGACGAAATGATCTTTGTCCCTGTGGCAGCGGTAAAAAATATAAAAATTGCTGCGGGCAGGATAAGTAAGATTTACAGAAATTTATAGTTGGTTTTAGTTACAGTAAAGTTGAAGCGGTAAGTTTCAACTTTACTGGTGTTATTAAGAGAGGATGTGAAGTTAGTGTTGATTGAGGAATATAAACCGGAGATTGCAGCATTAAAACAGAAACTAGAGGAAATGAGGGGATCTCTTTGACGTAGTTGTCAAAGAGGACCGTATTGCAGAATTAGAACATAAAATGGGTGCACCTGGATTTTGGGATGAACCTGAAACGGCGCAGAAAACTGCTCAGGCTGTAACGCAGTTGAAAGAAGAGGTAGAAACATTTCGTTCTTTGGAAACCAGAGTAGAGGACATGGAAGTTTTGTGCGAACTGGCGCTGGAAGAAGATGACGAAAGTCTGTTACCTGAAATGGAAGAAACGCTGGCTTCTATTCGTACTGATGTTGAACATTTAGAATTAGGCATGCTTTTGAATGGCGAGTACGACGCCAATAATGCTATTCTTACATTACATGCCGGTGCCGGCGGAACAGAAGCGCAGGATTGGACTTCTATGCTGCTGCGTATGTTTTCCCGCTTTGCTGAACGTGAAGGCTATGAAGTGGAAATGCTCGATTATCTTCCGGGAGATGAAGCTGGTGTTAAAAGTGCTACGCTTCAGATTAATGGACATAATGCTTACGGATATTTGAGAAGTGAAAAGGGTGTACATCGTCTGGTGCGTATTTCTCCGTTTGATGCGAATGCCCGCCGGCATACTTCTTTCGCCGCGGTGGATGTTATGCCGGAACTGGATGACAGCGTTGCAATTGACATCAATCCTGCAGATTTGAAAGTTGATACCTATCGAGCTAGTGGTGCTGGTGGACAGCATGTAAATAAAACGAGCTCTGCTGTGCGTATGACGCATCTTCCTACTGGAATAATCGTACAGTGCCAGACGCAAAGATCACAGATCCAGAACCGGGAACGGTGTTTGCAGCTTCTTCGTGCAAAGCTATATGAATATGAACGAGCTAAGCAGGATGCTTTAAAAAGCGATATCGCCGGTGACTATCAGGACATAGAATGGGGCAGTCAGATCCGTTCATATGTATTCCAGCCTTATAAACTGGTTAAAGATCATCGTACTAATGCTGAAACAGGTAATGTGCAGGCTGTCATGGACGGTGGTTTGGAAATGTTTGTTGAAGCGTATCTGCGCAGCCAGCAAAAGAAACTGTAATTATTGAAAAAGAAATTTTGAATTAGGTGGAGATCAGCTGATGAAAAGCCGTTATAACCCGGTACTTATTGCGATAATAGCTATAGGACTGATAGTTTCATTATGGTTGAACTATCAGCGTCATGAAATTGAGCAGCGCAACGATACTGTCGAAATGGCAATGGAATATGAAGGGCTGGAACATATAGCGAACTGGGAAGGCTTGTCTTTAAATGACGTGCTGGCAGGATTTAAAAAGGCCGGAGTTACAAGTCTGGTAGTGTTTGATACTACCTTAGAGAAGCTTAACAACAACGGTTCTATTGTAGCTGTTACTGGGGAGGAGCTGCTAAAAGGCTCTGCTTTGGGCGGCGATGGTGGTAAATTTGCTCCTGTACTTTCCGAAGGTATTGTAGTGCCTAATGCTGTCTATGTGACTGTCGGGACGTCATATGATGTTTTGACAGAAGTGGTGGAGGATCTGTATCTGCGTTATGGCAAGGACCGTTTGCGGATAGTAAACAACGAACCGCAGATAATTGAGATTTTAGGTAATCCAATGGTCATTACAGAAGAAAATTATGACAGCAAGCCTGGCGTTATGCAAGCTCCTTTAGGCCTTTCGACAGAAGAAATGCGCAAAGCAAAAGCTTTCGGCTTTAATGTTATCGTCAGACCAATGAATTATTTGCCTAATGATTATGATAAAATCAGGAGTATTTTTCGTAGGATCGATAAGTCTGGTGCCAATGTAACCGGGTATATAGGCTGTGGTCGTGAAGTAGTTGGTTATCCGGATTACATTGCCTATATGGCTCATAAGTTAAAGAAACAGAATATGACTTTTGGAATGGTAGAACATTATACACAGCTGCAGTTTGCTGCAATGGACGGACTCCTTTCGTTAGCTGAGCATATGGATTATCGTGTTGCACGTACATATATTATTGACAAAGCCGAGCAGAGAAAACTGAAAATGCCAGAAGCTTTGAGACGTTGGGCTCTTACAGATGAAGAACGTAATATCCGTATCAACTATATCAAACCGTTTATGATCCCTCAGGAAGGCAGGGATATTTTAGAGCTTAATTTAGATTATGTTTCGAAAATTGCCGACGATGTGCAGGCAAGAGGATATAAGCTTGGACCGGCAGGAGTTTTTTCTAAAAATACTGCTGACGGTAAGTTTGCTCCATATTTCCCAGAACGGGCCTGGCTAGTGCCGCTGGCATTTGCTATTCTGGCCGGTGGGATTATGTATTTAACATTGCTGTTTAATTTCAGTAAAAAAATACAGTATATGTTATTGCTGACTGGCGGTATTGTTGCCAGTGTAACTTTGCTGAAATTTGGCGGAATCCTTACACGTCAGTTACTGGCTCTGATTGCGGCAACTGTTTTCCCAGTATTATCGATGACAGTTATTGTCGAACTTTGGGAGTCCTGCAAAAAAAATACCCCAAACACGCTGAAGATTATTATCAGTGCTACATGGCAGCTGGCTTTGGCTGTGATACTTTCTTTAATTGGAGCATCTTTTGTAGCGGCTGTTTTAGGCGACAGCAGGTTTTTCCTGGAAATTGATATTTATAAAGGGGTAAAATTAACGTTTATTTTACCTGTGCTGTTGATTTCTCTATGGTATATGCAGCGATTTAATGTTCTCAGCAAAGGCCAGATTGGAAATATTGCTGTGCACCTGAAAAATTTTTTCAGTACCAGGATAACAGTAAAACATGTTGCATTTTTGGGTGTATTGGCTTTTGTAGCATATATTTTTGTTGGTCGCAGCGGTCATACCGCTGGGGTTCCGGTTCCGGCTCTTGAAATTAAAATGCGTCTGTTCCTTGAGCAGATGATGTATGCACGCCCGCGTGAAAAAGAATTTATGATTGGACATCCCGCGTTTTATTTAGCGGCATTTGCGGCATATAAACAGGCACCGCGTTTATGGCAGATGCTGTTAGTGGTTGGAGCTACTATTGGGCAGGGGTCTTTAGTGCAGACTTTTGCACATATGCGTACCCCTGTTATCATGAGTTATATTCGTGCCGTCGACGGCTATGCTCTGGGTGCTGTATTAGGTATCATTGCTGTTATCGCCGTTTCTATTTTGCTGCCTTATGTGCAGAAATGGCAAAGGAGATTCTTAGAGCATGAGTAAAATTTTGATTTCCGGTTACTACGGGTTTGCTAATGCCGGTGACGAAGCCATGCTTACTGCTATTATAGAATCGTTGCGGCAAGTGGAGAAAAACGTAGAACTGACCGTGTTGTCAGGCAATCCGGAAGACACTGCGGCTAAACACCAGGTTTGCAGTGTATATCGCTTCAATCCATTAGGGATTATTCGGGCGATGAAAGATTCTGAATTGATTATTTCAGGAGGCGGAAGCCTGCTTCAGGACGTGACCAGTAAACGAAGTTTATTATATTATCTTAGCATTATTGGATTGGGAAAATTTTTTGGGAAAAAAGTAATGCTTTTTGCTCAAGGCATTGGACCTATTAGAGCCAAATGGGCTCGAAAATTGACAAGTTTGGTTTGCAATGAGGCAGATTTGATTACAGTAAGAGATAGTGAGTCTGCAGCGGAACTTATTGAAATGGGCGTAAAACCCGAGAAGATAACGGTTACGGCTGATTCAGTACTTTCGCTTAATCCCGTAACTAAAGAATGCGGGCAGTACCTGCTGCAGGAGGCTGGTGTAGATTTAACCAAGCCCGTCATAGGTATTTCTGTACGTCCTTGGTCTGGTGACAGTCAATGTTTTCAGGTTTTGGCTGAAGCTGCTTCCAAATTGCAGCAGAGCTATGGGGCGCAGCTGATTTTGTTGCCGCTGCAGTATTCTGTTGATGTAAAAGCCTGTGAGAAACTGCGTAAAGCTTTGGTTTGCCAAAAGGATATATTTTTATTGAATGAAAAATATAATACTGAGGAATTTCTTTCTATCATAGGAAATTTTGACCTTTTGATTGGAATGCGGCTGCATGCACTGGTTTTTGCTGCTGTAATGCAAACGCCGCTGCTGGCAATATCTTATGACCCTAAAGTAGATAGCTTTGTAAACGCTATTGGTGAAAAACCTATTGGAACGGTTGAAAAAATTGATAGAGATACGATTGTTCAGGCTGCTGTAGCTGGTTGGCAGAAAACTCCGCTTGAACAAAATAAGAATATTGAAATTTTGCGGCATAAAGCGCAGATCAACTCTGATAAAGCTTTTGCTTTGCTAAAAAAGGTTGAAGAAAAACGATGAATTGGGATTTGTCGTGATGATAAAGACTGACGTAATTGTTTGAGTGTTGAAGAGAAGGGAGCTTTCACCATGCTTTTAATGACCGATGTCAGTAAAACATATCCAAGCGGTTCAGTAGCTTTGCGTGATGTCAATATCCATATCCAGCCTGGCGAATTTGTTTTTGTTGTCGGGCCGAGCGGTGCCGGAAAATCCACTTTTATTAAGATGCTTTTTCGTGAGGTAATACCAACTACTGGCAATATATATGTAAATGGTGTGGATCTATTGGAGCTTAAAGAAAAGGAAATTCCTTATTTGCGCAGACAGTTAGGGATTATTTTTCAAGATTACAGGTTACTTCCTGATCGCACTGTTTATGACAATGTTGCTTTTGCTATGCAGGTTATAGAGACTCCCTATCGTAAAATCAAGCGCCGCGTGATGAGTGTGCTGGATTTAGTTGGATTGCGTAAACGGGCCAATTCTTATCCAACGGAATTATCAGGTGGCGAACAGCAGCGTGTAGCGATCGCACGTGCGATTGTTAATGATCCGCTGCTTGTAATTGCTGATGAGCCGACAGGTAACCTTGATCCGGAAACAAGCTGGGATATAATGCGTATTTTCAGTGAAATCAATGAAAGTGGAACTACTATCGTGATGGCGACACATGATAAAGAAATCGTTGATAATATGGAAAAACGAGTTATTGCCATTGAAAAAGGGTCGATTGTTCGTGATGATTTAAAAGGGGTATACGGTTATGAGTCTTAGTACAAAAGAATATTTTATCCGGGAAACCTATAAATCTATCAAACGTAACGGCTTGATGAGCCTTGCTTCGGTGTCTACTGTGGCACTTTCATTACTTGTTTTAGGTATGTTTCTGCTGATTTTTATCAATACCAATAATTTAGCGCAATATCTCGAAAGTCAAGTGCAGATTACTGTTTATATGGAAGATTCTGTTGAAGCCCCTGGGCTAAGCGATATGAAGCAGACACTGGAGAATTTGCCCGGTGTTCTAAGCGTGACAGAGGTCAGTAAGCAAGAAGCTCTTTCCAGATTTAAGGAACGGTTGGGGCAGCAGGAAAAGTTGCTGCATTCATTAGGAACTGATAATCCTTTTCCTAATTCATTTGAAGTGCAGGTAGACAGACCTGATAGAATTAATGAACTGGCGCCGCAGATACACGAAATGGAAGGCGTAGAAACAGCTAAATTCGGTCAGGAAATAGTAGAACATATTTTTCAGATGACGAAAATACTGCGTATTGGCGGTGTTGTTCTGGTAATTTTACTGGCTCTTGCAACATTGTTTATTATTGCTAATACTATTAGGTTAACTGTTTTTGCCAGGAGAAAAGAGGTCAATATTATGAAATATGTTGGCGCTACCGACTGGTTTATCAGGTGGCCTTTTATTCTGGAAGGTATGACGCTTGGTTTTTTTGGGGCGTTGATTGCTAATTTTGTTATTAACGGTACCTATGCGGCGCTTTTGTCTCGTATTTATGCGACACTGGCTTTTTTACCAATGGTTCCGGCATATCCAATGCTCACCTATGTCGATATTTCTATTATTTTAGCCGGAACGGCAATTGGTGCTGCAGGAAGTTATATTTCCTTGCGCAAGTTTTTAAAAGTTTAACAGCGGAGGCCGATTATGCCAAAAAAGAAAGTTTTAATGGCTGTATTGGCGTTGATATTCGCTGTTATGCAAATTTTGCCGGCTTTTGCAAATGAGCTGGAAGATAAGCAAGCGGAATATGATGACGTACAGCAAAAAATGCAGCAAATGGAAATAGCTAAAGAACGTGCTCGTCGTGAAGCAGAAGCTGCCAGTGACAGAATGGAAGAGATTGTTGCTGAATTGAATCGTCTGCAGGCAGAGATTAAAGAGATCGAAGCCAAACGTGATAAATTACAGCCACTGATTGACGAAAACCAAGAAGTTTTAACTGAAAAGAAAGCTAAAATGGAAGGCCGTATGAAGATTTATCGCCAGCGTCTGCGCGATATTTATATCAATGGACAAATCAATTATCTTGATGTATTGTTAGGTGCAAAAGATTTTTCAGATTTTTCTTCAAGAATGTTTTTGTTGCAAAAAATTATCAGCCGCGATTTGGCAATGATGGATACAATCATGAAGGAAACTGCTGAAATTGAAGCGCGTCAGAAAGAATTGGATGCGCAGATGGCTGATATTGAAAAAATGCGCAGTGATCTTGATGAAAAGCAGCAGAAGGCTGAAGCCAGCAAGGAAGAGCGTGCTCAGCTGCTTTATAGGGCTGAAGAAGAAAGTCGCCAGGCTGATGAAGATTATGACCGCTTACTTGCCATTTCTGAGAATATTGCGAGTATGTTGAGAAGCTTGGAACGTAGTTCTTCTATGCCTACGGGCGGTGGAACCGGTAAGTTTATCTGGCCAGTAACAGGTGAGATAACTTCTTATTATGGTTGGCGTACACATCCTGTATTTGGCACAACAAGATATCATTCCGGTATGGATATTGCCTGTGATTATGGTACACCGATTGTAGCGGCTGACTCTGGTACAGTAATTTATTCTGGCTGGATGGGCGGTTATGGTTATGCAGTGATGATTGATCATGGCGGAGGACTTGTTTCTTTGTACGGCCATAATCAGGAACTTGCCGTCAGCGAAGGACAATATGTAAATAAGGGTCAGGTAATTTCGTATGCCGGCAGTACTGGCTGGTCTACTGGCCCGCACTGTCATTTTGAAGTACGTATCCACGGCGAGGTAACTGAACCGTTGGATTATTTACCTTGATTTAAGGGAAGATAAGCGAGGCGGGAAGTTATGTTTAAAAAACGTTTTAGTATGATGACAGTGCTTGTAGCCTGCCTTTGCGCTATAGTTGTTACGCTTGGAGCTATATTTTACAGTATGGAGCGCATTACCGGTGATGCTTTGGGAAGTTTGAAATTTCTCAAGACGTTAGTTTTGGTCCGGGAAAAATTTGTAGAACAGCCAAGTGATGGAAAATTATTTGATGGCGCAGCTACAGGTTTGGTAAAAGCGTTAGATGATCCGTATTCTGTGTATTTGGATCAGCAGAGTTTTAAAGATATCAGTAATGTAACAGAAGGTTTTTTTGGCGGTATCGGCGTAGTAGTCGGTAAAAAGGAGAATAATTTTGTTGTAGTTGCACCTTTAGAGGGAACGCCTGGAGAAAAAGCCGGTATCAAAGCCGGCGACAAAATAGTTCAGGTCGATGGAAAAAAGACGGCTGGGATGCAGCTTGAAGATGTTGTTGCAATGATTAGAGGCACGCAGGGAACAGAAGTCGAGCTGGTCTTGGACGATAATAAAGGTAACGAACGTACGGTAAGAGTTGTACGTGGCGATATTAAGATCAAGTCAGTTGCAGGAGAAATGCTGCCAGATAGCAAGATTGGCTATATCAGGATTGCTATTTTTAACGAGAATACATCGGGAGAGTTTGCGAAGAAATATCAGGAACTGGAAGAGCAGGGGATGCAGGCACTGCTGTTGGATTTAAGGCAGAATCCTGGAGGAATTTTAGGAGAGTCTGTACGTGTTGCACAATATTTAGTTCCTAAGGGACCGATCGTATCCGTTATCGACAGGGAAGGTCGCAAATATACGGAAGAATCTTATTTGGAGCAAGTGAAGTATCCACTTGCCGTATTAGTTGATCATGGCAGTGCAAGTGCTTCTGAAATCGTTGCAGGAGCTGTGCAGGACACTAAGTCCGGGAAGCTTTTTGGTACTCGGACCTTTGGTAAGGGGTCGGTACAAACTGTATATAGGCTACCTCAGAATACTGGGTTAAAGCTAACTACGGCTAAATATTATACTCCTTCTGGAAGATCTATTAATGGTACGGGTATTACGCCTGATGAAGTTGTGGAACTGCCCGAACAGCCCACAAAGGATATACAGCTGGAAACGGCAGAGAACTATTTACGTAATCTGCAGAAATAATAATTTAAGAACCAATGCCCTCAAGCATTGGTTCTTTTGCTTTTGTTATATTTTTATGATAAAATATTTAAGTATATAAATAATTGATATGGTGATATTATGAAATTATCTGGAGAAATAGCATTAGCAAGTGGTTTTATTTTTGATTATAGCAATATGATAAATACTGATACAATAACACCTGCAGTTATTGAAACTTTGGAGAGTAAGGCTAAAGATGCTGCAGATGCTTTACTGTTAATACGTGAGCAAGGTATGGCAAAGGCACATTTATCTAAAGATGGTACGCCGGAGCATGTGCTTTTTACGAAACTGCCTTTCGTTAAGAATGGCAATCCTAATACGCCGGAGTCTATTGCTAAATTGAAGCAGTTTGGAAGTTATCTGCAGCAGGAGATAGATGCTGTTGTTTTTTTAGGAGTAGGGGGATCTTATCTTGGCAATAAAGTTCTGTTTGATATTTTTGCCGGTTCCGGCTGGAATGTAGGCTGTGAAAAAAGCAGGCATGGTTATCCTAGGGTATATTTCTCGGGAAATAATTTAGATGTAGATCAGTATAGTGAAGTTGTGGATGAAGTGGAGTATCTTGCCACGCACAGGCTGGGGAAAAATGAGCAATTCAGAGTATTGCTTGTTCCTATTTCCAAATCTGGTACGACTTTAGAAACTTTAGCAGCGTTTTCTTATTTTTATGAGCAGTGTCAAAAGTCTTCGTTATTGCAAATGGAGGTTGCGGTTGTAACCGATCTTGATGAAGATATATCTCCTTTATATAACTTGGCCAAGGAGAATGTATGGCAGTGTTTTGATATCAAAGAAGGTATTGGCGGCCGATTTTGTATTTTCAGCGATCCAGGATTAATTACTGCTGCCGCTATAGGAATGGATATAGATGCCTTTTTATGTGGAGCAAGGGATATGGAAAATGCATGTCAGTCAGCTTCGCTTGGAGAAAACCCGGCGCTCTTGAACGCAGTCTTGAAGTATGCAGCAGCCGAAAAAGGCGTTGATATTGAAGTTTTTATGCCATATGCGGCGAAAATGAAATCTGTTGGTGAATGGTATGTACAGCTTTTGGCTGAATCTCTTGGGAAGCGTAAAGATCGTGAAGGCAATGTTGTTTATTATGGACGTACTCCGGTTTCAGCTGTTGGTTCCACTGATATGCATGCTCAAACACAACAGCATCAGGATGGAAAAAAAGATAAAGTAATACAGTTTGTTGAAATATTGGAACGTGAGCAGCAGATTGTTTTAAACAATCCCTTTACTCATATCAGCTCATTAAAAAAATATGACGGCTTGTCTGTTGACCATGCTCTGAAAATTGCACTTGCTGCTAATGAAGAGGCTTTGAATAGCGACGGGCGGTTAAATGCGAAATATATTTTGCCTCGGATAGACGAATATTATTTAGGACAGCTGCTTTATTTTCTGATGCTTTCCGTAGCATATGAAGGTGAGTTGGCTGATGTTGACGCCTACGATCAACCGGGTGTTGAAACTTATAAGCAAATCATGAAGCAGAAAATGTCCCACCAGTAGAATTTTAACGTGCCGATATTTTACGGCACGTTTTGTTTTTGTGAGGAAATATGAAAAAGTTTTGGAAATTTATTTTAACGATTATCATAACAGTCGCAGCGTATGGCTATGAAGCTTATGATTTTGGGTCAGAAGCTCATGAAGCTATTTCACTTTTGCAAGGCCAGCTTGAGGTAAAATTGTTGGATGTTGGGCAGGGGGATGCAATTTTATTGAGAAATCAGGCTGTTGCAATACTTGTGGATACAGGTGATTATAAAAATAGTGATATACTTGTTCGCAGATTGAAGACTTTAGGGGTTAGAAAACTGGATGCTTTGATTATTACACATCATCATTTAGACCATTTAGGAGGAGTAATAAAAATATTAAATAATTTTGATGTTAAAAATTTTTATGACAACGGTATTGTAAATCCTCAAAGTGAAATTTCTAAAGATGTAGAGAAATTGATTCTTAACGGAATTTTAAGCCGCCAAATATTAAGTGCTGGGCAAAAACTGGAGTTTGCAGACAATATAAATTTAAAGTTTTTAGCACCTGCTAGTAAAAATGGTTTCCCTGAAAAAGATTTAAATAATAATAGTTTGGTTTTTAAATTGCAGTATGGTGAATTTTCAATGCTTTTTACAGGAGATATTGAAGCAAAGACCGAAAATGATTTGGTAAGTAGATATGGAAAAAAACTGCAGAGCACTGTTTTGAAGGTAGCACATCACGGAAGCAGTACGTCTTCCACTTATAATTTTTTAAAAGCGGTACAGCCACAGCTGGCACTGATAAGCTGTGGCGATAAAGAAAAATATAATCATCCTAATAAAAAGGTATTGGGAACATTTGAGTATTTACAGATTCCTGTTAAAGTCACCAGTCAAAATGGTGAAATTACTTTGAGGACTGACGGAGAAAAATATCAGATTATGACAGATAAATAAAAAACGTCATCTTAAATTTAAGATGACGTTTTTGTTATTTAGAATGTTGCTCCATTTGCAAGGAATACTGGTTCGGCAGAGGTTTTTTCTGCTAAAGTTGTGCCAATATAACCTCGTTTTACCATTGTCTGCAAAACTAAACGCTGTCTTTTTTTACAGCCTTCAGGATTTTCTAGTGGATTGAGTGCAGATGGTGCATAAGGAAGAGCCGCAATAATAGCACATTCGGCAAGCTGCATTTCCTGAGGTAATTTATCAAAATAGGTAAGTGCTGCAGACTTGATGCCAGTGGCACCGGCACCAAAATAAGTTGTATTAAAATAAATCTCTAAAAGCTGGTCTTTACTGTAATGCTGTTCCATAACCAGAGAAAGCAGCGCTTCTTCAGTTTTACGGATCAAAGTCTGCTCTTGTGACAGAAAAAGGTTTTTTGTGAGCTGTTGCGTAATTGTACTGCCGCCTTGAACTACTTCTCCGGCAGTAATATTTACTAATGTAGCACGCAGGATACCGTCAACATCTATGGCGCCATGATTGTAAAAATTGTGATCTTCAATGGCCAGTAAGGCTTGCTGCATTTCAATAGGGATATCTGTGATAGGAACCCACTCAATATCGTTAGTGCGTTCTTGGACAGCTTCTTCAATATTTAGGCTTAGCCAGATTTTTTGTATCGGATCTGGCCAAGTTTGTTTTGGAGGTAAGATAGAAAGTAAAAAAACGGTTGCCTTACTGTGTTCAGCAGGCGGCAGTTGCACAGAATGCTGTGTAGTTGGCGATAGAATCTCTTTTTTGATGGGGTCACCACTGGTAGGATACCAAAAAAAGATACCTACAGCTATAATGATGATAACGAATATTTTGAACATAAGGTACCTCTTTAAATTATTATAATTATTGATTATATTGTATCAGAGATTTTAGAAATAATAAAATAAAAAACACTTACCAATGAATAAAAAATTGAAAAATGTTTTGAAAAAAGGCCTCTAAAGTAGTACAATATTAAATATAATAGGGTTAGTGTTTATAATAATAGACAGATTTTTTTTTAGTAGGATATTTAAAAAATTTTTTCAGAGAAATACTTGCGTGTTTATGCGATAAAGTTGTATAATTACAAATCATAAGTTTTAGGGAGGCTGGATATGAAAGCAAGTGTCATTGGAGCTACAGGTTTTGCCGGAGCCGAGCTGTTGAGATTATTGGATGGACATCCGGAAGTAGAACTTGCTGCGATAACATCTGAAAGCAGTACCGGTGAGAATATTGCTGCTATGTATCCTCATCTGTCTGTACGAATTGAAACTGCATTGGGCAGTTTACAGGATATTGAGCAAATTGCTGATAAAAGCGATGTTATTTTTATTGCTTTGCCGCATGGTCATGCGATGAAGATCGGCAGGCAGTTGAAAATGCACGATACAAAGATAATAGACTTGGGCGGAGACTATAGATTTAAGGATATACGAGTTTTTGAAGAATGGTATAAAGTAAAGCACGAAGATCCAGAAACTAAGGCAGTCTATGGCCTGACCGAATTATATAGGGGACAGGTAAAGGATGCTAAAATTTTAGCGAACCCAGGATGTTATACAACTTGCAGTATTTTAGCCTTGGTACCTTTACTGAAAGCAGGCTTGATTGAAACCCAGGGAATTATTATAGATGCGAAATCTGGAACAACGGGTGCAGGACGGGGTTTGAAGCTGGGTAGTCTCTATTGCTCTGTGAATGAAAATTTTCACGCTTATGGTGTTGCTGATCACAGGCATACTCCTGAGATCGAGCAGGTTTATAGTGAATATGCCGGAAAAGATGTTGTGATTCAATTTACACCACATTTGTTGCCTGTTGATCGTGGTATTTTAGCGACTTGCTATGCCTCTCTTAAAAATGACGTCAGCGAAGCTCAGGTTCAGGAAGCTTTTGCAGAAATGTATGCTGATGAGTATTTTATTCGTTTGCGCGGTCAGGGTGCTTGCCCGGAAATAAAAAATGTCAGAGCATCTAATTATGTGGATATTGGCTGGCAGATTGATAAGCGTACTGGACGTATCATCGTTATGAGTGTGCTGGACAATTTAGTGAAGGGTGCGGCAGGTCAGGCTGTGCAGAATATGAATGTGATGTTTGGGATACCGGAAAATACTGGTTTGACTCAATTACCTATCTATCCATGAGGAGGCGTGAAGAATGAAGAAAATTGATGGCTGGGTAACAGCGCCTCAGGGTTTTCTTGCTGCCGGGGTTAAAGCCGGTATTAAAGCTAGTGGCAATCATGATGTGGCTGTTATTTACAGTACAGTTCCGGCAGCTACCGGTGCTGTATTTACTCAAAACAAAATGTGTGCGGCTCCTGTTTTAGTAAGCAGAGAAGTTGCACAAGAGGCTGTGGCTCAGGCTATTATAGTCAACAGCGGTTGTGCGAATGCCTGTACAGGTGAACAGGGCTTACTTGATGCCAGAGAAATGCAGGCTTTTGCAGCTGATTTACTTGGTATTGAACCGCAGAATGTTTATGTTTGCAGTACTGGTGTTATAGGTCATTTTTTGCCTATGGATAAAATAAAAAATGGTTTAGCCGATGCTGTCGATGTTATGGATGAAAACGAAGGTGAAAGCTGTGCTATGGCAATTCAGACAACTGATACGTTTATTAAGCGTGCTGCTTATGAATTTGAGGTTGGAGGGAAGACTTCAAGGATTGCTGGAATTGCTAAAGGTGCAGGGATGATCCATCCTAACATGGCGACAATGCTCACCTTTTTAACTACTGATGCGGCAATCGCTCCAGATGTTTTAAAAAGAGCTGTTAAGGCTGCTGCTGATAAATCTTTTAATATGGTAGTCGTTGATGGAGATACCAGTACCAATGACAGTATGATCGTACTGGCCAACGGATTGGCTGAAAATGAAATTATATTTTCAGAGGAACATCCAGATTATCCGGCTTTTTTTGAAGCTTTGGTAACTTGTGCACAGGATCTCGCTAAGTTGATTGCCAGAGACGGTGAAGGAGCTACAAAATTTTTGGAAGTTAATGTTGTTGGTGCGGCTACATGGAAAGATGCCAAAGCAGCGGCTATGGCAATTGCCAAATCGCCGCTTGTTAAAACTGCTTTTTTTGGCGAAGACCCGAACTGGGGACGCATTGTTTGCGCCGCAGGTTATAGTGGTGCAGTAATGAATGCAGATAAAGTTAATTTGTCAATCGGCGGCGTACGTTTAGTTGAAAATGGTATGAACTGTAATATACCGCTGACAAGCTTGACTGATATCATGAGTGAACATGATATCACAATGACCATTGATATGGCGGCAGGGAATGAGTGTGCTACAGTCTGGACCTGTGATTTCAGCTATGAATATGTCAAAATTAATGGTGAATACCATACCTGAGATTTGTTGACGTACTGAGTCGGGAGCTTTGGCCGCCTCAAATTTATAAAAATAACAAAAGGCAGTCCAGGGCCCGGTACTGCCGTAAAAACAGGAGGAACTGTCAATGTTACGTAACGAAGAAATTAAAACTTTAGTGGAAGCGCTGCCATATCTGCGCGATTTTAAAGGAAAAACTGTAGTAGTAAAATATGGCGGTAACGCTATGCTTAATGATGATATTAAGACTAAAGTGCTGCAGGATATTGTTTTCCTGCAATGCGCCGGATTACGTCCTGTAGTTGTACATGGAGGCGGTCCTGAAATCACTGCTATGCTTGGCAAGGCTGGCAAAAAAACACAATTTGTCAGTGGTTTGCGCGTTACTGACGCAGAATCCGTCGGGATAGCTGAAATGGCCCTTGTTGGTAAGATCAATACTGACCTTGTTGCCCGTTTAAATGTTCTGGGTGGCCGCGCAGTTGGTTTGAATGGTAAGGATGCCGGACTTATCCGTGCTAAAAAGCATTTGGCAGATGTTTATGAAAATGGTGAGGTAAATTTAGTTGATATTGGCTATGTCGGCAATGTCGAAAAAATCAATACAGAGCTTTTAGAAGTACTGCTTGATAATGATTTTATACCGGTTATTGCACCGACTGGAGTGGGTGCTAATGGAGAAACTTATAATATTAATGCAGACAGTGTTGCCGGTGAGATCGCAGGTGCACTGAAAGCTGAAAAATTACTGGTTCTAACTGATGTTAAAGGTATTTATGCGGATTATCGTGATGAAGCAAGCTTTATTTCGACGCTGAGCTTTGAAAAAGCACAGGAACTGATCATCCGCGGCAACATCGACGGAGGTATGATTCCAAAAGTGAAGGCCTGCATCACGGCGCTTTCCGGCGGTGCGAAAAAAACGCATATTATTGATGGACGTGCTGAGCATACAATCTTAATGGAGATATTCAGTGATGAAGGCGTGGGGACAGAAGTAGTAAAAGAGCTGTAAAGGCTGCTGAGAATAAAAGGATTAGAGGGGATCGCAATGGACGCAAAAACAATTATCGACCAAACAGAAAAATATTATTTGCCGGTCTTTGGTCGATATCAGCTGGCACTTACCCATGGTAAAGGCTGTAAGCTTTATGATGCTGACGGTAATGAATATCTGGATTTTTTAGCAGGGATAGCAGTTAATTCTTTGGGACACGCACACCCTGCACTGGTAAAAGCTATTAGTGAACAGGCTGCGAAACTTATGCACTGTTCTAATATTTACTATACTGATATTCAGGCAAAAGCTGTTAAAGAAATCATTGAAACTACAGGTTTTGACAGGGTGTTTTTAGCAAATAGCGGTGCTGAAGCTAATGAAGGCGCCATAAAACTTGCGCGTAAATACGGTCATCAAAAAAATGAGGGGAAATATCGTATTATAACGGCTGTACATTCCTTTCATGGTCGGACTATGATGACTGTTACTGCCACAGGTCAGCCTAAATATCAGCAAGGATATGAGCCGTTGCCTGCAGGTTTTGATTATGTTCCTTATGGTGACTTGGAAGCGTTGCGTGAAGCAATGGATGAAGATGTTTGCTGTGTTTTGCTCGAGCCTATTCAGGGGGAAGGCGGCGTTCATGTTCCCAGTGATACATACTTGCGTGAGGCAAGATTATTGTGCGATAAATATGACGCACTGCTTGTTTTTGATGAAATTCAAACAGGTGTCGCGCGTACAGGAAAATGGTTTGCGTATATGCATAGTGGTGTAAAACCTGACATTATGACTTTTGCCAAAGGGATAGGCGGTGGTTTTCCTGTTGGTGGTTTTGTCGTCACAGAAAGGTTGGCGCATGTTTTTAAGCCTGGTGATCATGGTGGTACTTTTGGCGGTAATGCTTTAGCATGCGCGGCTATTTATGCGACCTTAACTACAATAAAAAATGAAAATATTGTAGAACAGACGGCGGAAAAAGGAGCTTATTTCAAAAAGAAACTGGAATTTCTGATGGCTAAGTATCCAGATAAGGTTATTGAAATACGCGGCTGCGGCTTGATTTTAGGCATGGAGTTGGCTAAAGATGGCAAAGAGGTTGTCGAAGCTTGTCTTAAGCGCCAGGTCATTGTTAATTGTACGGCTGGTAACGTTATTCGTTTAGTTCCTCCTTTGATCGTTACAAAAGAAGAAATAGATCAGGCAGTAGCTGCTTTAGATGCGGCATTGGCTGAATTTTAACCAAGTTTGTGAGGGTGGAGAATGGGTTTAAGAAATAAAGATTTGATTTCTATTCACGATTTATCGGTGGGTGAAGTTGCGACTATTTTAGATGTCGCTAAAAAGTTAAAGCGTAAACAAAAAAATGGCGAGCCGCATCAATATCTTAAAGGCAAAACTCTTGGGATGATTTTTTCCAAGGCATCAACACGTACACGTGTTTCTTTTGAGGTTGGTTTCTGGCAGCTTGGCGGTCACCCGATTTATTTGAACGATTCTGCTTCTCAGATTGGCCGTGGTGAACCAGTACGTGATACGGCAAGAGTCTTATCACGTTTTGTTGACGGGATCATGATTCGTACCTTTTCACATGAATCTGTTTTAGAATTGGCTAAATATGCAAGTATTCCGGTCATTAACGGTTTAACGGATATGCTGCATCCCTGTCAGGCTTTGACTGATTTATTTACTATTATGGAGTATAAAGAGGTCCTGAAAGGCAGGAAACTTGTTTATGTAGGTGATGGTAATAATATGGCTCATTCACTGATGTATGCCTGTGCAAAAGTTGGTATGAATATGGTCTGTGCTTGTCCGCAGGGATATCAGCCAGATCCTGTTATCGTTAAGACAGCCCAGGAAGATGCAGTCCATACAGGCTGTACGATTGAGGTTGACGATGATCTGTTCAGAGCCTCGAAAGGTGCTGATGTACTTTATACTGACGTTTGGGCGAGTATGGGTCAAGAGTCAGAACAATCTATCCGTCAGGAAGCTTTGGGTGAATATCAGATCAATAAAGAATTGCTGGCAGTGGCCCGGCCTGACGCTATGGTTTTGCATTGTTTGCCTGCACATCGCGGGGAGGAAATAACTGAGGATGTTTTGGAAGGACCGCAATCAAAAATTTTTGATCAGGCAGAAAATCGTCTGCATGTACAAAAAGCGATTATGGCACTTTTGATGAGTGATGAAGTGTTATAAGTAAAAATACGGTATACATTCATAAAAACTCTTCCATTTTCTGGAAAATGTGGTATAATCATATTCGTCGTTACAAGTTTATGCATGAAATCTTACATATTTAAACATCTTAGGAGGCTGTATCTACAATGAAAAAAGAAGACATTAAAAAAGTCGTGCTTGCTTATTCTGGTGGTTTGGATACCTCGGTAATTATTCCCTGGCTCAAAGAAAACTATAATAACTGTGAAGTTATAGCAGTTACGGCAGATCTTGGTCAAGGTGACGAACTTGATCCCGTACATGATAAAGCACTTAAATCAGGTGCCAGCAAATGTTATATTTTAGATTTGAAGGAAGAATTTATTGCTGATTATGTTTGGCCTGTTGTCAAAGCCGGCGCAGTTTATGAAAAGAAATATTTACTTGGTACTTCTTTTGCACGTCCTCTGATCGCTAAAAGATTAGTAGAGATCGCTGAAAAAGAAGGTGCTGATGCTGTTGCTCATGGTGCTACGGGCAAAGGTAATGACCAGGTTCGCTTTGAACTTTCTGTAAAAGCACTGGCTCCGCAGCTGGCAATTATTGCTCCCTGGCGCGAATGGAGCATCCGTTCCCGTGAAGATGCCATTGACTTTGCGGAAGCACATAATATTCCTATTCCTGTTACCAAGGAACATGATTATTCTATGGACCGTAATATGTGGCATTTGAGCCATGAAGGTTCAGATCTCGAAGATCCCTGGAATGCTCCTAAGGACGCACTTTTTATTGTAACTAATACTCCTGAAACTGCGCCGGACAAAGCTGAGTATGTAGAACTGGAATTTGAACAGGGTGTGCCGGTTGCTGTTAACGGTACAAAAATGAGTCCGGCCACTATCGTTGAAAATCTTAATGAGATTGGTATCCGTAACGGTGTTGGTATTTGTGATATGGTTGAAAATCGTCTGGTTGGTATGAAATCCCGTGGTGTTTATGAAACTCCTGGTGGGTCTATTATTTATTATGCTCATAATGAACTGGAAAATCTTTGCCTTGATCGTGCTACTATGAGCTATAAACAAATGGTAGGCATTAAATATTCTGAACTCGTTTATGACGGTATGTGGTTCTCTCCGCTGCGCGAAGCTTTGGCAGCTTTTGTTGATGAAACACAAAAAACTGTTACAGGTACAGTACGTTTGAAACTGTATAAAGGCAATATCATTTCTGCAGGCGCTAAATCTCCGTATTCCTTATACAGCCAGGAATATGTAACTTTTGGTGCTGATGAAGTCTATAATCAGGCAGATGCCAGCGGCTTTATTAACCTGTTTGGCTTGCCTTTGACTGTACGTGCATTGATGAAACAAGGAAAACTGAAATAATGGCTAAGCTTTGGGGCGGCAGATTTAGTAAAAATACCAATGAACTCGTAGATGCATTTAATGCATCTATTGAGTTTGATAAACGGCTGTATCATGAAGATATCCGAGGCAGTATTGCCCATGCGCAAATGCTGGGCAAATGCGGTATTATTCCTGCTGAAGATGTGGAAAAGATTGTAGCCGGCTTGGAAACTATTCTTGCTGATATCGAAGCCGGTAATTTTAGTTTTGAAGTGGCTTTAGAAGATATTCATATGAACATTGAGGCACGCCTTACTGAGCGGATTGGCGTTGCTGGGGCACGTTTGCATACTGCCCGCAGCCGTAATGACCAGGTTGCTTTAGACATGCACATGTATATGAAACGTGAGATTGTAGAGATCGGTGAATTGCTGCTGCAGTTTGAGAAGGCGCTTTTGGCAGTTGCCCAAAAACATGACAGAACGCTGATGCCTGGTTACACACATCTGCAGCGTGCTCAGCCTATAACCTTTGCACATCATCTGCTGGCCTATTTTAATATGCTGCAGCGTGATTTTCGCAGGTTGCAGGGGGTGTGGTCTGGCGCTGATATGATGCCTCTTGGTGCAGGAGCCATTGCTGGAACTACATTCCCTATTGATCGTTTTGATGTGGCTGAGCAGCTGAATTTCGGCAGTGTTTATGCCAACAGCATGGATGCTGTCAGCGATCGCGATTATATTATCGAATTTTTGTCATTTGCTTCCGTTTTGATGATGCATATGAGCCGTTTGAGTGAAGAGATTTGTCTGTGGTCAAGTACAGAATTCGGGTTTATAGAACTGGATGATGCATTTGCTACAGGTTCATCGATGATGCCGCAGAAAAAAAATCCGGATATTGCCGAGCTTGTGCGTGGTAAAACAGGTCGTGTTTATGGGCATCTGCAAGCGATGCTGGTTACAGCAAAAGGTTTGCCGCTGACTTATAATAAGGATTTGCAGGAGGATAAAGAAGGTTTTTTTGATGCGGTCGATACTGTTAAATTCAGTCTGGCAGTATACAGCGATATGATTTCTACGATGACTGTCAATGTAGAAAAAATGGAGCAGGCTGTCAGCAAAGATTTCTCTAATGCTACTGATCTTGCTGATTACCTCGTTCGGAAGGGGTTACCTTTCCGACAGGCCCATGAAGTTGTAGGTAAGTGTGTGGCTTATGCTATCCATCAGGGAAAATTCTTGCCGGAGATTTCGCTTGAAGAATATAAAACTTTTTCAGCGTTGTTTGAAGAAGATCTACTAGAGGCTTTGCAGCCGGAAAACTGTGTTGCGGCAAGAACTTCTTATGGCGGACCTGCTTTTTCTGAAAATGCTAAACAATTTTCACGCGGAGACGTACTGTTGGCAGAACAGCAGGTAGTATTAGATGATTTAAAAGCAAGAATATAATTAATTTAAGAAATTTTTGCAAAATATATTAAACTCGTGCATTTCGCATAGCGAAGTACACGAGTTTTTTGTTATAATATATATTAGAATATTGTTGTCTAAAAAATACTTAGGAAACAGGTGAAGAGTTTGTTATTGCAGCTGCAGGGATTATTAAAAACGATAAGCATTTTAGATGTTTTGGATATTTTAGTTGTTGCTTATTTCCTTTTCCGTATATACTTAATGTTAAAAAACACTCGGGCCGCAACTTTAGTCAAAGGTCTTTTGGTCTTAGCTGTTATTTTATTTATCAGTAAATGGCTGAATCTGCATGTTATTACCTGGCTTTTGGAAAAAAGTATGACAGTAGTCATGGTCGCGCTGCCTGTAGTTTTTCAGCCGGAACTGCGTCGTGCGCTTGAGCAGATTGGTCGCGGGCGTTTATTTCATAAGCATAACGAACTTGATGAAAAAGAACTGGAAGATATGCTGAATGCCGTTACTAATGCTACGGAAATTATGAGTCGTAGAAAAATAGGCGCATTGATGGTTTTTGAACGGGAGACAGGTTTGGAAGAGAGAATTGAAACCGGCGTGCCGATTGACGGTTTGATTTCAGATAGTTTGCTGCTCAATATTTTTGAACCGGATACACCCTTACATGATGGCGCTGTTGTTATACGCGGTAATCGTATCGTAGCAGCAAGCTGCCTGCTTCCTTTAACAGAAGCACGTAATCTGAGCCAGGAGTTGGGAACGCGCCATCGTTCTGCTATCGGTATTTCCGAACAGTCAGATGCTCTGGTTTTAGTCGTCAGCGAAGAGACCGGCACGATTTCTCTGGCCCGTAACGGTGAATTGCATCGCTATCTGACCGGCGAAGATATTAAAAGCTTATTAAGAGCTGCTGTAGTACAGCCTTCTCTGAATTGGAAACAGGTTATCAATGATAAAATCAAAGAGATTCGGGGTGGCAAATGATGGGGAATTTCTTTGATCGTGAAAATATGTTGGCACGGGTCATCGCGTTTCTTATTGCCTGTGCGTTATGGATGTATGTTATGAATGAACAGAACCCACTTGTAGAACGTAATTATGTGGTTAATTTGGAACTGCGTAATGTCCCGGAAGGTATGATTGTACTTAATACTCCTGATAAAGTGCGTGTTAAGGTTCAGGCTCAAAGAACGGTTTTAGGTGATATAACGGAAAAAGAAGTTACGGCCTATGTTGATTTTGCTGACAAAAATATAGGACAGCAGGCCTTGCCTGTTAAAGCACAGTTTAATCAGGGGACCGTGTTGGAAGTATATCCCAATAATATTTATGCTTATCTTGATTCTGTTACAGAAAAGGTAATGGAGGTTGATACGCGTGTTATCGGTATACCTGCTTCTGATTTTACTTTAAGTAAACGAGAGGTCATTCCTGACAGTGTAACTGTAAAAGGTGCTACGCATCGTATCAATGAGATGGCTAGAGTTGTGGCACCTGTTGATGTCAGTGAGCGAGAAAATGATTTTCAAGTTGAAAGTACATTGATAGCTATGAGCGCTAATGGTTTGGAAATGCCTGATTTGCAGATTTCACCTGCTAAAGCACAGGTAAAAGCTTCATTAGTACGTCAGATGATTACAGTTGAAGTACCGGTAGTTGTAGAAACTACTGGAGCATTAACTGGCGGAATGACCATGAAACGTGCAGTCTGTGAACCTGCAACAGTGAAATTGACAGCCGAACCTTCCATTTTGCAAAGTATAACAGAAGTAAAGACACAGCCAGTAGATTTAGGTAAATTCAGTGCTAATGGCAATGTAGAAGCAGTACTTTTGTTGCCTGAAAAAACAATGGCTGATACTCATACGGTAAAGGTACATATTGAGGCGGAATGAGAAAGGATTACTAATGAGGTTAAAGGTGAATAATGTCAGGGTTTCGCTTTTGGAGGAAACATCTGTTAAAGAGGCAGCCGCTAAAAAACTGGGATTAAAAAAACAGGATATTGATAATTTGCAAATAGTACGGCGGGCAGTTGATGCCCGCCGTAAAAATAATATTTCCTTAAATTACCATGTTTTGATTGATTTAGAAATATCTTCTAAGCAGTTAGGTAGATTGGTTAAGGATAAAGATGTCACTTTATTGGCAGAAGAAAGTCTTGTTGAACCTGATTTGGGTGTGGAAAAAATAGTTGGACGGCCGTTGGTTATTGGAGCGGGGCCGGCTGGTTTGTTAGCTGCATTGGAGTTAGCTCGGTATGGTTATAGGCCCTTGATACTGGAACGTGGTAAACCTGTAGCACAAAGAGTGGATGATGTGCAGCGTTTTTGGAAAGACGGAAAATTTGATCCAGATTCTAATGTCCAGTTTGGTGAGGGAGGCGCCGGTACTTTTTCCGATGGTAAATTGACCACTCGTGTCAATGATCCGGTGATGGGAAGAATTTTAAAAGATTTTGTGCAGGCGGGTGCTCCTAAGGAAATTTTATACGAACATAAGCCGCATGTGGGCACAGATCAATTACGTGTGATGGTTATGGGCTTGACAAATGAAATACGTGCCTTTGGCGGTGAAATACGTTATAATGCCCATGTCGTTGATTTTATAGTTAAAGAAAATAGTTTGAGCGGAGTAATTCTTTCTGACGGTGAAAAAATCATGAGCAATGCGGTTATTCTAGCATGTGGTCACAGTGCGCGTGATACTTATTCCAGATTGCTGCAGCTTGGAATTGGTATTGAAGCAAAACCATTTGCCATAGGGGTACGGATTGAGCATC
Source organism: Phascolarctobacterium faecium (assembly GCF_003945365.1). Classification (NCBI taxonomy): domain Bacteria; kingdom Bacillati; phylum Bacillota; class Negativicutes; order Acidaminococcales; family Acidaminococcaceae; genus Phascolarctobacterium; species Phascolarctobacterium faecium. The sequence goes on along the minus strand of NZ_AP019004.1, from coordinate 2,165,675 downwards.
CGCAGGAACTTATAGATAAGGCACAGTATGGTGATTTTGCAGGACATCCACGTCTGGGGGCAGCAGATTACGCATTAGTCCATCATACTCCGGATAAGAGTAGAACTGCATATTCTTTTTGTATGTGCCCTGGTGGTATGGTCGTTGCGGCAGCATCTGAAGCAGGTGGTGTAGTAGTAAATGGTATGAGTATGTATCAGCGTGATTCCGGGATTGCCAACAGTGCACTTGTTGTAAATGTAGGTCCTCAGGATTTTGGTACGGATCCGCTTGCCGGGATGGAGTTTCAGCGGTATTATGAAAAGCTGGCGTTTAAGGCTGGCGGAAGTTGTTATAATGCGCCGGCACAGAATGTTGCAAGCTTTTTGAAATATTTGCAGCCTGATTTACGGTGTAATATTAAAGCTACTTACAGACCTGGATTGACCGCTTGTGCGTTAGACAGCGTTCTTCCTGACTTTGTTGCAGATACTTTACGTTCGGGAATACTTGCTTTTGACAAAAAAATTCAAGGTTTTGCGGATGGCGGCGCTTTGCTTACAGGTATCGAAACAAGGACTTCTGCGCCGGTAAGAATTATGCGTAATAATGATACTAAAGTATCAATTACTCATAACGGATTATATCCGTGTGGTGAAGGTGCCGGCTATGCGGGGGGAATTATGAGTGCATCCTTAGATGGTTATCATGTCGCCAGGGCTGTAATGGCAAAATTTACACCATTTTTTTAAAGGCTTGTCACTTGGTGATAAAAAGTTTATAATAAGCTGATAATAAAAATCCTTTGTTCGGAGGTCTTGAAATGGCTCGTTTGTTTGGTACTGATGGTGTGCGTGGAGTCGCTAATGTTGAATTAACGCCGGAACTCGCTTTTAAATTAGGGCGCGCTGCGGCAACTTATTTTGGAAGGGAAACTACTACACCGAAAATCATTATTGGTCGTGATACGCGTTTATCAGGTACGATGCTGGAAGCTGCTTTAGCAGCTGGTATTTGCTCTGCTGGTGGTAACGCGCATCTTTTAGGCGTTATGCCTACTCCGGCAGTATCGTTTCTGACACCGGAAGTGAAGGCCAATGCTGGAGTAGTTATTTCTGCTTCGCATAATCCTTTTGAAGATAATGGCATTAAATTTTTCTCTAAAACTGGACATAAGCTGCCGGATGCAGTAGAGGATGAGATTGCTGAACTGGTAAGCCTGCCTGTAGAATGCAGTAAGAATCCCCGCGGTTCTTCTGTTGGGCAGGTTATTGTGGAAGAAGGCCTTGATAAGCTGTATATAGATCATGTTATTGCAGCTGCTCCATGTAAACTTAATGGACTGAAGGTTGTGATGGATTGCTCTAACGGTGCCAACAGTGTCATTGCTCCGGTTATTTTACGCTCTTTAGGGGTTGAGGTTGTAACGATTTTTAATCAGCCTAACGGCATTAACATCAATAATGGCTGTGGATCAACGCATCTTGAAGCATTACAGGCTAAAGTAGTTGAGGTTGGTGCTGATGTTGGTATTGCCAACGATGGTGATGCAGACCGTTGTTTGGTTGTAGATGAAAAGGGGGAAGCTCTTGACGGTGACCAAATGATGTTGATTTGCGCACTGGAACTGATGAAAAAGAAACAGCTGAAAGATAATGTGCTCGTTACAACTGTTATGAGTAATGTCGGGTTGCATCAAGCTATGAAAAAATATGGCGGTTCCTGTGTAAAAACAGCTGTTGGTGATCGTTATGTGTTAGAAGAAATGTTGAAAAATGGATATAGTTTGGGCGGGGAACAGTCCGGGCACATTATTTTTTCAAGCTTTGCAAAAACTGGTGATGGCATTTTAACCGCCGTACAGCTTCTCGGGGCGTTGGTTCAAAATAACAAACGACTCTCAGAAATGGGGGCGATGATGACAAAATATCCTCAGATTCTGCTTAATGTACGTGTTGCTGACAAGCATGGCTGGGAAGAAAAAGAATCTATAAAGAATATTATAAAAAAATATCAGGAAGAGCTTGGTGACAACGGCCAGATTTTGGTACGGGCATCTGGAACCGAACCTTTGATCCGTATTATGGCTGAAGGACCACAGCAAGAACGCTTAGAAGAGATAGCAAGTGCTATTGCCGAAGTTGTCAACAGCGAACTGGGATAACTGGTCAGCATTGACCTAAGAGTCAAAATATAGTACAATAACAATGGTTACAAGGACGTGCCGCGTGGGACAAGCCAAGCCTGCGCGGCATGTTGTGTGCTCAGCATACACTTGTTACTATAAGCGCAAGTGCCGCCTTTGGCGGCAGACGAGGGAGAGGTTTATCGATCAGTCAGCGGGTACCTCTCGGCTAGCTGCAGGCCGTAAGCAGACTACAAATTCCGGCGGTAACGACGGTGACAAAATGTCTGTGGCAGAATTGGCAATATACATTTAGGAGGATACAACTATGTGTGGTATCGTTGGTTATATTGGTAATAATCAAGCAGCGCCGTTTTTACTGGACGGCATGAGCAAGCTTGAGTACCGCGGTTATGATTCCGCTGGTATCGCTGTTTATGAAAAAGGTAAGATCACTGTTGAGAAATGTGTAGGCCGTCTTGATTCTTTGCGTCAAAAATTGGATGGTCATATGCCTGAAGGCACCATGGGTATAGGACATACCCGTTGGGCTACGCATGGACGTCCGTCCGACCGTAATTCTCATCCGCACACTGATGCCAGCGGGGAGTTTGTTGTTGTGCATAATGGTATTATTGAAAATTATCTGGTTCTGAAGGAAGATTTGATTGCCAAAGGGCACAAATTTGTTTCTGAAACAGATACTGAAGTTGTGGCACATTTAATGGCTGCATATTATGATGGAGACTTTGAAGAAACTGTAAAAAGAGTTTTGCGTGTTATTGAGGGATCCTATTCGCTGGTGTTTATGTGTGCCAAAGAACCGGAGAAAATAATTTGCACAAAAAAAGATAATCCTTTGGTTATTGGACTTGGTGAAGGCGAAAATTTTATTGCTTCCGATATACCGGCTATTATTGCTAAGACACGCCGTACGTTTATTATGAGTGATGGTGAAATTGCTACTGTCACTAAAGACAGTGTCTGGGTACAGGATATAAATGGAACACCGATCAGTAAAAAGGTTTTTGAAGTAAATTGGAATGCAGAGGCTGCTGAAAAAGGCGGTTTTGAACATTTTATGCTTAAAGAAATTTACGAACAACCAAAATCTATCCGTGATACAATGACTGGGCGCGTACCGAAAGATTCTCACGGAATTGAATTTACTGAACTTGGCTGGACAGAAGAAGAAATGGCAGGTATCAATAAGATTTTTATTGTTGCCTGTGGCACTGCTTATCATGCAGGTATTGTTGGAAAATACTATTTGGAACAGCTGGCACGGATTCCGGTAGAAGTCGATATTGCCAGTGAATTCCGTTATCGCAGTCCTTTAGTTGATGGCAACAGTTTGACGATAGTTATCAGTCAGTCAGGTGAAACCAGCGATACTTTGGCTGCTTTGAAAGAGGCTAAGCGCCTTGGTTCCCGTACTTTGGCGGTTACAAATGTCGTAGGTTCTTCTATTTCCAGAGAAGCTGATCAGGTTGTTTATACCTATGCTGGCCCAGAAATTGCTGTAGCTTCTACTAAAGCTTATACTACACAACTTTTAGTAATGCTGATGCTGGCTATTTATGTTGGACGTTTGCGCGGTACTTTAGATATTGCCAAAGCGCATAAGCTTGTGGAAGGGTTACACGATATCCCTGAGCAGATTCATAAGCTACTGGAAAATGTAGATCAGATTAAAGTTTTTGCAACCCGTTATGGCAGCAGTGAAGATGCATTTTTCCTGGGCCGCAGCCTTGATTATGCTGTTGCGCTGGAAGGTGCTTTGAAGCTTAAAGAAATATCTTATATCCATGCCGAGGCTTATGCAGCGGGAGAACTGAAACATGGTACTTTGGCTTTGATTGTTGAAGGTGTGCCGGTAATCGTTTTAGCTACACAGCCTGATGTTTATGATAAAACAGTCAGCAATCTGCAGGAAGTAAAAGCGCGTGAAGCGATGGTCATTGCAATTGCTTTTGAAGGGGATGACAGTATTGCAAAATATGCTGATCATGTTATTTTCATTCCCAGAACAGATAAATATCTAGCTCCGTTGCTTGCTGTCCTACCTTTGCAGCTGTTAGCTTATTATGCTGCTTTAACTCGTGGCTGTGATGTTGATAAGCCTAGGAATCTTGCTAAATCAGTAACAGTTGAATAAAAATAACGCCTGCCGGAATTTTTTGGCAGGCGTCTTTTTGTGTCCGTCTTGAAAGTTATTTTGGTAGAGTTAGCTAATAGTGCGAAAAATATGCTATAATAGTGGTAACAATAATTATTATCGAAAAGGAGTATTGTATGAACAATTCTGTTGCTTTATTATATAATTTCAATGAAGAAAAGTTAAAAATGATTAAAATGGTCTGTATGATGATGCAGGTGAGGTTTAAAGAGGTTGCAAGAGCAGAGTATGAGCAGCCGCTGGGAGCTTTATTGGGAATTTCTGGAATAGAAAATCACGGAGAAGTTTATCAGGGAGAAGAATTTCAGGAAGAAATGTTGGTGCTGCATGGATTTGACGGCAGCAAGTTACAAAAATTTTTAATTGCTTTGCAGCGTGTAGGGGTAGGAAGAATAGAGTTAAAAGCGATGATTACGGAAAATAATAAAAGTTGGAATGGCCTGGCTTTATATGAGGAACTTTGCCAGGAAAGAGAAGCTTTTAAGAAGATGGAAGCTGAAAGACGTAATAAAGTACAAAAGTAAAAGTAAAACCGCGGTTTACCGCGGTTTTACTTTTTTTCTAAAATATTTTCAGAAATTATACAAGCTAAAATTATTACAGCTCCGCTCATACCTGTAAAAGTTAATTTTTCATTAAGTAAAAAGTATGAGGCTGCAGCAGTTAAAATAGGTTGAGTACATTGCAGCATTGATACTAAGGAGGAAGATAAGAATTTCAAGGCAGCGTTTTGCAGAAAATAAGCCAGGCAGGTACATGTAATAGCCAGATAGATAACAACAGCCCAGGCTTCTGGTTGAATTTTAGTGATAGTGCTAATATCGTCGAATAATAAAGCTCCTGCGATGCTGATAACTGCCGTAATAAAGGTTTGAATAGCAGAAATAGTGATAGCATCTGTTGCTTTCAGAGATTTTTCTCCAAAGACCAGTGCTCCTGCGACGCTGACTGCTGTAAGCAATGCCCATAAATCTCCCTGGTTAAAAGAAAACGTTCCTCCATTACTACAGAGTAGATACATACCGAGAATGACCAATAGTTGTATAGGAAGATGTGAAAGTTTATAAGGTCGCTGTAAGACTATTATTGACAAAAGCGGTGCGAAAATTACTGATAAGGACATAATAAAGCCAACATTCGTTGCCGTAGTTCCTTCTAATGCCAGATTACATGAAATATAAGCTGAAGCCATACATAATCCTGCTGGCAGATATTGGCTTGCAGAAAGTGCCTGCAGCTGTTTCCTTAAGCGTGTTGCAAAGAAAATTGCGAAGAGAGAAAAAGCCAGACCAAAACGAAAGGCCAGACACCATAAAGGTGTGATACTGGCAAAAGCAATTTTAGTGAGTGGATTACCTAAGCCGTATAGAAAACTTTGCAACAATATGAAAATGATATATTTATTATGTGAATTGTTTATCATCTTTCTCCTTGAATACAAATTGCAAAATAAAATACATTGTGAGTTATATTTTAACAGCTAAATTCGACTAATGCAAACTATTTTGTAAATCAAGATGATTGCTTTGACAATAAAAGGCGTTTTTTTGCCAGTAATGATTGAAACTCTGCTTCTAATTTTTCAGTTGGATTGAGGCTAAGGTGACTGATAATTTCAGCCAGTTTATTTTCTATAAGTAAAATATCTGCTGTTGCTTCAATATACTCAGTGCTTATTTGTTTATTTGAGTAGTCGTCATATGGCCCAGGGAAAAAGTTCAGTTTTGTTCCATCAAAGACTAATAAATTTTTAGCAATGGCTTTAAGCAGGCGGCGGTCATGGGTTGTAAAAATCAAAGTTCCTGGATAATTGCATAATAATTCTTCTAAAGCAGTTACAGCATCCAGATCCAAGTGATTGGTTGGTTCGTCTAGCATAAGTACATTACAGTCACTGACTAATATTTTTGCTAAAGCAGCTTTGACTTTTTCACCGCCGCTTAAAAGCTGTATTGGTTTAAAAAAATCTTCGCGTTTGAAACGAAGTCTTATTAAAACAGTACGTAATAAAGCTTCGCTTTGTGAAGACGTTGACTGTAGGTTACGGAGCAGGTTTTTATCAGGATCAAGAATATCAATATCCTGACTGAAGTAACCTATTTTTGCTCCGCAGGCTATTTGCACATTTGGCAAGTGTTTGTTGTGTGCTTTTAAAAATTGTTTGAGTAAAGTTGTTTTCCCGCAGCCGTTTGGTCCGATGATGGCAAGTTTGTCGCCGGATTTTACTGAAAAACTTGCTGTTTGCCAGAGCGGTTTTTTATCAATAATATAAGACCAGTTATGTGCTCTTACTAAAATTTGTCCCTGCCATAGTTTTTAAGACAGTAAATTCATTTTTATTATTGGTAAGGATTGTCTTTTTTCTATCTGTTTAAGTTTGTCTAACCTCGTCAGTATGGATTGACCTGTTTGCTGTAACTTTTTCTGTTTTTTAGCAAAGTAGGGTTTAGCTCCGGTAATCCTGGCTTCTGATAAAGATATCTTCGTGGTTTTAACAGCTTTTTGCGCTTGCTGCTGTTTGGCAGAAAAAGCTGTTTCTAAATGAGTTTTTTGCATAATATATTTACGATAAGCTTGATCATGAGTTTTTTCAGAAATTATCTTTTGCTGCTGATAATTACTGTAATTACCTTGATATATTTGAAGTTGTTTATCGTCCAAAGCCCAGATTTCATTGCATAATGCATCTAAAAAATCACGATCGTGGGAAACTAATATTAAGGCTCCTGAGTAATGCCGAAGTTCCTTTTCAAGCCATAACAAATGGTCCATATCAAGATTATTAGTTGGTTCGTCTGCCAGCAGCAAACCGGATTGTTGTTTGAGCGCCTGCAGGATGTAGGTTTGAGTCGTTTCGCCACCGCTTTTGGAGAGTCTTTCTTTTAATTGCGGTAGTATAGTCATTGTTGTTTTGCAAATGATTTTTGCGGCTGCAGGAATTGGTCTTATACCTGCTAATAACTCTAATAAAGTTGTTTTTCCACTTCCGTTCAGCCCGATCAGGCCTATACGGCTTTTTGTATGTAGTTTTAAAGCAGGCAGTTTGAATAATAGTCTTTCGCCTAAATAATATTTAAATGAATTGGTTTCGAGGATGTACATATAATTTCAACTCCTAACTTTCGAAGACAATAAAAACCTCCCGATTCAAGACAGAATGGGAGGTGTAAAGGTAGACTTAGCCTCAAATCGCAGAAAATGATCCATTCTGACTTACTGATAAAAGACAACACTTAACAAAGCTTTTGGTTTTAAGCTGTTTTTGTGTCTTTTTCAGATAAGGTGCGAAATTGGATCAGTTTTTCATTCGTTCAAGTGTCCTTTCAATATTCATAATTATATTTTTATAATATAGGATTATAAAATCTTTGTCAACTAAACTCCAGTCCCATCAAAGATGGGAATAAAATCAGCGCTGGCAGCGGTATCTTCCTGAATAAAGCCGTCTTCAATACCGGAATTGAAAAGGTACTGCTCAACTTTTTGATATTCTTCTGCAGTAACAACACGGTTTATTTCAGGGTATTCAGCGGCTCGGCCGCATGGAATATATTGATGCATCAGACTAAACAGGACTTGCCCCGGTTCAAAATTGTCAGCGATCCAGTCTATTACTCTTAGTGTATTTTCTAACATATTCGGTAACAGCAGATGCCTGATAATTACACCACTTTTTAATAAACCATTTTCATCGATTTGGTAGGGCCCGACTTGTTTGTACATGGTTTTTATGGCCGTTGTAGCAGTATTAAAATAATTAGGCGCATTACTGTACTTTATTGCGGCTAAATCGTCACTATATTTTAGATCGGGAAGCCATATTTGTATTTTATTTTTCAATCTGTGTATTGTATCGACAGTTTCAAAACCACTGGTATTATAAATTACAGGGACTGGCAATGGTTCCTGTAAGCTTGCGATAATAGCCTCAGTAAAATGTGTTGCTGTAACTAAATTGATATTATGGGCTCCTTGTTTAATTAAGTCAAAATAAATTTCTTTTAATCTTTCAACGGATATTTCCTGTCCTTTATTTAAACAGCTGATTTCGTAATTTTGGCAGAATGCACAATGTAAATTGCAGCCACTAAAAAAAACAGTGCCTGAACCTTTGGTGCCGCTTATGCATGGCTCTTCCCACATATGCAGTGCCGCACGGGCAACTATTGGCTGCATACCGCAGCCGCAGGAACCGAAAATACCATTTGGACTGTTCATTGTTTCTGCCCTGTCAACTCCGCAGCGGTGTGGGCAGACGTAACAGTAAGTCATTAAAACATCTCCTTTGGAGTATTTTCTAAATTGTAGCATAGTTGGACAAGAGATAAAAGGATAATTGACAAAAAGAGCGGTAAAAAGTATAATCTAAAGCAGAAGTAGGTCATATAACTGACGGAAGTGGATTAACCACGTGGAGTATGACCGGTGTTGCCGACCGTCTGGGCGTTTTACCCCAGAAGTGTCGGTTTTTTTATATATTTTTAAGGAGGAATAGTCGTGAAAGAGCTGCTATTGAAGTATGGCTGTAATCCAAATCAAAGTAAGGCGCGTATTTATAGTAAAATAGGTGAACTGCCAATTGAGGTTTTGAACGGCCGCCCTGGTTATATTAATTTTCTGGATGCCTTTAACAGCTGGCAGTTAGTAAAAGAATTAAAGGAAGCTACCGGCCTGCCTGCAGCAGCATCTTTTAAACATGTAAGTCCAGCCGGTGCTGCCGTTGGATTGCCGATGAGCGATGTACTGAAAAAAATATATTATGTTGACGATCTAGCTCTGACTCCGTTGGCTACTGCTTATGCCAGGGCTCGTGGTGCTGACCGTATGTCATCTTACGGAGACTTTGTCGCTTTATCAGATATCTGTGACAAGGAGACTGCAGCTATGCTGGCTCGAGAAGTTTCAGATGGCGTTATTGCCCCCGGCTATACAGAGGAAGCTTTGGAAATTTTAAAAACTAAACGTAAGGGCACTTATAATATTATAAAAATTGATCCGTCTTATATTCCAGAGATACAGGAAACGAAAGATGTATTTGGTATAACTTTTGAACAGGACCGTAATGAGGCTAAAATTACGTCAGAGCTGCTGGTAAATCGTCCGACTGTCAATAAAGAAATTCCTGAGGATGCAGTACGTGATCTTCTGATTGCGTTGATTACTTTGAAATACACGCAATCGAATTCCGTCTGCTATGTTAAAGATGGACAGGCGATTGGTATTGGTGCGGGGCAACAGTCTCGTGTTCATTGTACAAGGCTTGCCGGAAATAAAGCTGATAACTGGTGGCTGCGCCAGAACCCCAGTGTTTTAGAACTGCCTTTTAAGGACAGTATTCGACGTCCTGATCGGGACAATACTATTGATGTGTATATTTCTGACGATTATGAAGATATACTTGCAGATGGAATTTGGGAACAGTTCTTTACCGAAAAACCAGCTCCGCTGACACGTGAAGAGAAAAAAGTATGGCTTCATAAGCTGCACGGAGTTTCTCTTGGCAGTGATGCTTTTTTCCCGTTTGGTGATAATATTGAACGCGCTCACCGCAGCGGTGTAGATTATATTGCTCAGGCAGGCGGAAGTATCAGAGATGATAATGTTATTGAAACATGTGATAAATATAATATCGCAATGGCATTTACTGGTTTACGTTTGTTCCATCATTAATAACTTTCCGCCAAAGAAAACTTTGGCGGATTTTTTTGAACAAAAATGACTGACAAGTCAGTTTTGTGGGCGTTGGAAGCTGTTGTGGTATTTTTTTTACATAAATCGCATAAAATTGTCTGAAAACTATTGAGTTAGTAAATTTTTTGTGGTAAAATACACAAGGTATAATGTCCAAAATATGTTTATGTTTTAGTAAGATTATGGCAAGTAGGAGATGAGTAGTTCGTGAGTACTGAAAATGTATCGGGAATACTTTTCTTAGTGCAATCGGCTTGTCTGGAAAGGCGCTTTTTAGATGATCCGGCGCTGAGTATAGAACAGTTAAACTGCGGCCAGATACGGATAAGTTTTTCTCTGACGGCCGGTATTGACCTTGATCATCGTGGTAAGGTCCGTAGCAGCGTTATTTATCGTCTTCTTGAATCTGTATTGCAAATCAGCGCTGTCAGCGTTGGTGTCGAAGCTGAAACATTAAATTTTTGTTGTAACATTGTAAAATACACAGCAGCTGAAAAACTTTATGCTGTCTGTAAGATTTGCCATTGCGGACGAATGACTCTTGTGGCCGAAGCTGAGGTATATGATGAAAATGATACTCTGTTGGCAACGGTACTGACGACTTTGTTTGTTGTGGAAACAATTAAGGATATACCCCGTAAATGGTAAAGGCTGACGGCAAGTCGCCTTAACAAGCAATTTGGCTTAAGCCTTAACACAAGGAGGACAAAATGGATTTTGCACTTAATGAAGAACAACTTGAATTACAGGAAATGGTGAGGGATTTTGTAGAAAAAGAAATTACCCCTTACGCTGCCGAAATGGACAGAAATAATCAATCTATGCCCGGGCTGCTTGAAAAAGCTGCTGATATGGGGCTTTTGAATGTTATTGTTCCAGAAGAATATGGCGGACCTGGACTGGACAGCGTTACAGTTGCCGTTATTTATGAAGAACTGGGCAAAGGCTGTGCAGGTGTTGCTACCTCAATGGCTGCGAACTCCCTGGCGTCTTATCCTATTTTGATTGCCGGCACTGAAGAACAGAAACAAGCGCATTGTGATTTACTTAATGATGGTAAACTGGCTGCGTTTGCATTAACTGAACCTGGTGCAGGTTCAGATGCCGGTGGTGTCGCTACTTCAGCTGTAAAAAACAAGGAAGCCGGAACTTATACTCTTAATGGTACTAAAGCGTTTATTACTAATGGTGGAATTGCAGATACTTATCTTGTATTTGCTAATACCCGCAAATCCGGTGGTATCCGTGGTTTGACTGCATTTATCGTACCTAAAGGAACACCTGGCTTTACTGTTGGTAAAAAAGAGGATAAAATGGGCATCCGCCCCTCTAATACCTGTGAATTGATTTTACAGGATGTCGTGATTCCAGAAGCTAACCGTGTTGGCCGTGAAGGCGAGGGCTTCCGTATAGCAATGAATACTTTGGATTCTGCACGTCCTTTTGTTGGAGCAGTATCCGTTGGTCTGGCTCAGGCTGCTTTAGATTGTGCTGTAAAATATGCTAAAGAAAGAAAACAATTCGGCCAGCCGATTGCTTCTTTCCAAATGATCCAGTCCATGATTGCTGATATGGCTATGAAGGTTGAAACGGCAAGATTGATGGTACTGAAAGCATGCTGGATGCGTGACCAGGGGCTGGAATTTTCCAAAGAGGCGGCTATGGCTAAATGTTATGCTGCTGATGTGGCTATGCAGGTGACTACTGATGCTGTTCAGGTAATGGGCGGTTATGGTTATTCCCGTGAATATCCGGTTGAAAAAATGATGCGTGATGCTAAGATCATGCAGATTTATGAAGGCACAAACCAAATTCAACGTTTGGTTATAGCTAATAAAATTCTGTACTAATAGTTTATTTATAAAACCCGGTACTATTTGGTGCCGGGTTTTTTATATAGGACTGTCAAAATTATTTATGCATAAATGTAAAAAAATATATACTTTAATTATTAAGACTGATTACTCAAGTGATTCTCATTACACTATGGCAAAGAAGCATTGAAAAAAGATAATTTTACAGGTATAATAATAAGAGTAATTTTTATAAATATAGGAGTAACTTATGATTTTGATTTGGCTGGCGGCGTTAGTCGTTTTGCTTGACCAATTGACAAAAAATATAGTTGTAGCTATGATGGCTGAAGGACAAAGTATTCCCATCATTCCTAACATTTTCCATTTAACTTATATTTTGAATCCAGGGGCTGCCTTTGGAATGTTTGCTCATAACAGAACTTTTTTTATTTGTGTAGCTTTGCTGGTGCTGGTCATAGTTTGGTGGTTTAGAAAAGAAATCTTAGCAGAACCTTTGTGTGTGCGGGCCGGAACAGCACTTTTTATTGGTGGGGCTGTCGGTAATCTGATAGACAGAGCTGAAAATGGTATGGTTGTAGATTTTTTTGATTTTCGTATCTGGCCTATTTTTAATGTGGCAGATATTGCTATTTGTGTAGGGGTGGGTTTTATTATATGGAATTTAATACAGACAGAAATACTGAAGAAGTAGAAAATATTGCTGCTGCAGAAAATGATGTTGGTCAAAGACTCGATATTTATCTGGCTGCAAAACTAGAGGTGTCGCGCTCCAATATGCAAAAACTTTTGGAGGAAGGGCGTGTATTTCGTGGAGCAAAAGTGTTTAAAGCCAACTATAAAGTTAAGGCCGGCGATGTGTTCACAGTTATGCTGCCAGAGCCGGAACTTTTAGAAATTCGTTCTGAGGCTATTCCCTTGGATGTTATTTTTGAAGATGAAGATGTAGTTGTTGTTAATAAAAGTCGTGGGATGGTGGTGCATCCAGCACCAGGCCATTATACCGGTACTCTTGTTAATGCACTGCTTCATCATTGCCAAAATTTATCAGGGATAAATAATGTAATCAGGCCGGGGATTGTGCACCGTTTGGATAAGGATACTTCAGGCATCATGATTGTAGCTAAGAATGATGCTGCACATATATCTTTATCGGAACAGATTCAAAACAAAACTGCCAAACGTTCATATATTGCTATTGTCAGGGGCAATATAAAAGAGGATACCGGGACAATTTCGGCGAAGATAGCTCGTGATAAAAATGACCGTAAAAAGATGACGGTAGTACAAGAGGGTGGGCGTACCGCAGTAACTGATTATGAAGTGCTTGAGCGTTTTGGACGTTTTACTATTGTACGCTGCCGTTTGAGAACAGGTCGAACACATCAGATACGTGTCCATATGGACTATTTGGGATATCCCTTAGTAGGAGATCCTAAATATTCTCCGATGAAGGTTCCATTTGCGATTCATGGGCAGGCACTTCATTCACAGGAACTGGAGTTTACACATCCGCGTACAGGAGAACGGCTGCGGTTTGAGGCGGGGCTGCCGGAAGATATGCAGAAAATTATTACCCGTTTACGTAACGGACAATTCTAAAATATTTTGAGGTGAGCTGTATGAGTAAAGTAGTTAAGAAAAATGTTATTATGGACAGTGATGCAATGCGTCGTGCGTTGGTACGTATCGCACATGAAATCATCGAAAAGAACAAGGGTGTCAATAATGTTGTGCTTGTTGGTATTCGAACCAGAGGAGTGCCGTTGGCACAACGGATTGCACAGGAAATTGAAATTATTGAAGGCGTAAAAGTAAAAGTGGGTATGCTTGATATTACCTTATATCGTGATGACCTTTCTACCTTGGGGTATAATCCGATCGTACATGGAACTGATATTGATTTTGATCTGAATGGGAAGAATATCGTTTTAGTAGATGATGTTCTCTATACTGGTCGTACGATTAGAGCCGCGCTGGATGCTGTCATTGACATGGGACGCCCACGGTCTATCCAATTAGCAGTGCTTATTGATCGAGGACATAAGGAATTGCCTATTCGCGCTGATTTTGTTGGTAAAAACGTACCAACTGCTCATAAGGAAACTATTGAAGTTACTTTAAAAGAACATGATGAAACTGATGAAGTATTCATAGGGGAAGTAGTTGCAGAATAAGAGGTGAGCAGAATGGCAAAAACTCCTACTCAATTACGCAGTGAAGCTGCATGTAAAACAGTTTTGAAAAATTTGGAAAGACGTGGTTTTGAAGCTTTTTATTGTTCGGATAAGCCTGCGGCTTTAGACAAAGCATTAGAACTTATATCTGAAGACGACGTTGTATCCTGGGGCGGTTCCGTTACCATACAGGAAATTGGACTGTTAGATGTAATGCGAAGCGGACGCTATAAGGTTATTGACCGTGACACGGCAGAAACACCTGCGCAGAGAACGGAGCTGATGCGTAAAGCACTGTTGTGTGATACTTTTTTAATGAGCAGTAATGCTGTTAGTGAAGATGGACAGCTGGTAAATATTGATGGTACTGGAAATCGTGTGGCAGCTATGGTGTATGGTCCTAAAAGTGTAATTGTTATTGCAGGGATCAATAAAATCGTCAAAACCCAGGATGATGCTTTGGCACGTGTGAGAATGTTGGCGGCGCCTATTAATGTTCAGCGTTTTCCTCAGTTAAAAACTCCTTGTATGGAAACAGGGCTTTGTGCAGATTGTAACGCACCTGACTGTATTTGCAATTATATATTGACTACCAGACGCTGTAAACCTAAAGGAAAAATCAAAGTGATTTTAGTTGGCGAGAGTTTGGGTTATTAAAAATATTACTGTCTCAGCATTTGCTGCGGCAGTTTTTTATTTCACATTGCTGTAATATCTTTTAGCAGGAGCAAGTATGAAAATGGCGAATATATAGATTAAGTAGAAGTATAATTTTAAGAAAGCGAGGCAGTAGCGTGGGGAATAAAGTAATGCCTAATGAAGTTCTTTATCATATTGGTATTTCAGCAGAAATGATTAAAGGAGCAGAGTATGCTTTGCTGCCTGGAGATCCAGGGCGTGTAGAAGCGTTGGCCAGAGCTCTTGGCACCGCTGAGCCTGTCGGTTGTCATCGTGAATATACAAGCTGGCTGGCGGATGTTGAAGGAACATCGGTATTGGTTTGTTCTACAGGCATGGGAGGACCTTCTGTCGCCATAGGAATGGAAGAATTGGCACGTCTTGGCATAAAGAATTTTATTCGTGTCGGAACAACTGGTTCTATTCAGAAAGATGTAGAACTTGGTGATCTTGTTATCAATAAAGCGGCAGTACGTTTAGACGGAACGTCACAGCACTATGCGCCTTTGAATTTTCCTGCAGTGGCTTCATTTGAGTTAACTCTGGCCCTGCAGCAGGCAGCAGAAAGTCTGTCAATTCCATATCATACTGGTATTTCTGTTTCCAGTGATACTTTTTGGCCTGGTCAGGAACGTTATGACAGCTATACAGGCTATGTGAGAAAATCATTGCAGGGGAGTCTACAAGAGTGGCAGGCATTAGGAGCTTTAAATTATGAGATGGAAACTGCGGCGCTGTTTATAGTTGCTCAGAGTTTTGGTTTGCAAGCGGCTTCAATTTGCGGCGTCGTTGCTAAAAGGACTGACAGCGAACTGGTTGCGCCGCCGGATCTTTACGAATTGGCTTCGCAAAGATTTCAGGCAGTAGTAAAAAAGACTTTGCAGGATTTAATAAAGGCAGGTAAATAACATGGCAAGAAGTATTATTTTATTATTGGATTCTTTTGGTATTGGCTATGCCCATGACGCTGAAAAGTTTGGTGACAGCGGTGCAGATACATTAGGGCATATTTGTGAGTGGATGGCTGCAAACCGCAAAAGTGCGGATGGAAGTCCCAGGTATTTACATCTGCCTAATCTGGCAAGGTTAGGACTGGCAGGTGCGGCAGAGCTCAGCCGTGGTCAAAAGCTGGCGTATCCTCTAAGCAGTGACGATAGTAAAATCGATGCTGCTTATACTTATGCAGAGGAAATAAGCCATGGTAAAGATACTCTGAGCGGGCACTGGGAGATTACAGGCGTCCCGGTACTTTTTGACTGGGGGTATTTTCCGCAGCAGCTAAAATGTTTTCCAAAGGAATTAGTTGAGAAAATTATTAAACAGGGAAATTTGCCGGGGGTATTGGGGGAAAAGCATGCATCTGGAACTGAAATAATAAAAGAACTGGGTGAAGAACATCTAAAGACTGGCAAGCCAATTATTTACACCAGCGCAGACAGTGTTTTGCAAATTGCGGCGCATGAAGAAGTGTTTGGTCTTGAACGATTATATGAATTATGTAAGATTTGCTATGAACTAGTTAAGCCTTACCATATAGCGCGCGTTATAGCGCGTCCTTTTGTGGGCACTCGTGCAGAAGATTTTGTGCGGACTGGCAACAGGCATGATTATGCTGTGCCTGCTCCTGCTGATACGTTGCTGGACAAACTGGTAGCCGCAGGCGGCAGTGTCTATGCGGTGGGTAAAATTGCTGATATTTTTGCTCACCGCGGAATTACGAAGCATTATCCTGCCAGTGGTCTTGATAAATTATTTGCCGCTGCATTGCAGGCTGTGCAAGAAGCTCCTGATAATAGCCTGGTTTTTGTAAATTTTGTGGATTTTGATTCTTCCTTCGGGCATCGGCGTGATGTTGAAGGCTATGGGGAAGGATTGGAATATTTTGATGATCGTTTGCCTGAACTGCTTAGGTTATTAAAGCAAGATGACCTGTTGCTGGTTACTGCAGATCATGGATGTGATCCAACCTGGAGTGGCAGTGACCATACACGTGAAAAAATTCCGGTCTTGTTTTTTGGTAAAAATATTGTTAGTAAGGCTTTACTACCCATGCGGACGTTTTCTGATATCGGTCAGACAATAGCTGTTCATTTAGGTATAGAGCGGCTTGCCAATGGTAAAGCTGCTGAATTACGCTGATAGGAGGGAGTATTAATGAAAAAATTTAACGGGCTGTTGTTGGCTGTTTTATTAACAATAGTGGCAATTGTTCCTAATACGGCTGCCGCTTTTGCTGATCAGCCTGTAGCCTTTGTAGTTTTTGATAACAGTGGTAACGTAACGCAGCAGGTTTATAAAATGTGGCGTGAGCCTGTACGTTGGGCGTATCATTTCCCTGATTTTAAGCTGGTTGATACAGATCGGACTAAAAAGGTGACTGCAGAAAATATTTTTACGGGACATGGAAAAAGCGTTGTCGACCAATCTGTTACGAGGAAGATAGCAGAAGAAATACCAGCGGAAGCGTTAGTTTTGGTCATTGTGCACGACATGTACGAGCAGATGGTGCAGGGAATGATATGGCGTAATGAAGACGGTTCAACCTATGTAAGAACGGTTTTAAATGCTGATATCTATGTTTACCGAAAAGATGGTGATAGATTCTCTAAAAAACGGATTAGGGAAAATGAGATAAAAGAATTGGGGAATCAGACTGCTCCGGAAGAAACTATGAAATGGGCAATCAGCAAACAGGTAAATATCATGGAAAATCGTCCTGTTATTAATTGAAGTCATAAAATGATGTACTAAATATTGTATATGGAAAAGTTAATAAGTGAAATAAACACAAAATATTGTAGAAAGGGCTTTACAAATAATTATTATTGATTTATAATTAGGTCATGGAATTTTATCTAAGGAGCTGGTTAACATGACCTATGAACTGCATGGTATAAAAATTAATTGCGCGGATGGGATCTCGCAAGAAGAAGCCGCCATTTATCTCAATAATCAATTACAGGTAATGCCGCATAAAACATTGTTGTCTTTGGATTTAGGGCTTGACGGTAATAATGTAGTTGTTAAACCACATTATGACACCATAGTGCGTGTACGCCGTATTACCGGTTATCTCAGTACTTTGCCGCGTTTTAACGATGCTAAGAAAAAAGAAGCCGCTGATAGAGTTTCTCATATTCAATGAAATTAAGTTTTAATGCCTCGACCTGATATGGTCGAGGTTTTTTATTTGGGTGTACGTTTGTTTGCAGAATTGTCAAATCCTGTTCGGTGAAGTCTCTTTAAAAAAGCTATGATAAATGATAAAATATTACTATTAAAGAATTTTTTTAGTCAAAAAAACTGCAGATGGGAAGTGTTGAGATGAAATTTATTTCTTGGAATGTAAATGGGCTGCGGGCCTGTATGAATAAAGGCTTTAAAGAATTTATGGACAGCGTCGACGCAGATGTTTTTTGCGTTCAGGAAACAAAAATGCAGCGTGAGCAGGCGGAGTTTGTTTTTCCTGGATATGAGGAGTACTGGAACAGCGCTGAAAAAAAGGGGTATTCCGGTACGGCTGTTTTTTCTAAAGTCAAGCCTCTTACTGTCACCTATGGTTTGGGAATTGAAGAACATGATAAAGAAGGGCGTGTTATTACTGCCGAATATAAGGAGTTTTATCTGGTAAATGTATATACGCCTAATTCACAGCGCGGGCTGGAACGGTTGGATTACAGACAGATATGGGAAGATGCATTTCGTGATTATCTGTTGAAGCTTGACCAAATTAAACCGGTGCTTGTTTGCGGAGATCTTAATGTTGCTCATCGTGAGATAGATTTGAAAAACTGGAAAACTAATCGTAATAATGCTGGGTTTACTGATGAAGAGAGAGCAAAAATGACGGAGTTGTTAACGGCGGGGTTTACTGACTCGTTTCGCCATCTCTATCCCGAAAAAGAAGGTGCTTATACCTGGTGGTCGTATATGTTTAAAGCGCGCGAAAAGAATGCGGGATGGCGTATTGATTATTGGCTTGTTTCTGACAGATGGGCTGACAGAATAGAAGACAGCGTGATTTATGCTGATATCACGGGCAGTGACCATTGCCCAGTCGGATTAGTTTTGAAATAAATTTTTAGTAATGACAAGAGGTCAAAATATGGATTTTAAAATAACAGCACCTTTTGAGCCGGATGGAGATCAGCCTCAGGCTATTGAGAAGTTGGCAGAAGGTATAGAAAGAGGACTGCGGACACAGGTCTTGCTCGGGGCTACCGGAACTGGGAAAACCTATACTATTGCGCAGGTTATTAATAAAGTGAATAAACCAACATTGGTTATTGCGCATAATAAAACATTGGCGGCACAGTTAGCAAGTGAGTTTAAAGCTTTTTTTCCTGAAAATTCAGTGGAATATTTTGTAAGTTATTACGATTATTATCAACCGGAGGCTTATATTCCACAATCTGATACCTATATTGAAAAAGATGCATCGATCAATGATGAAATAGATAAACTCCGACATTCTGCTACTAGCGCTTTATTTGAACGCCGTGACGTAATTATTGTGGCCAGTGTATCTTGTATTTATGGATTGGGTGCGCCACAGGAATATTATGATATGGTGCTGTCTCTGCGTGTAGGACAGAAGATTGACAGACAAGCTATTTTACGCAAATTAGTCGAGATTCAATATGATCGTAATGATATTGCGTTTCAACGTGGTACTTTCCGTGTTCGCGGAGATGTTATCGAAGTTATTCCTGCTGGCTATAATGAAAAAGCAGTACGCATTGAGATGTTTGATGACGAAGTTGAGCGGATATTGGAAGTTGATGTACTGACTGGAGAAATTTTGGCTAAACGCAGCCATGTTGCTATTTTCCCTGCTTCTCACTATGTAACCTCTCGTGAAAACCTGGATCGGGCAATGGAAGACATTAAAGTAGAATTGGCAGAACGACTTGAATATCTTAATTCACATAATAAATTGCTGGAAGCACAACGTCTGGAACAACGTACTAACTATGATCTGGAAATGATGAATGAAATGGGGTACTGCTCCGGAATCGAAAATTATTCACGGCATTTAGCTAATCGTAAGGCAGGAGAACCTCCATTTACTTTAGTTAATTATTTTCCCAAGGATTTCCTATTAGTAATTGATGAATCACATGTGACATTACCACAGATCAGGGCGATGTACGCTGGTGACCGTTCGCGTAAAGAGATGCTTGTAGAACATGGATTCAGGCTGCCTTCTGCTTTTGATAATAGGCCTTTTACCTTTGATGAATTTCAGCAGCAGATAAATCAGGTGATTTATGTTTCCGCAACTCCTGCAAAATATGAAATGGAGCAGACGCAGCAGGTGGTAGAGCAGATTATCAGACCTACTGGTTTATTAGATCCGCAGGTAGAAATCAGGCCAATCAAAGGTCAGATTGATGATTTGCTGAATGAAATACATAAAGTTACTGAAGCAGGAGAACGTACTTTAGTTACAACTCTGACTAAGCGGATGTCTGAGGATCTGACTGAATATTTGAAACAAGCTGGGGTAAAAGTCCGTTATTTGCATTCTGAGATTGCTACTATTGAGCGTGCTGAAATTATTGATGATCTGCGTAATGGTAAGTTTGATGTACTGGTTGGAATAAATCTGCTGCGGGAAGGCCTGGATTTACCCGAGGTTTCTCTGATTGCTATCTTAGATGCCGATAAAGAAGGTTTTCTACGCAGTGATACTGCTATGATCCAGACCATTGGCAGAGCTGCCCGTAATGAGCACGGACGGGTTATAATGTATGCTGACCGTATTACGGATTCAATGCGGCGTGCCATTGATGAAACAAACCGCCGCCGGGAACTGCAGGAAGATTATAATAAAGAGCATCAGATTACACCAAAAACTATCTATAAAGAACAACGTCAGCTGATAAAACTGACGAAGATTGCCGAGGATGACGGGACGGAAGATTACAGTGATAATGCGATAAAAAAACGGTCGGAAAAAGAATTGCAGAAAATGGCGAAAGAACTTGAAAAACGTATGGCTGTTGCTGCCAAGGAACTTAACTTTGAGCTTGCTGCAGAATTAAGGGACCGTTTGATCGTAATTAAAGGACAGTTAGGCCAGAAATTGTCGCCTAAACCTAAAAACAGGAGTAAGTAATGAAAGAACAATTAATTGTAAAAGGTGCCAGGCAGCATAACCTGAAAAATATCACAGTTGAGATACCGCGTGATGAGCTGGTTGTAGTTACCGGTTTATCTGGCAGCGGTAAATCTTCTTTGGCATTTGATACTATCTATGCGGAAGGGCAGCGTCGTTATGTCGAATCGCTGTCCGCTTATGCGCGTCAATTTTTAGGACAGATGGATAAGCCGGATGTGGATTATATTGAAGGGCTCAGCCCTGCCATTTCCATCGACCAGAAGACTACCAGTCGTAATCCGCGTTCAACAGTGGGCACAGTAACTGAAATATATGATTATATGCGCTTGTTGTTTGCCCGTATTGGAGAACCTCATTGCCCAAATTGCGGAAAAATTATTGAACGGCAGACAGTTGAGCAGATTGTCGATCATGTTCTGGAACTATCTGAAAATACTAAATTTATGGTTATGGCACCTTTGGTGCGCGGCCGTAAGGGTGAACATCAGAAAATTTTAGATTCTATGCGCAAAGCTGGTTACGCCAGAATGTATATTGATGGTGAGGTGCGCACATTAGATGAAGAAATATCTCTGGATAAGAAAAGAAAGCACGACTTATCCGTGATAGTTGATCGTTTGGCTGTACGTGATGGTATCGCTCAGAGGTTATCAGATTCTATAGAGACGGCTTTAAAGTTGGCTGATGGTTTGGTGGAAATAAATGTTATTAATGGTGAAACGCAATTGTACAGCGAACATTTTGCCTGCAGTGATTGTGGTATAAGTTTGCCTGAAATCGAGCCGCGTCTCTTTTCCTTCAATAACCCTTATGGTGCTTGTCCTGAATGTACTGGGTTGGGCATGAATATGGAATTGGATAAAGAGCTGATTATTCCAGATGGCGCTAAACCCTTTGCGGAAGGTGCAATTGCAGCACTCAGCACGAATATGGAAGCTTATCATATGAAACAGCTGGGAGCGGTTCTGAAGGCTTATGGATATGATTTTGGTACGGTTTGGAACGATTTACCGGAAAAAATAAAAGACTTGCTCTGGTATGGCAGCGGTGAAGAAAAATTTTCTTTTGTCTATGAAAATATGCAGGGAGAAGTAAAAAAACATACTACTGCTTTTGAGGGTATTATTCCTATGCTGCGCCGTCGCCATCGAGAAGCTTTTTCCGAACGGATGCGTTTGGATATTGAAGGGTTTATGACAAGTACTCCTTGCCCTGTGTGTCATGGTGCCAGGTTGAAAAAAGAGGTTCTTGCCATTCTTGTTGGCGGTAAAAATATTTGTCAGGTCACAGCGTTGACCGTACGTGATGCAATAGAATTTTTTAATGCGTTGAAACTTACTGAACGACAGCAGATTATAGCAAAACAAGTCCTAAAAGAAATTCTGGCCCGGCTAAAATTTCTGAATGATGTCGGACTGGATTATCTTACTTTGGATCGTGCTGCCGGAACGCTTTCTGGCGGTGAGGCACAGCGTATTCGTCTGGCAACACAGATTGGTTCTGGTTTGGTAGGCGTATTATATATTTTAGACGAACCAAGTATTGGGCTGCATCAGCGTGATAACAGTAAATTACTTGAGACATTGAAGCATTTGCGTGATCTGGGAAATACGCTGCTGGTAGTTGAACACGATGAAGAGACAATGTATGCTGCTGATCAGATTATTGACATTGGTCCTGGAGCCGGTGAGCATGGCGGTAATGTAGTAGCACAGGGAACTGCTGAAGTCGTCAAGCAGTCAGAGCAATCAATTACCGGTCAGTATCTTAGCGGACGCAAATTTATTCCTGTACCGAAAAAACGCAGAAGTAATGACGGTCGTTTTATTGAAATTAAAGGAGCCAAGGCAAATAATCTTAAGAACATCGATGTAAAAATTCCTTTAGGTGTTTTCTCTGTTGTGACTGGTGTTTCCGGTAGTGGCAAGTCAACGCTGATTAACGATATTCTTTATAACGCATTGGCTGCGAAACTGCATGGGGCACGTCTGCGGCCAGCAGACCATAAAGAAATTTTGGGATTGAGTGAGATCGATAAGGTTATTAATATTGATCAGTCTCCTATTGGAAGGACCCCTCGTTCAAATCCGGCTACTTATACCGGAGTTTTTGATTTTATTCGTGAACTGTTCAGCCAGACAAATGAAGCAAAACTGCGCGGTTATAAGCCAGGGCGCTTCAGCTTTAATGTTAAAGGCGGACGCTGTGAAGCTTGCCGCGGCGATGGTATGAATAAAATAGAGATGCATTTTCTGCCTGACGTATACGTTCCCTGCGAGGTATGTCATGGTGCCCGCTATAATCGTGATACCCTGGAGGTACATTACAAAGGAAAAACTATTGCCGAAGTTTTAGACATGACTGTAACGGAAGCCTGTGAATTTTTTAAAAATCTGCCACGTATTTATCGTAAGCTTGAGGTTCTTGAAGATGTTGGTTTAGGTTATATTAGGTTAGGGCAGGCTGCAACAACACTTTCCGGTGGTGAGGCGCAGCGCGTGAAACTGGCAACAGAATTATCACGGCGCAGCACAGGGAAAACTCTGTATATTTTAGATGAACCTACAACCGGCCTGCATATAGCAGATGTACATAAATTATTAGAGGTATTACAAAGACTGGTCGGAGCAGGTGATTCCGTCGTTGTTATTGAGCATAATCTTGACGTTATCAAAACTGCCGATTATATTATCGATTTGGGTCCTGAGGGCGGTGACAAGGGAGGTACTCTGCTTGCCTGTGGTACTCCTGAAGAAGTAGCTAAAAACAAGAAATCATATACAGGTCAATATATTAAACAAGCTTTGGCTCAGGCTAAAAAACATGGGTGGTATCAGTAATGAATGAATCTATTGCTAAAACTTTAGCTGTACTGCCGGATAAATCTGGCGTTTATATAATGCGTGACGAACATGGGAAAATTATCTATGTCGGAAAGGCGGTAGTATTAAAAAATCGTGTACGCAGTTATTTTCGTAATCTGGCATCACATACTGTAAAAGTTAAAGCATTAGTCGCAAAAGTTGCTGAAATAGAAACCATTGTTACAGACAGCGAAGTTGAAGCGCTTATTTTAGAATGCAATTTAATAAAAAAGCACCGTCCGCGCTATAATATTATGCTTAAGGATGATAAAACTTATCCTTATTTGAAGGTAACGATGCAGGAAGATTTCCCGCGTATTTATGTTACGCGCAAACAGCTTCGTGACGGTGCTAAATATTATGGTCCTTATGCAGATGCTGGGGCAATGCACGCTACTGTTAAACTGCTGCGGTCAATGTTTCCTTTGCGCAATTGCCGAAAAATGAATACCGATAGGCCCTGCCTGCAATATCATATTAAACGTTGCCTTGCTCCATGTGCGGGGTATGTTTCCCGAGAAGATTATGGAAAAATGATCAGAGCCGTGTGTTTACTGTTAGATGGGCGTACGTCTGAACTTGAACGTGAACTAAAGTTGCAGATGCAGCAGGCCGCTGAAAATTATGCTTTTGAAGAAGCTGCCCGGGTACGTGACCAACTGCAGGCTGTAATAAGACTGAACGAACAGCAGAAGGCTGTAACAAGCGGTGGTGATCTTGATGTAGTAGGTCTTGCCAAAGATAGTACCGGAACTTGTTTGCAGATATTTTTTGTTCGTGGCGGCAAGTTGATTGGTCGTGATAATTTCTTTTTACAAAATGATGATGACAGCGATCAGGAAATTTTGACTGCTTTTATTAAACAATATTATAACGAGGTATCTTTTGTTCCGCGGGAAATACTTTTGCCAGTTCTTCCTGCGGCGGATGAGTTGTTCGTTCTGGAAGAGTGGCTGACAGCAAGAGCCGGGCGTAAAGTTGAGTTTTTACAGCCCCGGAGGGGAACTAAACGTGAATTATTGCATCTTGCGGTTGAAAATGCAGCCAAACTTCTTGAAGAGAGGCTGCGCAAAGGTCAGGTTTCGCTGAAAACAGAGGAACAGGCGGCAGAAGAATTACAGAAAGCTCTGCAATTGCCAAATGCATTAGAAAGAATAGATTGTTTTGATATTTCGCATACTCAGGGAACAGAAACGGTAGCTTCAATGGTGGTTTTTCGTAATGGGAAACCCTGTAAAAAAGATTACCGCCGTTATAAAATTGAATCTACAGAAGGGAAACCAGATGATTTTAAATCAATGCAGGAAGTCGTTTACCGACGCTATAAAGATTATGAGGAACTGCCAAGTCTTGTCATTATCGACGGTGGTAAAGGACAGCTGAGTTCAGCGCTGGAAGTTATTCGTGGCTTAGGTCTGCATGAACTTCCTGTTATTGGCTTGGCTAAACGGGAAGAAGAAATATTTACAGAGGGTTCGTCTGAAAGTATCTTGTTGGATCGAGATTCTGCTTCTCTTCATTTGATACAGCGGATTCGAGATGAAGCACACCGTTTTGCCATAACATATCATCGTAAATTGCGTAGTAAGCGGAATTTGGTTTCGGTACTTGATCATATTGAAGGTATTGGCACGAAAAGACGTCAGGCTTTATGGAAACGCTTTCAGTCGCTGGATGCGATGAAAGCTGCCAGTGTAGAAGAATTAGCAGAAGTAGAAGGTATGAATTATCCAACAGCACAGCGTATTTATGATTTTTTTCGTTTAGATTTGCCAGAAAAGCGAGAAGTGCTTAAATAAATTAAATCGTCATTTATGTAAATTTTGTTTGATGACTTTTGCTGTATTGATGGTATAATATTATTAAAGAACAATTAGCGGTAATTTTGTGGTAAAACAGGACTTGCTTTTTGATGTCGTAGTTAATGCTTAATTAACAGAGCTTGAAAAAATAAGGTTTTGTTTTACAGCAGGTCGCTGATGTAGTTGAAAATATCAATTTAAGGAGTTGAAACAAATGGAAAAATGGGTATGTGATGTTTGTGGGTATATTTATGATCCGGAAATAGGAGATCCTGATAATGGGATAGCGGCAGGCACTGCTTTTGCAGATTTACCGGAAGATTGGGTTTGTCCCTTGTGCGGTGTTGGCAAAGACCAGTTCAGTAAACAATAAATAATAATATCAAAGAAGTTTCGCATAGCGAAACTTCTTTTTATTTTATAGTACTGTGTAAAAACTTGACGAGGTGCTTTCTAGTCTGTTGAGAATACGTACCCTTGTGGTATAATATATCTCGGGTGATGGTATGTATGCATTTTTTCTGCGCGCCGTAACTTTGAGCGTGCTTTATTTTTGTTTGATTTACTGGACTGATGTTATGGAGGTCGTCACATTGGGCGGTCTGATAGCAGGGGCATGTATTGCTGGTATTGGCAGTGCCTTAGTCCAGATTTTAGTATGGAAACTTGGTGGTTCTATCTTACGGAAGCGGGCTTTGCTGTTTGTGGGCAGCAGCTGTCTAACTATGGATATTATGCGTTTGCTGCCAGGTTACACAGTGACTGATAAATTTGGTGCGTTAGTTTTGCTGGCGGTATTTTGTCTGATGGTATTAGGTGTTACTGAACTAACAGTTAAAAAGGAGATCAAATAATGAAAATCAAAATGATTGCCAGTGATATGGATGATACATTGCTCAATAATGAGCGGAAAATATCTCCGCGTAACCTTGCTGCTATTAAAAGAGCATTAGCTGCAGGAATTGTTTTTACTCTTGCAACGGGCAGAATGTACAGATCTATCAAGCCCTTTGCTGAACAATTACAATTGGATGTTCCTTTGATCGCTTATAATGGAGCATTGGTAAAGGGTGCGCTTTCAGAAAAAGTATACGCTCGGAAACCAATGCAGCTGCAAACAGCTTTAGATGCTCTGTCCTATTGCAAAGAAAAAGACTATTATGTTCAGGTATATATAGATGATGAACTGCTTGTAAAGGAAGAAAATGAATATTCTCGTATGTATAGCCGTATTTCCGGTGTTCCTACGACTGCTGTTGGTGAAGCTGTATATCATATAACCAAAGCTCCGTATAAATTATTACTGATGACTGAAAGCAGTGATTTTGCAGCGGCTTGGCAAGATGTGGCGAATCGTTTTGATAGACGTATTGACGTAACCAGTTCTAAGGACAATTTTTTGGAGCTGATGGAGCCTGCGGTTAATAAATGGGTTGCTGTTAAAGAATTGGCGGAAAGTTTTGGTATTAAACCGGATGAAATCATGTGTATAGGCGACTCAAATAATGATATTTCGATGATTGCCAATGCTGGTATCGGAGTTGCTGTTGCTAACGCAAAACCTCAGGTCCAGCAGGCGGCAAAATTGATTACTGCTAGTAATGATAATGATGGCGTGGCATTGGCTATCGAAAATATACTTACCAGGCAGGCTGAGATAAATTTACAATAAGATAATTTACAGAAAAATAATAAAAGGCACCGCTGTTTTTACAGCGGTGCCTTTTATTATACGTTAACCATCTTAAGTTAACTAGTTGACTAAAAAGCGTTGACGAGCTATAATTTGATTGTTAACTAAAAAAAAATAAAGGTTTACGAAGGAGCTAGAGAAATGAAAAATTTAATTTTAAGCTTAGCGGATAGAGTTCTTCAGGGTGGATCAATAACCTGTCAAGAAGCTGAACAGCTTATTGATGTTAGCGATGATGATACGATGCTGCTTTTAGCTATGGCAGATAGAATCAGACAAAAGTTTACAGGGGATGCTGTAGATTGTTGTGCTATCATCAATGGCCGCAGCGGCCGCTGCCCTGAAAATTGTAAATTTTGTGCTCAGTCAGCCCATTATAATACTGGTGTTGAAGAATATTCATTGCTAGCGGAAGATGAGATAGTTGATGCGGCAAAAAAGGCTAAAGCTGCAGGTGCTGTAAGGTTTTCCATAGTTACCAGTGGACGCGGACAAAGTAAAGCAGACGATTTTGATAATATTTGTAAAACGCTTATTCGAATTAGAGAGGAAGTTGGTATTGAAATTTGTGCGTCGTTAGGAATATTAACAGAAGCACAGGCTTTTGAATTAAAAAAAATAGGTGTCACCAGATATCATTCTAATATTGAAACTGCACCCAGCCATTTTCCGGATATCTGCAGTACTCATACTTATGAAGATAAAATGTTTACGATCCGGAATGCTCAGAAAGCAGGATTAAGAGTTTGCAGCGGCGGTATTTTTGGACTTAATGAAACAGCAAAACAGCGTGTTGAAATGGCTTTCGAATTGAAGAGACTGGGAATAGATTCAGTGCCGCTTAATTTACTTACTCCCATCCCCGGTACTCCTTTTGCCGATAATAAAACTTTAACTCCTTTAGAAATATTGCGTGCTTATGCAGTGTTTCGGTTCATTTTGCCTAAAGCACTGATTAGAACAGCCGGAGGACGCGAAGTAAATTTACGTGATTTGCAGGCTTTGGCACTTAACGGCGGCCTTAACGGAATTATGATAGGCGGTTATCTGACTACGGGCGGACGCAGTACAGATGCTGATAAACAGATGATTAAAGATTTGGGACGTAAAGTTACTGTTCCGGTACTGTAAGTCCAAGAAGGTGAGAATATGCTTTACAGTGTCAAAATGCGTTCTGCGCAAGGAGGTCCGCATGAACAAGGCGGACGCCATATTTCTGGTGCCGAACGTATTTTAAGTGAAGAAAAAATAGAACAGGCGATTGTTGCAATGCTGCATAGGGCACAAAAGCATCAGCGTGGAATGGCGGATTTTATAAGCTTAAAAGTAGAAGCGGTAAAAACTGCAGATATTTTTTATCGTCCGTTGCTGCCGCTTTCAAGCTGTCAGGCAGATTGTGTTATGGCAGGCAGGAAAGCGGCTGTGGAGGAACTTGTTAAAGCCGGAGTGAGTACTGAAGCTGTAGCGGCTGGGATTTCCCGTATAATCAATCTGCGGGACAGTATGCGCGGAGCGATGCTTTTGGATGCGGATACAGGGCTAAGAGTGGACTCTTTAGGTGAACGTGGTGTGAGAGTCAGTAAAATGGATTGTGACAATTCAGAAAGATATGAGGCGAGACTTTTAGAAAAAGGGCTTTTGGGGGATCATGTCCGTGAGGCTTTGGTATTGGCATCTAAAGTGGCCAGTGCTGTTGGGGTTGTCGCTGAATTATGCTGGTCGGATGATCCTGAATATGTGACTGGTTATGTAGCTTCGGCAAAATATGGATATAAACGTATTCCTGTATTGAAAGAATATGGCAACCCGATTGGTGGCAGAGTTTTTTTTGTAGAGCAGGGAACTGATGTTCAGAAACTTATCACCTATTTACAGGATCAGGTAGTATTGATCAGACCGGAGGATAAATAAGATGCTTGAGACAAGGATCGCAAAAGAGTTGGCTTATATCAGTCAAGCAGGGCTGGCGCGTAGAATTACTGAGCTGTATTTTGTAAATCCAGCTCAGGCACAGGATCGAACCGGTAAGACTTACTTGGTATTGGCAAGTAATAATTATCTTGGTTTTACTCATGCTCCGGAAGTTATTGAAGCAGCTTCCCAAGCGGCTTTAAAATTTGGTACTGGTTCCAGTGGTTCACGACTGACTACTGGAGGGACCTTCATAGCAAGTGAACTGGAAAAGCGACTGGCAGATTTTAAGCATAGTGAAAGTGCTTTGGTTTTTAATACAGGCTATATGACCAATTTGGGAGTCTTGTATGGTTTGCTGCAAACTGGTGATGTTGTTTTCAGTGATGAACTTAATCACGCAAGTATTATTGACGGCTGCCGTATTAGCCGTTGCAAAGTGGTTGTTTATAAACATAATGATATGGCAGATTTACAGCGGCTTTTAGAGACGGAAATTGTTACTGGTCAGCGATTTATCGTTACAGATGGAGTTTTCAGTATGGATGGTGATATTGCTGATCTGCCTTCTTTGGCGGTGCTGAAAAAACAATTCAATGCCTTCCTTATAGTTGATGATGCGCATGGAGTGGGCGTAATTGGAAATGATGGCAGCGGAACGGCGTCTCATTACGGTTTAACGGATGTAATAGATCTGCAGGTAGGAACATTGAGCAAGGCGTTGGCAGCAGAAGGAGGTTATGTAGCTGGTAAAAAAATACTTATTGACTATCTTATTAACAGGTCACGACCGTTTATTTTTTCAACAGCATTAGCTCCTGCTACTTTAGCGGCAGCTAATGCAGCGTTGTTACTTTTACAAACTCAGGCTTCAAAATACCTTGATTCTTTACGGGCAAACTCAAGACTAATGCGCCGGCTTTTATTGGAAGGTGGATTGAATGTTGTTGAAGGTATTACTCCGATTATACCAGTTGTCATTGGGGAGGCTGGGCTTACGATGCAATTTGCTGACAGGTTGAAGTCGAAAGGTATTTTAGTGTCAGGTATTCGCCCGCCGACAGTCCCTCGTGGCGAAAGCCGCCTTCGGATAACGGTTACAGCTGCTCATTGCGAAGAGCAGTTGCGTCAGGCGGCTCAAATAATTACTGCGCTTTGGCAGGAACTAAAACATGGTGAAAAGAAAGAAGGCTGAATAAATGTTGGGAATAGGCGTTACGGCAACGGATACTGAAATAGGTAAAACAGTAGTAAGTGGAGCCTTGGCGGCAGCTATGCGGCACCGCGGTTATAAAACTGGCGTTTACAAACCTGCTGCTTCAGGATGTGTTAAGAATAGTGACGGGAAGTTGATTTCTACAGATGCCGAGTTTTTACTGCACTGCGCGGGGCTAAATGTGGAAAAACATGATCAGGTCGTACCATATGTATTGGAGGCTGCCTTGGCTCCTGCTGAAGCCAGCCGTCTTGCTGGTATAAAAATAGATCCGTGTGTAATGCTGGCAGGAGCAAGGGAGATGCTTTTGGGCAGTCAAATCAGTATAGTTGAAGGCGTAGGAGGAATCTCCGCGCCTTTGACTGATGAATATTTGGTTAAAGATTTTTTCAGTGAACTGAAGCTGCCTTTGGTTATAGTGGTTAAAGCTGTTCTAGGTAATGTTAATCATGCTGTATTGACGGCTGAATATGCAAGGATACATGGTTTGAAAGTAGTGGGATTGATAGTTAATGGTTGGGACAGAAAAAAAGCTGGTGCCTTGGAGCAAAGCAATCTTTATTATTATGAGAAATTAACCGGTTTACCAATTTTAGGAAAATTGCCAGTCCTATCTCAGCATTTGCTTGATGAATTTAATAGTCGTGAATTAGCTGAAATTACAGAGGCGAACATTGATATTGATAGAATATTATCATTAGCAGGAGGTACTGTAAAATGAATCAATGGGAATTTATGGATAAAGAATATATCTGGCATCCTTTTACACAAATGAAAGGATGGAACGAAAATAAGCAGCTGGTAATTGATCATGGCGAAGGAGTCAAATTGTATGATGTTGAAGGAAACGCTTATTATGACGGTATTTCCAGTTTATGGGTTAATATACATGGACATCGCCGTCGGGAAATTGATGAAGCTGTAAAAAAACAGCTTGATAAAATAGCCCATACTACTTTGCTTGGTCTTATTAATAAGCCTTCTGCTGAATTGGCGAAAAAATTAGTTGAGGTAACGCCTAAAGGATTGAATAAAGTTTTTTATTCAGATGACGGATCTACAGCTGTGGAAGCGGCAGTAAAAATAGCTTTTCAATACTGGCAGCATAAAGGTTTGCCTGAAAAACAGCAATTTATCAATTTGGGAGATTCTTATCATGGAGATACGGTAGGTGCGGTTAGCGTTGGTAATATAGATGTTTTTCATAAAGTCTACAAACCTTTGCTTTTTAATACTAAAAAAATGACTTGCCCGTCGTTTTACCACAGCAGTATAGAGGGGATAAACAGTGAAATAGAATTCCGGGATTTTTTGCTGCAGGAGTTGGAAGATTATTTGAAAGAAAACAGTGATAAAGTTGCTGCAATGATTATAGAACCTCTTGTACAGGCAGCTGCAGGAATGTTGATGCAGCCTAAGGGGTATATCAAAGGTGTACGTGAACTTACCAAAAAATATAATGTGCTTCTGATAATTGATGAGGTTGCGACTGGATTTGGCCGTACCGGGAAATTATTTGCCTGTGAGAATGAAGGTATCTGTCCGGATATGATGTGCTTGTCCAAAGGTATTACCGCAGGTTATATGGCATTAGGTGCTACAATGGTGACTGATGAGATATACAATACTTTTTTAGGTGAAGCAGCCGAATATAAAACTTTTTACCACGGACATTCATATACCGGTAATCCTTTGGCTTGTGCAGCTGGTGTTGCCGGGTTGGAGCTTTTTGAAAAAGACGATGTTATTGAAAATCTGCCGCCCAAAATGGCAGTTATTGCAGAACATATACAGAAGATGAATACTATGAAATATGTTGGTAATGCGCGCCAATGCGGTATGCTTGCCGGTATTGAGCTGATGCATGATAAAAATTTAAAAATACCCTTTGACTCAACTCTTTTGATGGCAGGGGGAATTTGCCAGACAGCCAGGAAATATGGCCTTATTGTAAGGAATATTGGTGATGTTATTATTTTTATGCCGCCGCTGGTAAGTACGGTACAGCAGATAGAAGAAATGCTGAGTATACTGGAACAAGCAATGCAGGAAGTTTTTGAGAAACTCGATCTGCATAGTAACATTAAATTTTCTGATCCCTGCGCATTTTAAGTTTTGCTGATTAAGACGCCCTGAAATGGGCGTCTTTTTTGATTACTGTGATATAATATGATAACTTGACGAGGTATTTTCGATTCTGTTGAGAATATATACCCTTGTGGTATAATAAACCTTATAGGGTCATTTATTATGGTTTTAGTATATATGGAGGTGAGCTTATGGAAGAATCAAAGTTTCTGATCATTACAGGGATGTCCGGTGCAGGTAAAACACAAGTTGTGCGGACGTTGGAGGATATGAATTTTTTCTGTATTGATAATTTGCCACCGGCACTTATTCCTAAGTTTGCCGAATTATGTCGTCAAACGCAGGCCCGTAATACTGCTCTGGTAGTAGATGTACGCGGTGGTCGTTTTTTTGACGAGTTGATAGAAATATTGGACGAAATGAAAGCTATGGGACATGAATATGAATTGTTGTATCTTGATGCATCGGATGATAGCTTGATCAGGCGGTATAAAGAAACACGTCGCCGTCATCCGCTCGGGCAGGGTAAAAGCCTCAGTGAAAATATTGCTGTAGAGCGTGAGAGATTGACTGAAGTACGCAACAGGGCTACACACATTATCGATACTACTGATATGCCTACAGCAGAGCTGAAAGAAAAAATTTGGAAGTTGTATTCAGGCAATGGCGGTGTAGAGCGCATGATTGTTTTAGTACAGTCCTTTGGTTTTAAACACGGACTGCCATTAGATAGTGATATGGTCTTAGATGTCAGGTTTTTGCCCAATCCGTTTTATGAAGAAGATTTAAAGCGTTTAACTGGCAATGACCAGCCGGTTGCCGATTTTATTTGTCGTTTCCCTCAAACGTTTCAGTTTCTGAAAAAAGAAGAAGAAATGCTTGAATTTTTGTTGCCACAGTACATTTCCGAAGGCAAAAGCCAGCTTGTTATAAGTGTAGGCTGTACCGGGGGACAGCATCGTTCGGTATTTATAGCAAATCGATTGTATGAATTTTTGCGTACACAGGGCTATGCCGTACAGCTTACTCATCGTGATCTGCAGCGGAAAAACAAATAAGAGGAGGTTCCTATGGGCTGGATCAGTTGGTTATGTCCGGGAATAAACCTGAAACGCTGGTTGCTGCTTTTTGCAGGGGGCGTGCTGTGCTGTGCTATTGGGCTGGCACTATTTTTCAATTACCAATTTATGGGTTTTGTTGAAGAAATGCTTTTTCGTATGTCATATCTTACTACTGGTAAATATTCTAATACCGTCTCGATGTTGACAGGTTTTATTTCCCTATGTGCTGGATTATTTATTATGTATTATGCAACTCGTAAAATTATTCGTTCTGTAGTTGAGGCTGTTATGCCAGATAATAATGCGTCGCTGATGGAAATAATCTTTACGCAGCGCAAGCTGACACGCGGTCCGGCAATTACTGTTGTTGGTGGTGGCACTGGACTTTCAACTCTGCTGCGCGGTATGAAATATATTACGAATAACTGTACTGCTGTTGTCACTGTAGGTGACGACGGCGGATCTTCAGGAAGGCTGCGGAAAGAAATGGGGATTTTACCGCCCGGTGATCTGCGCAACTGCCTGGTTGCCTTGGCGGATCGCGAACCTTTGATGGAACGGATCATGCAGTACCGTTTTAAAGGCGATTCGCCGCTGGCGGGACACAGTTTTGGCAATCTGTTTATTGCTGCCATGGCTGAAGCTGAAGGCGGTATGGAAGCAGGCCTTGCTGCCACGAGTCAGATTTTGAATGTGCGCGGTAAAGTTGTTCCGTCAACGCTGCGTGATATCAGACTGAAAGCAGAAATGACGGATGGCAGTATTATTAACGGTGAATCGGAGATACCAAAAGCACATAAAAGAATCAGAACGATGGCTATGGAACCAGCCGATGCACCGGCAACTGCCAGTGCAGTGCAGGCTATTCTAAATGCTGATATCCTGATTTTTGGTCCGGGCAGTCTTTATACCAGTGTCATACCTAATCTATTGGTAACAGGTATTCGTGATGCCGTTATCAAATCAGAAGCTGTGAAAATCTATATATGCAATGTAATGACGCAGCCCGGAGAAACAGATGGTTATGGGGCTTTTGAACATGTACAGGCACTTATTCAGCAGGCTGGAACCCAGTTTCTAGATTATGTTATTGTTAATGACCAGCGGGTTACAGCGGCGCAATTAGCGCAATATAACGAAAAAGGTTCTATGCCTGTTACGCCCGATATCAAAAAAATAGAACGGCTTGGGATCCAGGTTATTCCCACGCGTCTTATCAGTAATAAAGATTTAGTGCGGCATAATCCGCAGAAACTGGCGCAGGTTATTATTTCTTTAGTTTATCGTTTACGTTTATTTGGCAAAGGTATACAATTTTTTGATTACTTCTTTATGCGGCAAAGCATGCGTGAATTAAAGAAAAAATAGATATATCAATTATTTTATAGAAGGAGAATGACCGGTGTCTTTTTCTAACGAAGTGAAAAACGAATTAGCCCGGCTTGAAAACGGTAAACAGTGCTGTGAAAAAGCCGAACTGTTTGGTTTGCTGAGAATGAGTGGTGCTATTATTTTAAGAGGCCGAAATATGGGTATTCATTTTTCGACCGAAAATGCTGCTTTAGCCAGGCGTGTGCTTCAGTTGTTTAAAAATAACTACGATGTTAAAACAGAAGTAGTAATAACAAGATCACGTCGCCTTAAAAAAAACAATCGCTATCAGGTAAAAGTAGTACCTTCACCAGAGGCTGGTAAAGCTTTGGAAGAATTACAGCTTTTGCCGGCAGAAAATGAAGGAGGCAAAACATCTTTATTAACAACTCCTTGCTGCCGCAAATCTTTTCTGCGCGGAGCTTTTCTAGCGGGTGGCTCGATCAGCAGACCTGCCAGTGATTACCATTTGGAAATGGTAACTGAGAACCAGGATTTTGCGAAAATGATCATGAAAACTATGCAAGGATTTTCATTGCCTGTAAAAATAACAGACAGAAAAAATGATTATATCGTTTATTTGAAAGAAGGAAATGGTATCACCTCGTTTTTATCAGTTATCGGAGCACATAATGCTTTGTTGGAATTTGAAAATGTACGTATTGTTAAAGAAATGCGCAATAATGTTAATCGAGTAGTTAACTGTGAGACGGCAAACCTTAATAAAGTTGTGCAGGCGGCTGTACAACAGCTTGAAAGCATACGTTATATAGAAAAACATCTGGGATTGGGAAAATTGCCGCTGACATTACGTGAAACGGCAGAATTACGCTTAAATCATCCCGACGCTTCTCTAAATGAATTAGCTGATCTATCCGAAGGGAAAATAGGAAAATCAGGAATTAATCACCGCTTGAAAAAAATACAGCATTTAGCTGAAGAACTAGGGATGATAAAGAATGAGTGATCTTTGGAAAAAGTATAAAAAATATATGGCTGCCGTTGGTATTAGTATAATAGTATTACTTGCTTTAACAGCTTTTTATGTAAGGTATGACTATCAACAGTATTGTGAAGAGGCTGTGCCGATATTGGAATATCATGGCATCGGGTCGGCAGATGGCTGGATGGAAGAACTGTTTGTTTCTAAAGAAACTTTTGAAACGCATTTGCAATATTTGCATGACAATGGTTATAAAATGGTATCAGTGAAAAAAATGGCAGAGATGTTTGCCAATGGTGAATCTACAGAAAAAACAATTGTTATGACCTTCGATGATGGCTATCTTGATAACTATACTAATGTTCTGCCGCTTTTAAAAAAATATAACGCTACAGCGACCTTTTTTGTTGTTCATAGTAAAATAGGGCATTACAGATATATGACACACGATCAGATACAGTCTTTGATAGATAATGGGATGGAAATTGGTTCTCATACAATCAATCATCAGATACTTACGGATATAGATTCTCAGTATTTGAGTTGGGAGCTTGCTACTTCGCGGTATTTTCTGAAAAAAGATTATAATGGTTATGTAGTTCGTTCACTTTCATATCCTAATGGTATGTATAATTCAAAAATTTTAGCGGCGGTAAAAGAATACGGTTATTACTGGGCTGTTACTGGGAATGCCGGCACTGTCAGTAAAAAAACTATGGAACAAAAGCCGTTGGAATTAGGACGTATTTATATTGACGATTCAAATATCAATACTTTTAAAGAAAGATTGCGTTATTCTTATTGGGTTGGATACTTGAAAGAACGAGGCATTAACATACATTTTTTCAAGAGCTTATAAGAAAATATCAGGAGAACACTTGCAGAAATCTGCAAAAAACGGTAAAATAAATCAGTAAGCAAAACATATTGGGGGTATCTTAAAATGAGAAAACACATTAAAACCGTGAATAAAGCAATTCTGAACAAAACTTTAAAAACCGGCGGCTGCGGCGAATGTCCTGCTTCCTGCCAATCTGCCTGCAAAACTTCCTGCACTGTTGGCAATCAGGTTTGTGAGCAAAAATAATTCAGGCTGTGGCTTTATTTAACTAGTATATTTGTTTAATTTGCAGCTCCCTGTTTTACAGGGGGCTGTTTTACTATGAAAGGTGGAAATACATGCTTATTCATAAAATGCGTCTTGATGAATATATGGCTGTACTTGACGTTAACAGTGGAGCTGTGCATCTGGTAGACGATGTCATCTATGATTTGCTTGATGTTTTTGATGGAACTAATGATGATGAAGCCATTGCGGCCTTACAAACAAGCTATCCGGAAAAAGATTTGCGTGAAGCTTTAGAAGAACTTCATCAGTTACAGGCAGAAGGATTACTTTTTTCTCCTGAATTTGAAGTGCCCCAGACTTTTGCAGAAACACCAATACTAAAATCGTTATGTCTGCATATAGCTCATGACTGCAATCTGCGCTGTGGATATTGCTTTGCAGGGACAGGTGATTTTGGAGGATATCGTGCAATGATGAGCAAAGAAACAGCTGAAAAGGCTGTGGAGTTTGCTATAGCTGGCAGTAAAATGCGTCATAACTTAGAGCTGGATCTATTTGGCGGTGAACCGCTGATGAATCCTGAGGTTGTCAAACATGTCATAAACTATGTGCGTCGTCGTGAATTTGAAACCGGCAAAAATATCAAATTGACACTCACTACTAACGGAACACTTTTGAATGATGATATTATTCAATTTTTAAATGATAATCGTGTCATGCTTGTTCTTAGTTTGGATGGCAAAAAAGAAACTCATGATAATATGAGGCCGTTCCCAAATAAAACGGGCAGTTATGATGCAGCTGTTCGCGGGTTTAAAAAAGTTATTGAAAGCCGGAATGGAAAAAATTATTATCTGCGTGGTACTTATACTCATTTTAATCCGCATTTTGCTGAAGATACTCTCGATATGACAAAGATCGGGAAAGAACTTTCTGTAGAACCTGTTGTAGGAATTGACGAACCTTATGTACTTACCGAAGCTGATCTGCCTGTACTATATGAAGAATATGATAAACTGGCAAGGGCTTATCTGCAAAAGCGCCGTGAAGGCGATGCTTTTGAT
Source organism: Phascolarctobacterium faecium (assembly GCF_003945365.1). Taxonomy (NCBI): domain Bacteria; kingdom Bacillati; phylum Bacillota; class Negativicutes; order Acidaminococcales; family Acidaminococcaceae; genus Phascolarctobacterium; species Phascolarctobacterium faecium. The sequence goes on along the minus strand of NZ_AP019004.1, from coordinate 2,127,826 downwards.
TTTTTCCATTTTAATGTCGCTCTTGATAACGGACCTTGTGTGGCTAAACGTTTAGCAGGCTGCGGTGCTGGGCATGAATATTTTGCCATAACGCCCGAAGGCGACATTTATCCATGTCATCAGTTTGTAGGCAGAGAAGAATACAAATTAGGAACGTTGGAAACAGGTGTCGTAAAACCTGATCTGGTACAAAAATTCAGACATACTCATGTGATGACTAAGACAGAATGCAGTACTTGTTGGGCTAGATTTTTCTGTAGTGGAGGCTGTCATGCTAATGCTGATCTTATCAATGGTGACATCAGCAAGCCATATCAATATGGCTG
>NZ_AP019004.1:2050000-2122500 GCF_003945365.1 Phascolarctobacterium faecium | reverse complement strand
CTCGATGTCGGCTCATCACATCCTGGGGCTGAAGTCGGTCCCAAGGGTTGGGCTGTTCGCCCATTAAAGTGGTACGTGAGCTGGGTTCAGAACGTCGTGAGACAGTTCGGTCCCTATCCATCGCGGGCGCAAGAGATTTGAAGGGGGCTGCTCCTAGTACGAGAGGACCGGAGTGGACGAACCGCTGGTGTACCAATTATCCCGCCAGGGGTACAGTTGGGTAGCTACGTTCGGAAAGGATAAACGCTGAAAGCATCTAAGCGTGAAACCAGCCTTAAGATGAGATCTCTCATAGAGCAATCTAGTAAGACACCTTAAAGAAGATGAGGTTGATAGGTCGGGAGTGTAAGTACAGCAATGTATTGAGCGGACCGATACTAATATGTCGAGGGCTTGACTTAAGTGACGCCCTGATTGTGACGAGCGCAAGCGAAGTCAGAATTAGAGGTGGCGGAACTTATATCGAAAAAGCGACCTAAGGGGAGCGTTTTCGATGAAAGTGAATCGCCGAAAAGAAGTAAAAACACACAGCAAACTCAAAAGTTTGTACTCTTCTATATAGTTTTGAAGGCTTAAAGAAAACCTTCAAGGATATCGTAAAATTTCTTCCCTGTTCAGTCAGGAATTTTGCGTTAGCCTGCGGCACTATTGTTAGCGTCGCAAAAGCTGCTCCTAAACAATAGGCGCAAGCGTCAATCCGGTGGCGATAGCTAAGGGGATCCACCTGTTCTCATCCCGAACACAGCAGTTAAGCCCTTAAACGTCGAAAGTACTTGGCTGGAAGCGGCCTGGGAGGATAGAAAGCTGCCGGTTAAAAAATAACCATACCATACGGTATGGTTATTTTTTTATGTATAGAAGTTTTCTATAGGCTCCATTGTAATTTTCTAAGTACTTTTATTTGCTGTTTAAGATAAAAAACGTTACAATAATAATGTATAAAACTTTACACTGGAGGTATACCATATGGAACTGACTGAAGTCACGAAATTTCGCCGGGCAGTATTAACCGGTTTAGCACGCTTTACCTGGCAAGGGACTTTACCAGAGCATATTTATGATATACTTTATAGCGTTGTAACAGAAGACAGTCCTCGTGTTCGTTGCTGTGTGCATAAGGAACGGGCTGTACTGAAAAATCGCATCAATATGGCACTGGGGCTTACGGTTGGATTGAATATTGTCGAGGCATCAAAAATTGCGTTAACAGAGCCTGTTAATAAAGCGCTGCCTATTATTGATGTCTTGCCGGAAGCTTGTGACCAATGTCCAATTGATAAATTTTTGGTCACTGACGCTTGCAGGCACTGTGTAGCCCATAAATGCATGAATAAATGTCCTAAGAAGGCTATCACTATCCATCAAAATCGAGCCTATATAGATAAAACAAAATGCATTGAATGTGGTATGTGTAAAAAAGTTTGTCCTTATGGAGCTATTATTGAGATCAGTCGGCCGTGTGAGAGATCCTGTGCTCTTAATGCTATCCATGCGGGTGCAGACAGAAAAGCAAAGATTGATACTTCTAAATGTGTGGAGTGCGGTTCCTGTCGCAGTGCTTGTCCGTTTGGCGCCATTGATGAACGCAGTAATATTGTGCAGATCATTCAGGCTATTAGAGCAGGGCAGCGAGTACATGCTTTACTGGCACCTTCGTTTATTGGTCAGATGGGTTTTAAAGTGACTCCGCCGCAAATTGTGGCAGCATTAAAAAAGATGGGATTCGCCGCGATTGAAGAAGTTGCAGTCGGAGCTGATATGACGGCTTTACACGAAACGAAAGAATTTATGGAAAAAGTTCCGGCACGCCAAAAATATATGACTAATTCCTGCTGTCCGGCTTTTGTTGCACTGATACAAAAACATTTGCCAAATGAGGCGGATAAAGTATCTACTACTGTTTCACCAATGGTTGCTTGCGGACGCTATGTAAAATCTGAATATCCTGAAGCTGTTACAGTTTTTATCGGTCCATGCATAGCTAAGAAAGGTGAAGCAAGGAAGTTTAGTGATGCTATTGATTATGTGCTGACGTTTGAAGAACTTGCTTGTATGATGGCGGGTGCTGAAATAGATCCGGCAACGCTTGCTTCAGAAAGCTATATAAACCAAGCTTCTGGGTTTGGGATTAGTTTCCCATTGCTGAAAGGAGTCCAGGGTGCATTGAACCATACCTTGGAAGAGTTAGAGGAAACTCAGGTCCAAGCTCATTATGCCAGTGGACTTGAGGCTTGTTTAGACGATATGAAAAAACTGGCATCAGGTAAATTACCATGTCAGTATTTTGAAGGTATGGCTTGCGTTAACGGCTGTATAGACGGTCCTGGAGCTTTGGCAGAATCTGGATTGGTCAGTGTGCTTATTAAAAAATATGCTTCAGAATCACAGCATAAAACAGTGCATGGAGATACCACTGCTGTTAAAGCTGTAAAAAAAGTAGATATGGAAGTCCGTTGATACTATGTGTGGAAGGCAACGATAAAAAAATCCTTACCTAAAAAGGTAAGGATTTTTTTATTAATCATTGCGCATTAAACCTAAGGAATCAAGTAATTTAAAAGTCAAGCTCATTAAAATCGCAACCAGTGTGGCAAGCACCATACCCTGAACGCTGATCGTTCCAAAGGTAAGCTTGGCTCCGCTGAGACCAACTATCATAATTACAGAGGACATTACGAGATTAGCAGACTTACTGTAATCGACCTTGCTTTCAACAAGAACCCTGATACCGGATGCGGCAATAACGCCGAACAGCAGAATGCAGACACCGCCCATGACTGGTACTGGGATGCTGCGAATAAGTTCGGATAGTTTACCGACAAAGGAAAGACAAATTGCCATTACTGCAGCACCACCGATGACCCACACGCTATAAACTTTGGTTATAGCCATAACGCCGATATTTTCACCGTAAGTAGTATTGGGTGTAGCACCGAAGAAGCCGGACAGAACGTTGGAACAGCCATCAGCAAAAAGGGAGCGTGCGAGACCGGGATCTTTGATCAGATTACGTTCTACTACATTGCCTGTAACTACTAAATGACCGATATGTTCGGCCAGTACTACTAAGGCCGCCGGAGCAATAATCAGGATAGCATTGAGATTAAAGGTTGGCTGATAAAAGTGCGGCATTTGGAACCATGGAGCTGCTGCTACAGGAGCTAAGTCTACCAGGCCCATGAAGAATGAAAAGATGTAACCGCAGATAACACCAAATAAAATTGGAATAATAGCCATAAAGCCTTTAAAAGCAACAGAACCGATAATTGTTACGGCTAAGGTAAACATGGAAACGGCAATATTTCTGAAATCTATTACGTCACCGGTAAGACCTGCCATACCTGCTGCGGTAGGAGCAAGCTCCAGTCCGATAACAGCGATGATAGCACCCATGCAGGCTGGTGGGAAAATGATGTCTATCCAGCCTGTACCAGTATATTTGATGATAAGTGAGAATAAAATAAAGATAAGACCGAAAACGATAAAACCAGATTGAGCGTCAGAATAACTGGAAGTACTTAAAATAACCATTACAGGGGAAATAAAAGCGAAACTGGAACCAAGATAAGAAGGTATTTTACCCTTAGTGAGAAACAGATAGAGTAATGTACCAATACCGTTCATAAACAGGCAGGTAGTAGGATTTACGTTGAAGAGAAATGGGACGAGGACAGTTGCGCCAAACATTGCAAACAGATGTTGAATACTGAGTGGAATGTTGAGCAGAAGCGGCGGGCGTTCCTCTACTTGGATGACTTTGCGTTCCATGATGATGACCTCTTTTCTAAGTTTAAATGCTTATATAATTGTAAAATTTTTTTTGTAAATTGGCAATAGCAGTGACGATTTTGTGATGGAAAAGTAACATCTAGGTGAAGAATACTGAAAAACATAGTTTTGCCACATATTCAATGCTATAATGAAGGCATAATGAATTAGGAGGTTTTACTATGAAAAAAATAAAAACACTGGCAGCTGCAGCAGTTGTTGCCGTAAGTTTATTCTCAATGCAGGGGGACGCTATGGCAGCCGAAGCTAATACGATATCTGTCAGAGGTATTGCTAAGCAGGAAGTAGCACCTGATATGGCTTATCTAACACTTGGAATCAGTGTTAAGGGCGATACGGCTGAGTCTGTGCGCACTCAGGCGGCAGAAGCAAGTCAGAAAGTACGTCGGGCTTTGTTAGGGATGGCGATCAGTGAAAACAATATCCAAAGCTCAAGCTATAATTTGTATCCTGACTATGAAAACGTCAACGGTAAAAATAAGCAAAAAGGCTATGCTTTGAATACTACTTTACGGATCAAGGTTGACGATTTGAAAAAACTTGGTGATATTATTGATAAAACAGTCCAGGAAGGCGTGACGAATGTTAATCAGGTAAGCTTTGCTTTAAGTGAAGAAAGCAATGTGCAGCGTCAGCTTTTAGCGGCTGCTGTTGATAACGCCCGTGCTAAGGCTGCTATCGTAGCTAATGCCGGCGGTCGTAATCTTGGTGAAATGCTTAGTGCAGATATCAGTGATTATAACGGTGAGACCATGGTTGCGGCTGGAACGAATTATAAACGTTCTTTAGCGGCCGATGTGGCAGCTCCTACACAACTGATGCCGGGAACTTTAAAAATTGACGCCAGTGTTGAAGTGACTTTTAAACTTAACTAACTAAATAAATAAAAGCCTGCCGCTTAAAGCAGCAGGCTTTTGTTTATTTAGTTTTATTTTTAGGTAATTCATAGACTTCCAAAGCATGCAGCAATGCAGACGAGCCGGGTTTGTATTCGTTGCACATATGTTGCCAGGCAGCGAAGTTTTCCAGTTCTTTGCCCCAGTAAAAACAATCATCTTCGCTATAGCAGGCGGCAACAAGAGAAGCTTTTGCATCGACAGGGGTTTTTCCCATATCATCCGTAAAGACAATAAAAACTTTTTCGTCTTCGAAATCCATTCCATAAATAACAATATTTTCTTCCTCTGTTGCCGATTCCCAGCAACCAAGCTGTTCAAATTCTTTTGCTAACCCAGCCATGATATTACCTCGCTTTTTTATTTCTACAATCATCTTATTTATAGAATAGCCCATTTTTCAGTATTTGTCTATGTATGTTACTGATAAAAATGCCTGCAAAGTTCGGCGCAGTATAGTATAATAAACCAAAGAGTACAAATGAAAGGTGCGAAGCAATAGCCATGGAAAAGCGCAAAGCAAGCGAAATAATGCAGGTCGAATTTATTTGCCCTAAGTGCGGCAAACATCTGGCCTGGGCTGTCCGGACAGCTAGTATGAGCTGCCCTAGTTGCGGCAAATGGGTAACAGATAAAAACAGAAAACAAACACCGGCCGATGCTTTGATGCCTATTGACAGCGATCAACTGGTACTTTTTTAGATTTTTGAAAGAGGGGACATGAAAGTATGCAAAAAATCTGGCAGGAAGCAGAAGCGCTGCAGACCGAATTAGTCGAACGCCGTCGTGATCTACACCGTCATCCGGAAACTGGCTGGACGGAATTCAGAACGGCTTCAATAGTAATTAAGGAGCTACAGGCTCTGGGGTATGAAGTTTATATGGGCGATGACGCCTTGGTTGAAGAGGAAATGATGGGGCTGCCCGTAACAGAAGTGCTGGAACAGGCTATGGTACGTGCTGTCAGTGAAGGTGCCGATGCAGACTTAGTTGAAAAGATGCGGGGTGGTAAAACCGGTGTCGTGGGTGTGATGAAATTTTCCCGACCTGGTAAAATAGTAGCTTTTCGTTTCGACATGGACTGTAATGATGTCGAAGAGTGTGATACTGCTGATCACCGGCCTTTAGAAAGCGGCTTTCAGTCATTACATGCAAAAGAAATGCATGCTTGTGGACATGACGGCCATGTTACTATTGGATTGGGTTTGGCCAAACTGATATCGGAATATAAGGAAGAAATGGCAGGTACGATTAAACTTATTTTTCAGCCTGCTGAAGAAGGTGTACGTGGTGCTCGCGCTATGGTAGCCAAAGGTATTGTCGATGATGTCGATTATATGTTCGGCGGGCATATCGGCTTCAAAGCCACAAAATCTGATTCTCTGGTCTGCCTGACAGGAGGTTTTCTGGCAACTACAAAGCTGGATGCCAGTTTCAAAGGTGAATCAAGCCATGCTGGTGCAGCGCCTGAAAGAGGACGGAATGCCCTTTTAGCAGCTGCTGCATCATGTATTGCGCTGCACTCTATTTCCCGTCATGGGCAGGGGGCATCCAGGATTAATGTAGGTGTCTTGCAGGCTGGAACCGGACGTAATGTTCTTCCTGATGTCGGGCTTATAAAGATGGAAACTCGCGGTGCCAATACAGAAATTAACGAATTTATGGTAACTGAAGCCCGTCGTATGATCAAAGCTTCTGCCGATATGTATAATGTCGACGTAACTGTAAGTGAAGCGGGAGGTGCGCCAGCCTGTGTGGCTGACCATGAATTGGGAGCCGAAATCAAGGCGCTTGCTGAAGCTTGTGGACAGTATGGTCAAGTCGTTGATTATATGGATTTAGGTGGCAGTGAAGATTGTTCTTATTTTATGGAAAGAGTACAGCAGAACGGCGGACGTGCAGCTTACCTGATGTATGGTACTGAAATTGCAGCCGGACATCATAACAGCTGCTTTGATTTTGATGAAAAGTGCCTTTATAAAGCGGTGGCCATGCTTACGGAGCTTGCTATTGCCTATACTAACAAATAAGAAAGGACTCGCATAGCGGGCTCTTTTAATATAGGTAAGATTTTTATCGTGATTAAGTTATTAAAATAACACGCATTTGTCACAAAGGTTTGCTATAATATAAAAAGTACGAACCTATGAGAGGAGTTGTGATCATGAAATTACAACGCACATTTATTTTAACTTTAGTTTGCTTATTTACACTGGGATTAGGGATCGTCAGTGCGACAGAGCCGGAAAAAATTTATCCTAGTCCGGTACGTGACGTGATGGCCACTACCGGTGAAATAATTGCTGTTGACGGTGATAAAGTGACAGTAAAAGGCGATGGCAATTATCCTGTAGCCACAGTTATCGTAACTGATAAGACATTGCTTATCGATGGTAAAGACGGAGATCTGAAAGGTGATCGCGCCCTGAAAAAAGGCCGTAAAGTAACAGCTTATTATTCCAGTAAAATGACCCGCAGCTATCCGCCTCAAGCGGAAGGATTTGCTATTGTTTTTGGGAAAAACAATGAAAAACAAGGTAAGTATATGCATGTTGAAAAAGTTACTCCAAGTGAAAACGGAGAATCTGTGCGTTTGCTTAATTCAAACCGCGATATCATCGTAACGGTCAGCAAAGATGTTTATGAAGATTATCAGAATATCAAAGAAGGTGACCGTATCATGGCATGGTACAGTATCATGACCATGAGCCTGCCAGGTCAGACCAATGCTACCAAGGTAATTGTATTACCTTAAATAGTACAGTTTCAATGGGAAAGAGGGTTCATTGATGAAAATTTTTATGGATACCGCTGATGTCGACGAAATTGTCGGTATGGCGGAGTTGGGTATCGTTTATGGTGTTACTACTAATCCCAGCTTGATTGCTAAGAGCGGTCGTACACAGGCTGAAGTAATTCCTGAAATCTGCAAATTGGTAACGGGTCCTGTCAGTGCTGAAGTAATCAGCACCGAATGTGCTGGTATGGTGCGTGAAGCGCGTCAGCTTGCCCAGATAGCCGATAATATTGTTGTTAAGATACCATGTATTGCCGAAGGCTTAAAAGCAGTAAGAATACTTAGTGCCGAAGGTATCAAAACTAATGTCACACTGGTTTTCAGCTTGTCGCAGGCAATCCTGGCTGCCAATGCCGGAGCCTCTTATGTCAGTCCTTTTATTGGCCGATTAGATGATATTGGTGAAGACGGCGTGCAGCTTGTTGCCAATATGGTGAAAATATTTAAGCAGTATGGCTTGAAGACAGAAATCATTGCGGCCAGTATCCGCAATCTTGACCATGTAAATCAGGTTATGCTGGCAGGTGCGCAGATTGCAACAATTCCTACCAATGTGCTGGAGCAAATGCTGCTGCATCCGCTGACAGACAAGGGCCTGGAAAAATTTTTGCAAGACTATAAAAACAGTTTGTGATAACTGCTGGGGAAATTTATACTTATGAAAAAATTTTTAGGAAATCTTTTAGCCGCATGTATGTGCGGCTTTCTTGTAAGTGTTCCTGTGACAGGTTTTACTCAGGCTGTCTGGCCTGAACAGGGCGTTCCTGATTATCAGGAACTGCGGGCTAAGGTGAAAGCTGAGGGCCCGAAGTTACTGTTTTCTGACAGTCCGGAAATGGTTTATGAGACTGGTATTTTATATCGTGACACACTGCAAGGTGAAGGTCGGTTGTTTTTTCATCATGTCAATGGTACAAGTAAATTGAAAAAGCTTGCGATCATTGTTAAAAATAACGGGCTGCGACCTGTAAATTTTGCAGTGACACGCAGTGGTATAGACGGTCCCAGTCATGACTACCAGGCGGTTGGCAAAAAATCTCAGGAATATTATTTCGAGGAACAAAAATCAAAAAACAGTACGCTTGGCTTTGGTAAAACGCTGGAGCTTTTAAGTGGCGAAGGAATGTTGTTGCCCACCGATCAATTGTTGACTGGTACTATCGACTTTTTTAGTGACCGACCGGTTGAAGTAACAGTGTTGATGTGCGATCCGAAAACAGATATTGAACTTTTTTCTGCTTTGGCCAAACAGCTGCCGATGGATGAGCATCCGCTGCGTGGTACTTTTGTCAAAGCTGATCTAAACTATAAACTTCAGCATTCTATTGATACTGAAGCCGGCGCCAGTTATGCTCTGCTTTTGGCAGACAGCCAGACCGGTGAATATCTGCGCGGTACTGATGCAACTACCGGCCTGCCTGCTGAAAATTATGGTAATTACGGGGTAATTTATAATATTGATTATAAATTAAAAGGCGATAAGCCCTATGAACTTTGGCTCAATCCCTGGGGCGGGATGTTCGCTGGCGTAGGGGTTTTAGAGCATGGTGGCCAAAGGAAAATCATTAATATTCCAGAGAGCCCAGCCTTTGGCCGTTTAGGAGAAGAAGGATTTTGCATAGCCAGGCTTGAACCAAATAGTGAAGGTCGCTTCACTTGGTCACCGCCTGGTGCATCAAATTTGCCGATCAGGCTTTTCTGGTTACCTTCGGATTATGAAGCACCATACCTACATGATTGAGAATAAGCTAAAAGCGCAATGTTTATAACATTGCGCTTTTTTATATTTTAAATGATATCGTTTATCCAAGCTGCCGGTGAAATCGGCAGCTTTTTTTAGTAAAAGTAGTTTTTGCAAGACTTCTCAAACTAAAATATACAGCAAAAGTAAAAATGTCTTGCGGGGGGGGACGAATGTGATATTATATCAAAAATAACTTATAAACATAATATTAAATATAAAGGTTAATAAATTACAAAAAAGAGAATAATTTAAAATATCAAGAATAAAAAACAAAGTTTGTTACAGTAAATAACTGAAAAATTTACAATGGCAGCAAAAAATTTGGGGAAATTTTTTTATATGTTGCAACTTTTATTTCAAGAAAGGTGAGAGGGTTATGAAAAAAACACAGTTTAACAACAAAAAACAAGATTTATTGCAGAAAAAAGTAATGTATTCATTGCTGGCTGCCGGTTTCTTTTGCAGTATAGGCATTGCTAGTACTGCAGTAGCGGCTGTTGCCAGTGAAAAAGTCATCAATGGGGATATGCCGTCAGGTCTGGAAACGAATACAGAATATGTCAATATTACTGGCGGCAGCCGTATCACAGGTACAGTTAAAGTTATCAATGATGCCGATAATCAGACTGGTGCCCATGGCAGTGCTTTAAGTATACGTACCGATGAAGCTATTATTATTGACGGTGACGGACATGTAGAAATTCGCACTTATAATGATAATTCTTATGCACATACCAATGCAGTCAGACTGCATAACGATGGTGCCAGCCTCCTAATAGACAAAGCAGGTTATAACGTTACCATGGCTTTGGATGCTGCTGGCGGGCAAAGTACTAAATATGATGAAGTAGCTGGGATCTATGTTGCCAACAATAATCAGAACGTTGTTATAAATGCGGATAATATCAATTTTGAAAACAATGGCTATAATCGCGGCTACGGCATTTGGACAGGAGCTTCAGCTACAAATTCTCAGATAACTATTAATGGTAATACAAATTTCTCGGATTCGGCTTCTGCGACAGAAGCCTATGCTATTCGTCACGATCATGGCAGCACTGTTATCAACGGCGATACAAATATAAATATGGTCGGTGCCGGTGGTTCTGGATTACGTGCTATCAATGGTACGGTTGAATTCAATGGTAATACGGTTATCAATTTAAGCGGTGATGTGGCATATATAGATCGTTATGTGCCAGCATTCGGCATTTGGAACGGCGCTACCCCCTATGGCGTTACTCCAACTACCGGCGCACATGTTAAGCTTACCGGTAACACTCAGATCAATACAACCGGAGCTGGCAGCGCTGCAGTAGTAACTGAACTGGCAGGCGGTACTACAGAATTTTTTGGTAGTACTAAAATAACTACTGCCGGTGACAGCGGAAAATGGGGACGAGGAAGCGGTAGTGATATAGGAGCGCATGGCGTTTATAATAAAGCCGGCACTACAAATTTCCACGGTAACCTGTTTATAGATACTACAGGGCAGGACGCAACGGCAATTCATGCGCTTAGCGGACAGGTTAATCTTAATCATTACAGTGACGGCACAGAGGCACTGGCTGTTATTACTACAGCTAAAGATAATGCCCATGGTATTTATAATAATAAAGCTGTTGTAAATGCTGAATCGCATGTTAATATTTTTACTGCTGGTGCCGCGGCGTCGGCAGTTAAAGTGGATGGTGCAAGTACGACAACATTGAATGGACGCAACTACCTTACAACATCTGGTGATAAGGCACACGGCATCGAAGTATATGCTGCCGCATCATCTAAAGGCAGTGAAGAAAAAGCAGCCCAAGTGAAGGTTGGTAGTGATTCTACCGTTTATACTCAAGGGAATCAGTCACATGGTGTTTATACCGATATGCTGGATGCGGAGATTTCTTTAGGTGATGATATTAGCGTAACTACTAAAGGCAGTGGCTCACATGGTATTTATGCCTCCCGTGGTGTTATTGAAACAGGAGACGGATTACGGCTCAGTGCACAGGGAACAGGTTCTCATGCTGCCTATGCCGACTCTGCCGACGGCAGTATCAAATTTAACGGCGGAGCTGATATCAGTGCAGCAGATCCGGACAGTTATGCTGTTTATGCTGATAACGGTGGGAAAATAGAAGGGATTACCGCTGACAGCAGATTTACTGTTCTTGGTAATATGCTTGCTGATAACAGCGGCAGTATAGAACTGTCTATGGCGGCGAATTCGCTGTTCGCAGGTAAGTCGGAAACAGAAAATTCCGGCATTATAGACCTTGATATGACCGACAGCATGTGGCGTATGACAGGATCGTCTTCACTGACAAATTTTACTAACAATAAATCAGTAGTGGATATGACGAAAGACGGAGGTGCGTTCAGCAGTCTCACTACTGAAAATCTCAGTGGTAATGGCGGTTATTTTGTTTTGGATATTGATGGAACGACCAATGTCAATAACAGCGATCGTATTTATGTGACCGATACTTTTGATGGTACGCATGCGATCGCCTTAAATGAAATCACCGGTCTTTATACAGGTATAGAGGCTGAAAATACGGTACTGGCAAGCGTAAAAAACAATAACGGGATATTTACTGCAGTTGATGGAGAAGGTACACTGTACTATCAGCGTTACGAGCTGGATAAAAAAGATAATACGTATGACTCTAATTATACTACTGACTGGTATTTAAAAGCTGTGACGACCGTTGATCCTGAAGAAAAGCCGACACCGGGTGTAGATGGTGCGGTATCAGCCGGAGCCTTAGCTTATTATACATGGCTTGATCATGATCAGTTGATGAAAAGGTTGGGAGACTTACGTCATAATGGCGTGGATGAAAAAGGCGTTTGGCTCAGGGTCAAGGGCGCAAAAATAGGGCGCAGCGGTAATTTTGGCTTCAAAAATAAATATACTCATTATGAATTAGGCTACGATGAAGTAATGAAGGAAAAGCCAAATTATACGCGGTACGGCGGTGTATCTATTAGCTATGCTGATGGTGGTGCCAGTTACTCCCGCGGCAGTGGTGATAATCACAGTCGGGCTATGAATTTTTATGTTACTGAAATGGGTAATAAAGGACATTATCTGGATGTAGTATTAAGGTTCCACCATATTGATACCAATTTTAAAATGTTTGATGAAAACGGTAAAAAAATACGCGGTGATATGCACAATGTCGGTATTTCGTTGAGCAGTGAATATGGCCGTAAGAAAATGATTGATGATAAAGGTTGGTATATAGAACCACAGGGGCAGCTGACCATTGGTTATTTAGGCGGTGATAACTATACTACCAGTAATGGCATAGCAGTACGCCAGGGCGGAATTCGCAGTGCTTTAGGGCGCATAGGTTTTAACTTGGGCAAGGATATCGGTGAGAAAACGAATATTTATTTAAAAGCCAATCTGCTGCATGAATTCGGCGGCGGTTACCACGCTGCGATGACTGATAGCAGCGGCAGCCGGATAAAGATAGACCGCAGTTTTAAAGATACATGGTTTGAGTATGGCATTGGAGCGGCTATCCAGACAGGCACGAATAATCATGTTTATCTGGACTTTGAACGCAGTGCCGGCGGCGATTTCAAAAAAGATTGGAGCTGGAATGTTGGTGCACGCTGGACTTTCTAACAATTTGTTAAAATAATATCTGCTTTTCGGCAGAACATTGCAGCCCTCTGTTCTGTTTGGAAATATTCCCCGAGCCAGGGCTGTTATTTAATAACGGCCCTGGCTTTGTTTATAAAAACGTAACTGAGAAAGGATGCGGAAGTTTTCAGAGAAAAATTCAGTAATGAAACGGTTCCTTTAGTTGTATTTATTAGGAATATGCCGTTTATGCAGGACGTAAGCACAAATATTATTGCAGCTATAGTTGTTTTAAACAGAGTAAGTGTTAGATAATAAAAAAGATCCAGCTCCTTTTAAGAAGCCGGATGTTTTTTATTTAAATCCAAGTATTTTACCAAGATTATAGACAATGAAAGCGACGATCCAGGAGGTGATTATCTGGTAGGACATGATATAAAATGTCTCCACCGTAGAATTCATTTCGCGTCTGATTGCGGCGAGAGCTGCTATGCAGGGGGGATAAAGCAGAGAAAAAGTTAGGAAGCTTAGAGCAGTCAGCGGTGTAAAGATACTTTGCAGCGCTGTACCGGGTATATCGCCGTCTCCTCCCATCAGGACAGATAGAGTACTGATGACAACTTCTTTGGCTGTTAGACCGGTAACAAGTGCCGTTGCAGCACGCCAGTCGCCGAATCCAAGCGGAGCGAAGAATGGTGCAATAAAACTGCCTATACCGGCCAGCATACTGTTTTCGGGATTGTCTACCATATAGAATCTGGTGTCAAAGCTTTGCAGCAGCCAGATGACGATGCTGGCAACGAAGATAACAGTAAAGGCTTTGTATAAGAAGTCTTTGGCCTTGCTCCACATATGCAGCATGATATTGCGGGCTGTTGGCAGACGATAGGCGGGCAGCTCCATAACAAAAGGAACTGGCTGACCGTTATAAACAAAGGTTTTTAAAAGCAGTCCTGAAGCGATTGCAATGAAGATTCCCAATAAATACAGGAACATCATAACCGCGGCTTTGTTATCGGCAAAAAAGGCTGATATAAAAACACCGTAGATCGGCAGTTTAGCACTGCAGGACATAAATGGTGTGAGAATCATAGTCATTTTGCGGTCACGTTCGCTGGCAAGGGTACGTGTGGCCATAATGGCCGGGACGCTGCAGCCGAATCCTATCAGCATAGGAACGAATGAAGAACCGGATAGGCCAATTTTTCTCAGCAGTTTGTCCATAACAAAGGCAATCCGGGCCATATAACCACTGTCTTCAAGCATGGATAGAAAGAAAAAAAGTGTAACAATAGTTGGCAGGAAGGAAAGGACGCTCCCTACACCTGTAAAAATACCGTCAATAATGAGGGAATGGATAGGAGCACTGAGGCCGATTGCAGTAAGACCCAGATCGGCGGCTTCAGTAACGGAACTGATGCCGATTTCGAGCCAGTCGCTTAATGCGGCGCCGATAACATCGAAGGTGAGCCAAAAAATGGTGAAGATAGTCAGCAGGAAAATAGGTATTGCAAAATATTTATGGGTCAGATAATGGTCGATTTTGACTGACCTCATCTGAGCAATTGTTTCTTGTGGTTTATGTACGGCGTAGGAACATAATTCTTCAATATAAGTGTAACGCATATCGGCCAGCGCCGCTTCTTTATCTGTATCTAAAGCTATTTCCAAGTCTTTGGTGACATGGTCAATAATATCCAGCTCGTTGGCTGTCAGTTCAAGCTCTTTTACCAGTGGTTCATCGCCTTCAATGAGTTTTGTTGCCGAAAATCGCAGCGGCAGTCCTTTGCTGCGGACTTTGGCTTCGATCAGGTGGGCGATAGAATGAATCGCCATATGAGTGACGCCTGAACAAAAGTCGAGTCGTTCAGGCATTTTTTTATCATGAGCGGTTTTCAGGGCGCGTGAAAGCAGTTCGTCAACGCCGGCACCTGAATTGGCTGTGATTGGGACGACCGGTACGGTAAGGCGGTCTTCTATTTTTTTGATATCGATAGAACCGCCGCTGGCCGTAAGTTCATCCATCATATTCAGGGCCATGATCATCGGGGTGTTGAGTTCGATGAGCTGCAGGGAAAGATAGAGACTGCGTTCAATATTGGTAGCGTCGATAACGTTGATGATGATATCAGGTTTGCTGCGTAAAAGCAGGTCACGGGTCACGATTTCTTCCGAGGTATAGGGCGACAGCGAATAAATGCCCGGCAGATCAATGACGGTGACATCTTTA
Source organism: Phascolarctobacterium faecium (assembly GCF_003945365.1). Lineage (NCBI taxonomy): Bacteria > Bacillati > Bacillota > Negativicutes > Acidaminococcales > Acidaminococcaceae > Phascolarctobacterium > Phascolarctobacterium faecium. Next base: position 2,107,455 of record NZ_AP019004.1, on the reverse strand, counting down.
TTGTTCAGCAGGCGGCCTTCTTTTTTCTGGACCGTGACGCCGGGAAAGTTGCCGACGTGCTGATTGCTGCCGGTCAGATAGTTGAAAAGTGTGCTTTTGCCGCAGTTTTGGTTGCCGACGAGGGCGAAGGTCAGGCTCATGGTTCCTCCGGTGCAACGGTGATCTTATTGGCGTCATCCAGCCTTAGAGTGAGCTCATAGCCACGCAGAAAAATTTCGATCGGGTCGCCTAAGGGGGCTTTTTTACGTACCATGACTTTGGTTTTGGGGGTCAGTCCCATATCTAAAAAACGGCGGTGCAGGATTCCTTCACCGCCGACAGTAGTGATAGTTGCTTTTTGACCAATGGCAAGTTTGTCTAATGTTAGTGTTTGCATATGGACCTCGATAGATGTTTTATTATTGAAGCTGCTTGTGTTGGAGCGGTTAACTGCTGCCTAAATTATACGTCGCCTGCTTCCCGGTTGTCAATGAAGCTGATTCCTTTATGAATTATCTGATTTGTTTAAGTACTATTTTATAAAAAAAACTTATCGATATTGATTTCGCAATTTGCAAAAACAGTTACTGTCCGGACTGGTAAAAATGCTGTTTGTGCAGGTGAAAAAACAGTGAAAATGCTTGACAATGATTTAATTGGGTGTATAATTCTAATTAAGAATAAGTTTCGATAGGAGAGGTATATATGACTAAGAGAAATACTATCCAAAGGCAGTTAGTTATAGCTGCCGTAAGATTTTTAGCAGATCACCCCACTGCCGAAGAAGTGTATGACCGTATTACTATGGAATATCCTGATATAAGCAAAGGCACTGTGTACAGAAATCTTAATTCGCTGGTAGAAAGCGGCCTGTTGGGCAAGGTTTCCGTACCAAGCGGCGCTGATCGTTTTGACCATATCCTGACCAGGCATTATCACATAAAATGTACTCATTGCGGTATGTTTATGAATGTTGAGGATATGGACTATATAGAAGGGCTGGACGAAAAAGTAGGCGAAGTCACCGGTTTTAAAATGGAAGACCATGACATCGTGTTTAACGGCGTCTGTCCTGAATGTCAAAAGCTGGAAGCCAAGGAGAAGAACTAAGAACGTACGCCCGCAACGGGTTGTATATAAAAAAATTATTGTTTTAAAGGAGGAGTTTCCAATGGAATTTAAAGGAAGTAAAACAGAAGCTAATTTGCATACCGCTTTCGCAGGTGAGTCTGAAGCGAGAAATAAATACACTTATTATGCTGGTATCGCTAAAAAAGAAGGCTATAATCAGATCGCTTCTATTTTTGAAGAAACTGCAGGTAACGAGAAAGAGCATGCTAAGATCTGGTTCAAAATTTTAATGAGCGGCGGTATTCCGCATGCCAGCCTGCCCGATACTATGGCTAACCTGAAAGACGCTGCAGCCGGTGAACATTATGAATGGACCGACATGTATGCAGGTTTTGCAAAGGAAGCAAGAGAAGAAGGCTTTGATAAAATCGCTTTCCTTTTTGAAGAAGTTGCCAAAATCGAGAAAGAGCATGAAGAAAGATATCTGGCACTGCTCGCCAATATCGAAAATGACAGAGTATTCAAACGTGAAGAAAAACAGGTTTGGATCTGCAGCAACTGTGGCAGAATTGTTGTTGCTGAAAAAGCTCCGGAAAAATGCCCGGTCTGCGACCATCCGCAGGGCTATTTTGAACTGAGAAGCACCAATTACTGATACTAAAAAGATTTAAACTTCCGCAAGCTAATGCTTGCGGAAGTTTTTTTTATATAATTTCTTATATATTAGTAAAAAAATGTTGTAATTTCACAAAAATGAGGTTATAATGGTGAAAAGTGGAGCAAAGTGGAGGAAGGAGCGTCTCAAAATGTTAATGGGCGAGTTTCAACATAACCTTGATGCAAAGGGACGCCTTTTTATGCCTGTAAAGCTCCGCGAGGCTTTGGGAACAAAGTTTGTTTTAACAAAAGGGCTGGACGGCTGCTTATTTGTTTATGATCTTGAGCAATGGCGGCTTTTAGAAGCAAAGCTCAATTCTTTACCGATGACCCGTAAGGGTGCCCGTGATTTTAACCGTTTCTTTTTTGGCGGTGCTGCCGAAGGTGAGTGCGATAAACAGGGACGGGTACTTTTACCTGTTAATCTGCGCGAGTTTGCAGGACTGGATAAAAATGCCGTTATTGTCGGCGTTGGCAACAGGGCTGAGATCTGGGACGCAGAACGCTGGAACGCATATAACGAAGAAAATGCCGAAGATGTGGGCGAATTAGCGGAACAGTTGGCAGATCTTGATTTAGGAATCTAAGGACAGGCGGCCATGATAATGGAATTTGTACATAAAAGCGTATTGCTGGAAGAGAGCATCAACTGGCTTATAACTGACAAAGATGGAATTTATGTGGACTGCACCATGGGTGGTGCGGGACATTCCAAAGGGTTTGCCATGCAGCTCAGTTCGCGGGGCACGCTGGTCGCTATTGATCAGGACGATGACGCGATTGCAGCTGCAAGTGTTAGATTGCAGGGACTGCCTTGTAAAATAAAAATCGCTAAGTCAAATTTTAAGAATTTCGACGATGTTTTAGATGGCTTGGATATTGATAAGATTGACGGAATTTTTTTTGATCTTGGTGTATCTTCTTATCAACTGGACACACCGGAGCGTGGATTTTCGTATATGCATGATGGTCCTTTGGATATGAGGATGGATAAAGAAAGTAAAAAAGATGCTTATTATATAGTTAACCGTTACAAAGAAGAAGAACTGGCGGATATTATTTACCGTTATGGTGAAGAACGCTGGAGTAAAAGAATAGCTCAGTTTATCGTTAAGGAACGGTCTGAAAAGCCTATTAAAACTACCTTTGAACTTGTGAATGTGATCAAAAAGGCAATTCCCAAGGGAGCGCGGCAGGATGGTCCGCATCCTGCAAAACGTACGTTTCAGGCAATCCGTATTGAAGTGAATGATGAATTGAATATTTTGGAAAATGTTGTAACGCAGGCGGTCGAACGTTTGAAAAGCGGCGGGCGTATAGGAGTGATTACATTTCATTCTTTAGAAGATAGGATAGTGAAACAAACACTGGCACAGCTGGCGAAAGGGTGCATATGTCCGCCGCAGCTTCCAGTTTGTGTTTGCGGCAGAAAGCCGCTTGTAAAAAAAGTGGGGAATATAGTTCCCAGCGATGCGGAAATAGAGGCGAATCCGCGTTCGCGCAGCGCACGGTTACGTTATGCGATCAAACGCTGATTTGGAGGGTGGAACATGTTAGCACGTAAGTATGATAACTACGCATGGGAAGAAATTGAATATGAGAGACCTGTAGAGCGGGTTCGCAAAGTCAAAAAAGTTGACTATAAACTTGTGCGTCGCCGTGCTGCCGTGTTAGTACTGCTCGTGATGGTGGCTTATTTTGCTGCGGTCGCACGCAGCGAAAGCCTGGTCCGTACAGGTGATGAGCTTGTTGCATTGAAGCAGCAGGAAGCTACGTTGCTTTTAAAAAATTCGGAAATAAAAATTGAAGTTGAGCAGCTGAAGGGGCCGGAAAGAGTCACCAGTATAGCTGAAAAACAATTGGGTATGACAGTTGCCCGTAATAATATCTATGTGAAGGCTGATAGCCGTAAAGTTGCTTATGACGGCTATGCTTATGCAAAATAATCGTTTCATAGCCTTCTTATTAAAAATATGCTATAATATATGAAGATTTTAGAAGGCAGCCTGTATATAGGCTGCCCTTTCACTTTTGGAGGTATGCTATATGCAAAAGCTGTTAGAAGAAATCGTTGCTGTACTGCCTGAAGTACAGGTTGTTGGTGACTGCGATAAAATCATTAAGGATATAACTGCTGATTCGCGCGAAGTGAGAGAAGGCAGTTTGTTTATATGTCTGAAAGGGGCACATGTGGATGGGCATAAATACTTGGAGCAGGCTGCTGCGTCTGGTGCCGGTGCAGCTTTGGTTGAGGATGTTCCAGAGGTATGTCCTGATGGATTGACGCTTTTAAAGGTGGCTGATACCCGATTGGGAATGGAAGTTATCGCTCCCTTTTTCTATGATTATCCAGGTAAAACTATGCGGATGATAGGGGTAACGGGAACGAATGGTAAAACCACTACTACCAATATTGTGCGTGCTATTTTACGTAAGGCCGGATTTAAGGTTGGGCTTATAGGAACTATCAATATAATGATCGAGGACGAGGCTATTGTAGCTCATAATACTACTCCAGACGTAGTAGATCTGCAGCGTGCTTTATACAGAATGAAAGAAGCCGGATGCGAGTATGTGGTCATGGAGGTTTCGTCGCATGCACTGGCACTTAATCGTGTTGCCGGCTGTGAATATGACACTGCTGCTTTAACCAACATAACGCAGGATCATTTGGATTTTCATAAAACACTGGAAAACTATCGCGATGCGAAAGGGCTGTTGTTTGAACATTTGCATGAAGGTAAAAAAGAGAATAAAACAGCAGTTTTTAATATGGATGATGCAAGTTCGCCGATTTTATGCGACCGCACAAAAACAAGAATACTGACTTATGGCGAAGGACGTAATAATGATATTTATCCGTTGTTTTTTAAAGTTGAGGCTAAACAAATGCGGTTACAGCTGCATACGCCGGTGGGCGAGATGGATCTGCTTTTAAAAATTACGGGTGAATTTAATGTTTACAATGTTATGGCGGCTGTGGCTATTGCGTTGGCAGAACAAATTGATAAAAAAACTATTGTTGATGTTTTAAATGGTTTCGACGGTGTTCCTGGACGTTTCCAGTTAGTGGAAGCAGGACAGCCGTATACTGTTATTGTTGATTATGCTCATACTCCTGATGGTTTGGAAAATGTGCTGAAAACTGCTCGTAGTATTACGGAAGGCAAACTGTGGGTAGTATTTGGCTGCGGTGGTGACCGTGACAATAAAAAAAGGCCTATTATGGGAAGGATCGCTTTGGAGCTGGCAGATAGGGTCGTAGTTACTTCTGATAATCCGCGTACTGAGGATCCGGCAGTTATCATTGACGAGATTGCAGAGGCGCTGAAGGATGTTCCGGAAGGGAAGAGTGTGGAATTGATTGCAGAGCGCAGAGACGCTATTTATCATGCCTTGTCTGAGGCTGCTGCGAATGATGTAATTATGATCGCCGGTAAAGGCCATGAAAACTATCAAATTCTGGCAGATAAAACTATTCACTTTGATGATCGTGAAGTAGTGCAGGAATACTGGAAGAAAAGGTGATTGTATGTTGAGCTTGCAGGAAATAATAACGGCAACAGGTGGACATTGTGAAAATATGCAGGAGCTTGTTTTCACAGGGATTACGACTGATTCGCGGATTGAAAGCAGTGGTGAATTGTTCGTAGCTTTGTGTGGTGAGCGTTTTGACGGTCATGTTTATTGTAAAATGGCGTTGGAACATGGAGCGGCGGCAGTGCTGGTGTCAAAGCCTGTGCCTGAACTGCCCTCTGAAACTGTAATTATTACTGTTGAGGATACGCTGCTTGCTTATCAGCAGATAGCGCATGCATACAGAATGAGTAATAAAAATTTAAAGGTGGTTGCTGTTACTGGTTCTAATGGTAAAACTTCTACTAAGGATATGATTGCTGCCTGCTTGTCGACTAAGTTTAAGGTGATCAAAACTCAGGAAAATTTTAATAATGAAATTGGTTTGCCAAAAACATTGCTGAGCGTTAAGGCTGATACAGAGATTGCTGTTGTCGAAATGGGAATGCGCGGCTTGGGTCAGATTAGGGAATTATGCGATATTGCAAAACCTGATGTAGCGGTTGTGACTAATGTTGGTGAAACACATATGGAGCTTCTGGGAAGTATGGAAAATATTGCCAGAGCAAAAAGTGAGCTAGTTGAAGATCTGACACAGGAACAATTGGCGGTGCTGAATGCTGATAATGAATATGTTGCAGCAATGGCGGATAAAACTAAGGCACAGGTTGTTACTTATGGGTATTCAGGTAAAGCTACTTTCCGCGGTGATAATGTGGTAACAACTGCTCATGGGAGTGTATTTACCTGCATTGACAGCAGATCAGGAGAACGTACGGAAGTGAATATGCCATTTATTGGTGAACACAATGTACAAAATGCTTTGGCAGCGATTGCAGTGGGTGCTGCTTTTGGTGTAAAATTAAATAATAGTGCTAAAGCTTTAATGACAGCAAAACTGACAGGCAGCCGTCAGGAAATAGTGCATATAGGTACTATGACGGTAATCAATGATGCCTATAATGCCAGCCCTGCTTCAATGGAAGCAGCGTTAAAAACTTTACATGAAGCAAAGAAAGCTGCCCACGGCGCCCGCACGATTGCAGTGTTGGCTGATATGCTGGAGCTGGGTGATATTTCTTTCGATTCTCATCGCAGAGTTGGTCAGTTTGCTGTTCGCGAAAAGACGGATATGGTAATCGCTTATGGTGATGAAGCAAAAGCTATTGCCGCGGCAGTTGAAGCTTTGGGAGGCAAAGCATATTGGTGTGCTGGCCGAGATGAAGCGGCCAAGCTTTTGGATAGCCTTCTGCAGTCGCATGACATAGTGCTTTTAAAAGGTTCGCATTCGATGCAGGTGGATTCTCTTTTGGAGTTAGTTTTAAAAAATAAACAGCTATAGCTATAAGGTTTGGAGATTGATAGAAAATGGATTACAGCCTTTGGGGAGCATTGGCGACATCTTTTGTGATCTGCGCAGCCAGTGGACCTGTGCTGATACCGCTGCTTCATAAATTGAAATTTGGTCAGAGCATTCGTGACTGCGGGCCGCAGGCACATCAAAAAAAGAGTGGCACACCGACAATGGGCGGGTTGATGATACTGACTGCAGTTCTGGTTGCAGTGCTGGTATGGTGCAAGCTGACGCCGGCAGTTTTGATTGCATTGCTTCTGACTTTTGGGCATGCGCTGATTGGTTTTGTTGACGATTATATTAAAGTGGTAATGAAACGTAATCTTGGGCTTACAGCTAAACAGAAACTGTTTTTACAATTCTTGCTGGCTGGTGCCTATGTTTATTATCTTGAATTGCAGCCGCATGTAAATTTGGGGTTGAATATTCCAGGAACCTCATTGTCAGTTCCCTTGGGAAGCCTATATTACGTACTGGCGTTTTTGCTTCTGGTAGGTACTACGAATGCTGTCAATCTTACTGATGGGTTAGATGGCCTGGCTGCATCCGTAACAGTACCGGTAACGTTGGCTTATGCTTATATTGCTTATCAGTCAGGCAGTATGGACCTCAGTATTTTTGCTTTGACATTGACGGGTGCTTGTTTGGGCTTTTTACTGTTCAATCGTTATCCGGCTAAAGTTTTTATGGGCGATACAGGTTCTTTGGCACTGGGCGGAGGAATTGCTGCGTTGGCCCTGTTGACACGGACAGAGCTGTTGCTGATTATTCTTGGCGGGATTTATGTTATGGAAGCAGCTTCGGTTATTATTCAGGTCGGTTATTTTAAGAAAACAGGCGGTAAGCGTATTTTTCGTATGACGCCTATTCATCATCATTTTGAATTGGGCGGGTGGAAAGAAACAAAGATTGTGCAAGTTTTTGCGGGCAGTAGTTTGCTGCTTGGTTTAATCGGTATCGGGTTATGGTGTTTGGGGAACGGAGGCGGCTGCTAATGACAAAGACGGTTTTAGTATACGGTACTGGCATCAGTGGCTGCGGAGCTGCTGACGCTTTGGCGAAACAAGGCTGCAGGGTGCTTCTATATAGCGATAAGGAAACAAAGATAGATAATGCTTTGCTGGAACTGCTGAAAAAGCAAGGTGGTGGCCTGTACTGCGGCAATGGGGAAACTTTGCTGCAGGAAGTAGAACAGATAGTTTTATCGCCTGGTATTCCTTTGGCTAATCCTTTGACTGATATGGCCGTGCAGATGGGAATAGAGGTCATAAGTGAAGTAGAAGCGGCATACCGCAGTTATCATGGGCATATTATAGGAATTACGGGTACGAATGGAAAAACAACAACTACTACTTTAGTAGGAGAAATGCTGAAAACTTTGCCTGTGCCAACGGCCGTTGGCGGTAATATTGGACAGGCATTGTCTAAGGAAGTTGAGAATTTAGGAGCTGACGCCTGGCTTGCAGCGGAACTGTCTAGTTTTCAGCTGGAAGGTGTGCGTGAGTTTCGCCCAGATGTAGCAGTAATTTTGAATCTGACTCCCGATCATTTAGATCGCCACCATACGATGGAAGCTTATGGTGCGGCGAAGTGTAATATATTTAAAAAACAGCGTGAGAATGATATCGTGATTTTAAATTATGATGATCCTATTATACGCGGCTGGGGCGAATTGGCCCCTTCAAGGGTTTGCTGGTTCAGCCGCAGGGAGCAGCTTAATCGTGGCGTATATTTAAACGGAGGTAATTTTACTATTGCCTGGGACAGACAGCTTTATACTGTTTGTCATAAAAAAGACTTGCGTGTATTTGGCGGTCATAATGAAGAAAATGTACTGGCGGCTATTGCGGCATGTTTTTTTGCCGGGGTCACTATTGAAAATATGCGCAGGGTTTTGCTGGATTTCACAGGTGTTGAGCACCGTTTGGAGTATGTGATGACAGTTAACGGTGTACCATATTATAATGATTCGAAAGCAACTAATCCTGATTCGACAATAAAAGCTTTGGAAGCTTTTGACGGGCATATAATTTTGCTGGCAGGCGGACATGATAAAATGACATCTTTGGAACCGATGATGAAATTAGTGCAGGCCAAGGCAGATGTGCTGATTTTATTGGGTGAAGCGAAAGAACGTTTTTATGAAGCCGCCGCAGCAGCAGGCGTAGGCGATATCAGAAAAGTAGAGACAATGGATGAGGCTGTTGAGCTGGCGTATAAGCTGGCTGCTGCGCCACAGGTAGTATTACTGTCACCTGCCTGTTCTTCGTATGATATGTTTGAAAATTTCCCTGCACGCGGCCGTTATTTTAAAAATTTGGTTGCGGCATTGCCAAAGTAAAGGCTAGGAGGAAAAACTGTGAAAGTTATACTTTCTGGCGGCGGTACCGGCGGGCATATTTATCCGGCGCTGACTATTGCCGATCAAATCAAGGCTATCCGTCCTGATGTGGAAATTACCTTTGTCGGGACAAGGCAAGGTTTGGAAAAAGATATTATTCCACGTTACGGTTATAATTTGGAATTTATTGATGTTGCAGGTTTTAAACGCAGTTTAAGTTTAGACACATTGCGTTCAGGCATAAAACTGCTGCATGGGCTTAAAGATGCCTACAGCCTGCTTGATAAGTTGAAGCCGGATTTAGTTATTGGTACTGGCGGTTATGTTTGTGGTCCAATCGTGTTTTTAGCTTCTTTAAAAGGTATTCCCACATGTATTCAGGAACAGAACGCAATGCCTGGTGTAACTAATAAAATTCTGGCACGTTATGTGAGAAAGGTTTTTTTAGGTTATAGTGAGGCCGAAAAATATTTTGGCGGTTCGTCAAAAAAGATTTTTACAGGGAATCCTATTCGCAGTGAGATCATGCAGAAAAAACGTAAGGATGCTGTTGCTGAGCTTGGGCTTGATGCAAACAAAAAAACTATTCTTGTATCAGGTGGAAGCCGAGGGGCCCGCAGCATCAATAATGCCATGCAGTATGTAGAGCGCGAGCTGTCGGGACGCTCAGATGTGCAGGTGCTGCATGCTACCGGTGAAGTTAATTATGAATATTATATGGCTGAAATGAGGAAGGCCGGATCATTGGACGATAACATTATGATCAGGCCATATCTGCATAATATGCCGGTTGCTTTGGCAGCTGCCGATCTGGCTGTATTTCGGGCCGGAGCTATCGGTTTGGCAGAGTTGACAGCAAAGGGTGTTCCTGCTGTGCTTGTACCATATCCTTACGCTACAGCCAATCACCAGGAATTTAACGCTAAGGCCGTAGAGGCGGCCGGAGCAGCTAAGGTTATTTTGGATAAAGAACTGACAGGCGAAAAATTGTTGGAAGAGATAGAAAAATTACTGATCAACGATAACCAACTGCAGGCTATGAAAAAAGCTGCAAAAAGTTTGGGAAGACCTGAGGCGGCGGCAGAAATCGCGCAGCAGGCGTTGAACTTAGTAAGAAAATGACGGAGGAGGGCTTTTAGTGCTTAAAGGTCTGCAAAACATTCATTTTATCGGTATTGGAGGAGCCGGAATGAGTGCTATTGCGCATGTTTTGCTCAAACGCGGTTATCAGGTATCAGGTTCTGATCTTAATGCCGGTCATATGGGAGCTAAGCTTGCTCAAGAGGGCGCTTTGGTTTACATGGGTCATGCCGAATGTCAGGTCGACGATGTCGACGCCGTAGTTATATCCAGTGCTATCCATCAAAATAACCCCGAACTGATGGAAGCGAAAAAACGTAATTTACCTATTCTGCACAGATCAGATGTGCTGGCAGAGATTCTTAATCATGCTGATGGGGTGGCTGTGGCAGGTGCTCACGGCAAAACTACTACCAGTGCAATGATTTCCTGTATTGCTGCTGCATCGGATATCGATCCGACCATTATTATTGGCGGTGAGGTTGGCAGCTTGGGCGGTAACGCCCGTAATGGGGCAGGACCATATGTGGTAGCTGAGGCTGATGAAAGCGACGGTTCTTTTTTAAAGTTTTATCCTAAGTATGCCATTGTTACAAATATTGAAAACGATCATATGGACCATTATGGCAGCGAAGAAAATATTTATCTGGCTTTTACAGAGTTTTTGTCTAATGTCAAAGACGGCGGCGCAGCAATTTTATGTATGGACAGTCCAAAACTGCGCAAGCTGGCATCAGAAACGACAACTCCTGTTATCAGCTATGGCCTGGAGCATGAAGACGCTCGTTATCAGGCGAGAAACATCCGATACAGTGTCAATGGTACCTGCTATGATTTATATGTAGAAGGAGTTTTTGTCAGCACCGTTGAGCTGATCGTACCAGGACAGCATAATGTGCTTAATTCTTTGGGAGCAATAGCGACGGCACAGGCAATGGGGATACCGATGCAGCAGATTTTACCTGCATTGAAGAAATTCAGCGGTGCTAGAAGACGTTTTGAAACAAAAGGCCGCATTGATGGGATCTGGGTTGTTGACGATTATGCGCATCATCCGACGGAAATCGGTGTTACGTTAAAAGCGGCCAGGCAGACCCAGCCTAAAAGGTTGATTTGTGCTTTTCAGCCGCACCGTTATACCCGCACAAAATTATTGTTTGATGAATTCAGCCGATGCTTTGCTGATTGCGATCAGCTGATATTGACTGATATTTATTCTGCAGGTGAATTCCCAATTGATGGTGTAAGTGGGGCTTCACTGGCAGAAGCTGTGACTGAGGCGACACAGCAGCAGGTTACGTTTATTCCTACTTTGCCGAAGTTAGAGGAGTACTTGTTTAAAATTGCCGAGCCGGGAGATTTGATTATGACTGTTGGCGCCGGCGATATTTTTAAGGTCGGTGAAGAGCTTGTTACCGAGCTTGAGAGAGGTAGATAATGATGAATAAAAACGATGTTGTTGCAGTAATAATGGGAGGTCCGTCGGCTGAACGAGAAATTTCTCTGGTTACTGGTGCCGCTATTGCTGGGGCTCTGCGTGAAAAAGGCTACAATGTTGCCGAAATAGATCTGGAACCGAAAAAACTGGCACTGCAATTGGAAGAATGCAGTGCAAAAGTAGTTTTTAATGCTGTACATGGAATGTATGGTGAAGATGGTCGGCTGCAGACTTTACTGGAGATGCTGGAAATTCCCTATACTGGTTCAGGTATGCTTGCAAGTGCGTTGAGCATGGATAAAGCGGCATCTAAACGCATCATGCAGGCCGCAGGTATTGCTACTCCTAAATCGTTGATTTTTGTAAAGGGAGAAACGCATGATTTTTGCGGTGAGATTCTATCTGCTTTTAAAAAGATGCCTGTTGTTGTTAAACCGGCGACACAGGGATCCAGTATTGGTGTTGAGATCGTAAAAAATGATACTGATATTAATTCTGCTATGGAGAAGGCTTTTACTTATTCCCGTGAGGTTGTTGTGGAAGAGTTTATTCAGGGCAAAGAGCTTACTGTTGCCATTATGCAGGATGGGGGCATGGCTGTTGCATTGCCTGTTATCAATATCGTACCGCATTCCGGGGTTTATGATTTTCATTCTAAATATACCAAAGGTGAAACTGAATATTTAGTTCCGGCGCCGCTTGATAAAGAAACGACAAGGCATGTGCAGGAACTGGCTGTTGCAACCTACAAGGTTTTGGGATGCAGTGGTGTTGCGCGTGTGGATGTGATGCTTGATGAAGCAGGTAAAGGCTATGTACTGGAGGCTAATACAGTTCCAGGAATGACTGCTACCAGCCTGGTGCCGAAAGCAGCAGCTGCTGTGGGGATATCTTTCCCTGACTTGTGTGAGAAGATTCTTTTGTCGGCATCTTTGAACGATAAATAGTAAGATCGATACTGCTGATATTGACGAAGTGAGGTGAGAAAGGTGCAGTCGACAAGTGAACGTTTGCGAAAAGAGCGGAGAAGGCGTCGGGTGCGCCTTTTGCGTTTCATCTGTTTTTGCATAATATGTGCTGCTTTGCTGGCTGCTGGCTGGCATTGGGTTCGTCAGCCGGGTTTTGCTTTTGGCAGTATTAATGTCGAAGGCAGCGATAAGGTTACGGCTAAAGATATTCTGCAGATCTCTGGTGTGCAGGAGCCTGTTAATTTGTTTGTGATATCACCATGGCAGGTACAGAAGGCGCTGACTCATGACGTAAGATTCGAGAAGGCTGATGTTTCTTACAGTTGGCCTGGTGTGATGCGCGTGAAGATCACAGAACGGCGGCCGGCAGTATATCTGGCCTGCTCTTATAACGGATATGCAAAGGTAGATTATACAGGCGTGGTGATGGAAGTCAGTGATGGAATCAAGGATGCCAACGCTCCTGTATTATCAGGTATTGTTACAGGTAATATTTACTTTGGAGACAGAATCGGTGAAAAGCAGGTTTTACTGATTTTGGAATTTTTGAGTCAATTGGATCGTGATACTGTGGCGCATATTTCCGAAATTGCTGTAGACCAGCAGAATAATGTTAAGTTCTATCTGCAATATGGTTATCCGATTTTATTGGGTGATGTTTATAAGATTATGGATAAACTTAATTTATTTGTTACTGTTTTTAATGAAATAAAAGCAAAAAACATACAAGCTGAATTTATTGACTTGACATTTACGAAGCCATATATTAAATTGAAACAGTAACATAGCAAGAATTACACGGAGGATAAAATGTTTGCGAACAAACATGCAAAAATTTTAATTGCACTGGTTTGCGCCGTACTCGGTTTTATGTTGGCTACACAGTTTAAAACTACAGAACGACAAAAAACTATTAATATTCAGCGTGCCGAGGATTTGTCTGACCGTTTGAAAGCAGTAGAAAAAGAACGAGATGAATTATCTAAAGAAATGGAAAAGCTGCAGGCAAAAGCAGGTGACGAGGTTGTTGCCAGAGAAATAGTTCGGTTAAAAGCTTTTGCAGGTGATTTTGAAATGCATGGTAAGGGTATCAAACTGGTTTTGGATGACAGTAAGATTGCCAGCAAACCTGGAGAAAATCCTAACTTGTATATTATTCATGATGATGATTTATTAAGAGTTATCAATGAGCTGCGTGCCGCAGGCGCTGAGGCTATTGCCATCAACGGCGAAAGGATTGTAGCGATGAGCGAGATCCGCTGTGCGGGTCCGACTTTATCGGTAAATAACAATCGTTCGGCACCGCCTTATGAGATAAAAGCTATTGGGAATCCTAACAATTTAGAAAGTGCGCTCAAATTGCGCGGCGGCGTTCTGGAAAACTTCAAATTTTGGGGTATCCAGGCCGATTTAAGTCAGTCTGATGATATCGTTATTCCGGCTTTTAAAGGCCGTAAAAGTTTTGAGTATGCCAAAATAGCAGAAGGGCAAGCTTCCGATGCAGAGAAGGAGGCGGCAGAAAAATGATTTTTTATGTTCTTGCTGGTTTGGCGGCAGGCATCTGTGCCGGATTGTATTTCCCGGTTTATATACCGCCTGAATATGGTAAAATGCTTTCTGTAGCTTTGATGGCGGCATTGGATACTGCTTTCGGCGGGATTCGTTCCAGCATGGAAGGGTCTTATGATAATACGGTCTTTATTACGGGATTTTTTACTAACGCTGTGCTGGCGGCTTTTTTGTGCTACGTTGGTATGATTCTTGGTATCGACTTGTATCTGGTTGGTATCCTGATTTTTGGGATGCGCATTTTCCAAAATCTGGCGGCGATCAGACATCTGTTTTTGAAAAAATAAAAAAATTTTTATAAAAAGCAGGAAAAAAGACTATTAATGTTGAATGTAAAATGTCAATGGTTTTGATTTTTCATTTTGACCCAAATACATAAGGGGGAGCACAATACGATGTTTGAAGAATTTGAAGAGAAAAGTTTTGAAAATTTAGCCAATATAAAAGTTATCGGTGTCGGCGGCGGCGGTAACAATGCTGTCAACCGGATGATTTCAGCCGGTGTTCAGGGTGTGGAATTTATTTCCGTAAACTGTGATGCCCAGGCTTTGTTGCTTTCGAAAGCTCCCAACCGTATTCAGATCGGCGAAAAACTGACCAAAGGTCTTGGGGCCGGTGCCAATCCTGAAGTCGGTGAAAAAGCGGCCGAGGAGTCCAGAGATCAGTTGCTGGAATCTCTGCGCGGTGCTGACATGGTTTTTGTAACAGCAGGTATGGGCGGCGGTACAGGTACCGGCGCTGCGCATGTTGTGGCTGAGTGTGCCAAAGAAGTTGGCGCTTTGACAGTCGGAGTAGTTACCAAACCGTTTTCTTTTGAAGGCAAACGTCGCATGACGCAGGCTGAAAACGGTATAGTTAATTTGAAAGATAAAGTTGATACTTTGATCACCATACCTAATGATCGTTTGCTGCAGGTAATTGATCGTCGTACTTCGATGCTTGATGCTTTCCGTATTGCTGATGACGTACTGCGTCAGGGTGTGCAGGGTATTTCTGACCTAATCGGAGTTCCAGGACTTATCAATGCCGACTTTGCTGACGTGAAAACTATCATGTCTGATGCAGGGTCTGCTTTAATGGGTATCGGTACGGCCAAAGGTGAGGGCGGAGCCCGTGCAGCAGCTGAAGCTGCAATCAAGAGTCCGCTTTTGGAAGCTTCTATTGAAGGGGCACGTGGTGTACTCTTTAATATTACCGGCGGTAAAGATTTATCACTGTTCGATGTTACTGAAGCATCTAATATTATTACTGAAGCTGTTGATGCTGAAGCTAATATCATTTTTGGTGCTGTTATTAATGAAGAGTTGGAAGATGAGATCCGTGTTACGGTTATTGCTACCGGTTTTGAGCGCAGAAATCCTGCTGTCGGAGCGCGTGGCGCTTCCCGTCCAAGTTATAACAACAGCTATGCACAGCAGCACAGCAGTGAAAAACAACAGGCTGCTGCTCCTGCGCAGCCGGGACAAGCTCCTTCGTATGGTTCTGGTGTTATCAAACCGCCAACCTCCGATACTGAAATTCCGCCTTGGATTCGCGGTTAAACTTACAAATGCGAACTCCCTTTGCTTATGCAAAGGGAGTTTTTCTATATCTTGGGCATATATGATAGAAATGTGGATGAAAAACACAAGATATTGTTTGAATAAACTGAAAGTTATGATATAATAAAAGCGCTGATATAAATAAAGCTGTAAAAGGAAGTGACGTTATGAAGTGCCCGTTTTGCTCTTATCGTGACAGTCGAGTTGTTGATTCCCGTGCTGTGGATGATGGCGTTTCTATTCGGCGTCGTCGAGAATGTCCTGATTGTGGACGCAGGTTCACTACTTATGAAAAATATGAGGAAACTCCTTTGATGGTAAGTAAAAAAGATGGACGTCGGGAGTTGTTCGACGCTAAAAAACTTTTGAGTGGATTGATCAAAGCTTTTGAAAAGCGGCCTATTTCTTATGAGAAAATCCAGGAAATTGCTGAGCATATCGAACGGGAACTGAGGATGCGCGGAGAAGCAGAGATCAGGAGCGAAGTTATCGGCGAAGCGGTAATGAATCATTTAGAGAAAACTGACCAGATCGCTTATGTACGGTTTGCTTCTGTTTATAGGCAGTTTGCTGACGTTAATAATTTTATGCAGGAATTACAACGTATTATGAAAAACAATGAAAGTATTGATCGGAGTGATAAGGAATGATGATCCGTAAGCGTGACGGCAGGGTTGTGGAGTTTGATGAAACAAAAATCACGGATGCTATTTTTGAAGCGGCTAAATCAGTAGGCGGCGCCGACAGGCAGCTGGCAATGGAATTGACTTTGAATGTTTTAAAAGCCTTAAAAAATGAAAATAAGCAGACTGTTGATGTTGAACATATTCAAGATATTGTAGAAAAAGTACTGATTGAAAGCGGACATGCCCGTACGGCTAAATCATATATTCTGTACAGAGCTAGAAGAACTGGTATGCGCAGCTCTCGCAGTGAGCTGATGGACACTGTGGCAGAGATATTAAAGGAAACTGACCGCGACAATGCTAATATTTCTAACTCTCCTTCTGCAAAAATGCTTCAGATAGCATCGGCTGCCAGTCGGGAATTTTATCTGAATCGGTTGATCCCTGAAGAAATGGCTACGGCTCACAAGCGAGGTGATATCCATATCCATGATCTTGATTTTTATGGAAAAACATTAAATTGCCTCAATATTCCATTAGGTCGGTTGCTGGCCAAAGGTTTTAATAATGGACATGGGTTTATCCGTCCTCCCAGACGTCCAGGTTCTGCGACAGCTTTAGCGGCAATTATTCTGCAAAGCTCTCAGAATGATATGTTCGGTGGACAGTCTTTTGGTTATTTTGATACTGATATAGCGCCTTTTATGGAAGGTGCTTCTGAGGAAGAAGTATTTCAGGCGATGGAAGCGCTTGTTTATAATTTGAACAGTATGCACTCCAGGGCTGGTGCGCAGGTACCGTTTTCGAGTTTAAATCTGGGTCTTGATACTTCTGAAAATGGTCGCAAGGTGACGCGTAATTTATTGAATGCATATGCTAAAGGTCTTGGACGCGGGGAGAATCCTATTTTTCCGAATGTTATTTTCCGTGTTAAACGCGGTATAAATCTGGACAAAGGTGATCCTAACTATGATTTATTCCAGCTGGCTATTTCAGTTGCAGCCAAGCGTTTGAATCCGACTTTTAGTTTTATGGATACTAGCTTTAATAAACCTTATGGCGGGGATGTAGCTTATATGGGCTGCCGTACACGTGTTATTGCTAATCGTCGCGGACCTGAAATTACAGAAGGCCGCGGTAATTTGTCCTTCACTACAATTAATTTGCCGCGTTTGGCAATTAAGTCTGAGCGCAACATAGACACCTTTTACCAACTGTTGGATGATTTGCTGGATCTTGTACGAGATCAGCTTTATCATCGCTATCAAGTGCAGGCAAATCTTAAAGTCCGTGATCTACCGTTTTTAATGGGGCAGGGATTATATTTGGACAGTGATAAACTGGCCAGTGACGACAGGATTGAAGAGGCTATCAAGCATGGTACTTTGGGCGTTGGTTTCATTGGCTTGGCTGAGACACTGACTTCTTTGCTGGGGTGCCATCATGCACAAAGTGAGGAAGCACAAAAGCTTGGTGAAGATATCATTGGTCATATGCGTGAAAAAGTGGATGCTATGAGCGATAAATATGATTTGAATTACAGCTTTATTGCAACTCCTGCCGAAGGTTTGTCAGGGCGCTTTATTCGTATGGACCGCAAGGAATATGGTATTATTCCCGGTGTTACGGATAAAGCTTATTACACTAATTCCTTTCATGTACCGGTATCTTATCCGATCAGTGCTTTTGAGAAAATGCGCTTAGAAGGTGCATATCATAAATTTACAAACGGTGGCCATATAAGTTATGTTGAGTTTGCCTCGTCTCCTGTCCATAATCTAGGGGCAGTGGAAGATGTTCTTAGACATATGCTGGAATGTGACTGTGGTTATGTAGGTATTAATTTCCCGATTGATTATTGTGAAGAATGCGGCTACACTGGTATCATTGACAGTGATTATTGTCCTGTTTGCGAAAGGACTCTGACCCAAAAATATTGTCGGGAAACCTGTTGTACTGAATAGGAGGCGTCTATTGTGCTTAAAGTTGCCGCTATTTTAGAAGAGTCTATTGTGGATGGTCCGGGGATCAGGTCTGTGATTTTTTTTCAGGGCTGCCCGCGGCATTGCGAAGGCTGCCATAATCCTGATCTGTTACCTTTTGAGGGAGGTACGGAGTATTCTCCGCAGCAGCTGGCCGACGAAGTTTTTCCAAAGCTGACGCCGCTGCACAGAGGTATTACTTTAAGCGGCGGGGATCCGTTGGCGCAGGCGGACGACATTTTAGAGTTTCTGAAGCTGGTGCGTAGAGAAAACCCAAAACTTACAATTTGGTGTTACACTGGTTATTGGTATGACGAGGTAAAGGATTCTCCTGTTTTGCAGGAAATAGATGTTTTGGTTGACGGGCCTTTTATTTTGGCGCAGCGTAATCTTGATCTGCCGTTTCGCGGGTCAGATAACCAGCGTTTAATCGACCTGACAGCGACTAGAAAGTCAGGTAGCATAGTTGAAGTTAATTTATAAGGCATATTGGAGGGGTCGAGATGCTGCTAAAGTTATTACAGGATGGTTTTGGAAGCGCTATGGATTTGAATTGTGCGGAAAAAATTCTTTATGGTGCGAATTGGGCTTATAATATGAAGCTGCCCGGTGAGGCCTTAAAACTTGCTGCCGGGTTTGGCGGTGGTATGGGGGTAGAAAGCAGCTGTGGCGTTATAACCGGCGGCGTTATGGTATTGAGCAGCCTGTATGTAAGCCGTAACGGGCATGAAAGCGGCCGTATCAAAGCGTTGGAAAAGGAATTTATTGAAACCTTTACGAAGGAAATGGGAACAATAGACTGTTCTGATCTCAAAGCGAAATATCGTAATGATGAAATAAAATGTAATCTGGTTATTTTTAAGGCCGGTGAAATTTTAGACCGTATAGTTGAACGTGAAGGACTGAATTAAATATAAAAACTCCGCCAGCCTCTGCTGGCGGAGTTTTTACTTATTTAAAGTTTTTATTTTTAAAGTTTGATAATATAAGGTGTCAGATCGATCTTATTTTTTTGCAGGCCTGTTGCTAAAAGAAATTCCTGCGTAGCATTCAAATCTTCGATATCAGAAGTTTTTATTTCAGGATCGAAGTCATACCATGGGGCCATGGTTACAACGTCTTCAGGGGCAAGCCCTGTTGCCTGAGCGGTAAAATCGTATGCCTTAGCTTGCTCCTGATTCATATAGTCAATATTTTTACGATGAGCTGAAAGATAACGTTTAAGAATATCAGGATTGTTTTTTACTAAATCTCCGCGTGCGGCGATGACGATCGTGGCGTCAACAAGGCCTTCCCCGCTGATTATGATGTGGGCGCCTGCTTTTTGAGCACGCAGAACATCTGAGCCTGCTACGAGTGCGGCATCGACATTTCCGTTCAGCATAGCGTTGACAGAGGGAGGAATATCCATGGAGAGTAGTTCCACACTATCTGGCTTTAGATTGTTTTTGGCCAAAGCGGCAACAAGTATCTGGTGCAGGATTGTTCCTTTAGGACCGGCAACTTTCTTTCCTGTCAGGTCTGATACTGTTGTGATATTCGGATCCTTGGCCATGATGGTGAAGGCTTTGGGTGCGCGGCTGTAGATACCGACAATTTTTAGATCAACTCCGTTGGAAGCTGCCAAAATAGCAGAAGTGCCGCCGAGGGCACTGCAGATATCAAGACTTCCAGCTGCCAGTGCTTCAGTTTGTTTGGCACCGGAATTGATTTCAGGATAAGAAATTTTAGTATCAGTTTTTGCAAATTCTTTGCTGACAGTTTGCAGATTTTTGTCAATAATCGAAGGAATGTTCAATGGCGATTTAACATAGGTAATCTTAAGTTCTTTGGGTTCGTTGGAATTGGAAACATAAGATTTGCTGTCACTGCAGCCGGATGCAGCAAGCATAACAGCCGCCATACAACAGCAGGCTGTTATTTTTTTGATGATTTTACTGGAAAGCATTTCTATTACCACCTTATCTGATTAATTTTCTATTGCGCTCAGTATTTGCAGGCGTAGTTGCTGGAAAGAAAGAGATGCTTGCTGACGAGGATATTCCATATCAATGCGCTGGTCTATTTTTATCCTGCCCTCCTGCATGACTAAAATACGCTGCCCTAACAGTAGTGCTTCTTCAACGTCATGGGTGACGAAAATAACGCTTTTTTTCTGTTGTTGAAATAAGGCTAAAAGCATTTGCTGGAGACTGCGACGTGTAAAGTAATCTAAAGCACTGAACGGTTCATCCATTAAAATAAGATCGGGATTTTGAAACAGAGTGCGTCCTAGAGCTGTGCGCTGTGCCATACCGCCAGAAAGTTGTGACGGATAAGAATGTTGGAATGCTTTGAGTCCCAAAAGTTCTAGAAGCTCTTCGTCTGGCGCAGCCGGAAGACTGGGATCATTTTTAGCGGCAAAAGCTATGTTGGCATTGACAGTCAGCCAGGGCATCAGCCGCGGTTCCTGAAAAACAAAGCCTATTTTGGCGGTTTTGCCATAATTGATGGTTCCTGAAGTGGCAGGTTCCAAGCCGGACAATAACCTCAGTAATGTTGTTTTACCGCAGCCGCTTTTTCCGACGATACAGGTGAAGCTGTTTTCAGAGAAAGTTAAATCAACGGCATTAAGTGCTGTGATAAGATTTCCGGAAATGGTATAGGTTTTAGTGAGTGCGGTTGTATTAAGCAGCATATTTATCACCAGTTTCTGTGTTCCAGGGCAGTATTTTATTAGTCAGTGTTAAGAACAGCCAGTCGATAAGGCTGCCGACGATGCCAATGGCAAATAACCCTACTAATACGATATCCGGACGTGACATTTGTTCAGCGTCTAAAATCATATAACCGATCCCGGACGAAGCAGCTATTAACTCGGCACCGATAAGAGCCCGCCAGCTGTAACCCAGCGAAAGCTGCAGGCCTACGGCAATAGCGGGAAGCGCTGCCGGCAACTGGATAAGCATTGCCTGCTGCCAGGCAGTGAAATGCAGAGAACGGCCGACTTCCAGTAACTTACGGTCGCAGCCTTTAATACCGCTGTAGGTGTTCAGAAAAAGCGGAAAGAAGGACGCCAGAAAAATAATGACTAATTTAGAGCCTTCGTCAATGCCGAACCAGAGGATTATCAGCGGTATTGCAGCCAGAGGCGGCACATGACGAAGGAATTCCAGGACAGGCCAGCAATAGGACTGAAAAGCGTTGCTGCGTCCGCACAGGATACCCAAAGGTAAAGCGACAACAACTGAACAGAGGAAGCCTCCGGCTACTCTCTGCAGACTTATCAGTAAATGCTGCCACAGCATACCGCTGCTGA
Source organism: Phascolarctobacterium faecium (assembly GCF_003945365.1). NCBI lineage: Bacteria > Bacillati > Bacillota > Negativicutes > Acidaminococcales > Acidaminococcaceae > Phascolarctobacterium > Phascolarctobacterium faecium. The sequence continues at coordinate 2,085,975 of NZ_AP019004.1, read as the reverse complement.
TCAGTTCTCCTGCTGTAATGGCTGTTGCAGCGGGACTTGGCAGCAGATAAGAGCTGAAGATCTGTAATTTACTTATAATATACCAGAGTAAAGCTAATAAAAACGGTAAAAGTATTCCGTTTTTCCATGTGCGCATAAATTTCTCCTAATAAATACCTATTGTTGATTTTACTTTAAGACAAATTGACCTGCTTGTCAATATTTATGGATAGAAGGAGAGCGATATTATAGTTGTAGCAGAGTTGAATATCAAACTGAGCTGCAAAAACGGAAAAAGTACTGTTGCGCTAAAGTGGTTATGTCTTGTGGGGGGGTACTAGTGTGCTATAATAATTGTATAAAGAGAGAAAATAAGTATGTTAAGAGAGGTAGTAATATGATTTATCAAAAACTGACTACCGGTACGGGTCAATGCCTGCTGCTGATCAGAAAACATGCTGGCCGGGATGGTTTTGAATTATGGCGTCGTAAGGAACGGTGCTGGTGTTATTTTAATAATGTCGGGGCTGAATATTTTAAAGAATTTTTTGATATGCGTGGAGAATTGGCAGACATCAGTGAAGCTGAAGCTTTAGAACTGATAAAAGAATTGCGTGAATGATAGAAAACTGGCATCAGTACCTGATGCCAGTTTTCTATTTTATTTCATATTTTTTAATAGATTGATTACGTTATCAAGAATGTTTGTTTGATAATTTTCAATATTGCCGGAATCACAGGCTGCAGCTAAATCAGGATCGATTGGAAGTTCAGCCAGGATTTTAAGTCCATAAGCGTCAGCGGCGGCTTGCAGATGACTGGGACCAAAAATATGATATTTTTTACCATTGTCTGGGCATTGGAAATAAGAATAATTTTCGATCAGTCCCAAAATAGGAATTTGCATCATGGCTGCCATTTTTACAGCTTTACCGACAATCATAGAAACTAATTCCTGAGGAGATGTAACGATGATGATAGCGTCGACGGGAAGTGACTGAAAAATAGTGAGAGGAACATCACCGGTACCTGGAGGCATGTCGATGAACATATATTCTATGTCCGTCCAGATAACGTCGCTCCAGAATTGTTTAACAGTACCGGCAATAATCGGGCCGCGCCAAACGACAGGATCAGTTTCGTTATTCAAGAGAAGATTAGTAGAGATGATTTCAATACCACTTGTTGTCTGCATTGGCAGCAGGCCAATTTCTGTAGCATTGGCTTTGCCGTGCAGTCCGAAGGCTTTAGGAATTGATGGGCCGGTGATATCGGCATCTAAAACAGCAGTTTTCTTGCCAGCTTTCTGCATGGCTGCAGCCAAAAGCGAAGTGACGATAGATTTTCCGACACCTCCTTTACCGCTGACAATACCGATAACTTTTTTTACAGTACTCATTTCGTGAAGTGGAACAGAAAAATTTATTGCAGTATTAGCATGGTCGCAATTTTCGCAGGATGTTTTGTCACAGCCAGTATCAGAGCATTGACGGTTTTGTTCGGACATGGGATACGCCTCCGGTAGATTATTATTTGTTTTGCAGAAGTTCTCCGCGCTGCAATAGACGGCAGGAAGCGCGGACACAGTTTTGATTATGACCGTCGCAAAGGCGGAATTCCCCGCCTTCGATAGATAATTCCTTGCCGTTAATAAGAGCATCTGCTAATTTATAACGTGCTTCTTCGTAGATTTTTTGAACAGTAGTCCTGGCTACATTCATTGCCATAGCGCAGGTTTCCTGTGTGCAGTTTTCCAGATCCATGAGCCGGATCGTTTCGTATTCATCAATAGTCATGGTTATTTTCCCCTGCGGCTTGCTGCCGCAGGGAGCAAAAGTTTTATTGAGCGGCATACAGCAGATCTTACGCCATTTAATAGGTCTCGACATAGTAGAAACCTCCTTTCCTCAAGGGGTTTATTATTGTGAATATCATAACGTTATTACTGTCTTATGTCAATAAAAGCAGCCGGCAAAGTGATTTTCAAAAACGTGTGTTTATGTTATAATTTACCATATCAAGGGCATGGTGAAAAATTTGGATACAAAAGATATTTGGGAGTTTTCAAAAAGCTTTGTAAAACGTGAAGGTATATTATTACTGGCCTGTGTTCTGGCGGTTGTTTCTTCGCTTGCGGCTGTTCCTAAGGCAGAGTATATAGACTGGCGTGTTTTAGTTTTATTATATTGCCTGATGTTAGTTGTAGGCGGGTTTAAAAAGCGTCGCGTACTTGATAGCTGTGCCGTACGGCTTTTGCAGAGATGTATTTCGCTGCGTCAGATAACTGCTGCACTGCTGCTGATAACTTTTATCAGTTCAATGCTTGTAACAAATGATGTGGCTTTAATAACTTTTGTTCCTTTGACTTTGGTTATTGGCAAAGAAGCAGGACTTGATGTTGGGAAAATAATTGTTTGGCAGACATTGGCGGCTAATCTTGGCAGTATGCTGACACCGATGGGAAATCCGCAAAATTTGTTTTTATATGCCAGTTATAATTTTGACATTGTTGCTTTTTTTAAGGTCACATGGATACCGACATGTTTAGCAGTGGCTTTGCTGGCAGTATTTTTAATGCGCCAGCAGGACAGGCAGTTAAAAGTAAGCTTGACCTCTGTGAATGTAGAACGTGGCTGGGGTCTGATAGTTTTAAATTTACTGTTTTTGCTGTGTGTAGCGACGGTCTTGCACTGGTTTGATCATTGGTTGCTGCTGATGATAACGGTGACGGTAATGCTGGTGCTGGATCGCGGTTTATTCAGTCAAATGGATTATTCTCTTTTGTTCACGTTTGCAGGTTTTTTTATCTTCATTGGTAATTTAACACAATTTGATTTTTTAAATATTATCCGAGACAGTTTTTTCGGAAGTGCGTCCGGTACATATTTTTCCGCAATTGCTGTCAGCCAGTTTATCAGCAATGTCCCTGCTGCAATGCTGCTGGCTGCATTTTCTCCGCAGCCTGAAGCTTTGCTGCTTGGGGTCAATGTCGGCGGACTGGGAACGCTGATCGCTTCGATGGCGAGTGTGATATCTTATAAGCTGTTTGCAGAGGCGTACCCTGCGCAGGTCAGACATTATTTGCTGATGTTTCTGTACTATAATTTGATAGGTCTGTTTTTATTAGTGCCGGCGGTATACTTTTTAATGCTGTATTGAGAGGGTTGTTTATGCGGCGATGGATCATGCACGTGGATATGGATGCGTTTTTTGCATCCGTCGAACAATTTGATAATCCTGATCTGATGGGACTGCCGGTAATTGTCGGGGGACAGTCTGATCGTGGCGTTGTATCTACTTGCTCTTATGAAGCACGTGTGTATGGTGTACACTCGGCAATGCCTATGATGGAAGCCCGGCGTTTATGTCCTCAGGCAGTCTTTTTGCCGGGCAGAATGAAGCGGTATCAGGAAGTATCACGGCAGATCATGACTATATTTGACAGCTTTTCTCCTTTGGTTGAACAGCTTTCGGTGGACGAAGCGTTTTTGGATATTTCAGGAATGGAGCTATTGGCTGGTTCTGAACGTGATATCGGGTTTAAAGTAAAAAGATCAATAAAAGAAAAAACTGGCTTAACAGCTTCAGTTGGTATTGCTCCCAATAAATTTTTGGCAAAACTGGCCTCGGATATGCAGAAGCCGGATGGCTTGGTTGTGATAAGGGCAGAAGAGGCTGAGGTCATGTTAAAGCCAATGTCGGTGCGTCGTATTTTTGGAATTGGGCGTAGTGCTGAAAAAAGTCTGCTGCAGTTTGGCATAGAGACTATTGGGCAAATTGCAGATGCTGATTTGGGTATTTTGCGTAAAGCTCTGGGGAATAATGCTGCATTGGTAAAACAACTGGCACATGGTTTGGACGATAGACCGGTAGTTAATGATTATGCTGCTAAATCTATTGGGAAAGAATGTACTTTTGAACAAGATCTTCATACGGAAGATGAGCGGCGTCATGCTGTTCTTGATTTATGCGGACGTGTTGGCTGGCGGCTGCGGCGCAGTGGCGTTGTTGGCTATACTGTAACTTTAAAGGTGAAGTTTGCGTCGTTCAAAATCATTACCCGCAGTATTACAGCTGAAGGTCCTGTAGCTTATGATGAAGAAATTTTTGCGTTGGCGCAGAAGCTGATGCAGTCTGTAAAATGGATCGAAGGCGTAAGGTTATTAGGCGTCAGCGTAGCGCATTTAGAACCTGCCGATGCGGTGCCTGTACTAAATTTTGCCGAAGATGAGCGATTGGGTAAACGTAATCAGGCGGTCGATATATTAAAAGCTAAATTTGGTGAAGATATTATAAAACGCGGTTTTTAAAACCGCGTTTTATAATATGATGATAAACGGCATATGTTTTAAAATACAAAATATATTGTTAAATAAATTAGAAAACAACAAAATGTAGTAGATGTTACATAAAAGTTTATTGACATATGCCGAAAATCTACTATAATCATATATAAAAGAGCCGACGATGATAAACTGCCGGCAACGAAAAAACAATAAAGGAAGTGTAAATGATGCAAGAAAATTTATTGAAAGAATATGGTTTATATATTAATGGTGAATGGCGGCCGGCTTCAGATGGAGCTACGTTTAGTTCTACAGATCCTGCGACTGGTGAACATTTGGCGGTATGTGCTGAAGCAACTAAAGCGGATGTTGATGATGCTGTAAAAGCGGCGCAGAAAGCTTTTGAAACATGGAAAGATACTACTGCGCAGCAAAGAGCTGATATTTTAAATAAAATAGCTGACATTATTGATGCAAATGCCGCACACTTGGCAAAGGTTGAGTCTATGGATAACGGTAAACCTTTACGTGAGACATCAGGAATCGATATTCCAATGTCCGCTGATCATTTCCGCTATTTTGCAGCTGCTATCAGAATGCAGGAAGGTACTGCGACCATGCTGGATAATAATACGATGAGTTTGGTGCTGCACGAGCCGCTGGGAGTTGTGGGACAAATTATTCCCTGGAATTTCCCATTTTTGATGGCAGCGTGGAAATTAGCTCCGGCGTTGGCTGCAGGCGATACTATTGTCATTAAACCTTCCAGTCAGACGTCGCTTAGTATTCTTGAGCTGGCAAGATTGCTTGAAGGTGTACTGCCGAAAGGAGTTCTGAATATTATTACCGGTAAGGGATCAAAATCTGGTAACGATATCCTTGAACATCCTGGCTTTGCTAAGCTGGCGTTTACCGGTTCTACTGAAGTCGGGCGTTCTGTTGCCGAAGCTGCCGCTGAGAAATTGATTCCTGCCACTTTGGAACTGGGTGGCAAATCAGCTAATATTTTCTTCCCAGACTGCAACTGGAATTTGGCTATGGAAGGGTTACTGCTGGGGATTCTTTTTAATCAGGGCCAGGTTTGCTGCGCAGGATCACGTGTTTTTGTACATGAAGCAATCTACGATAAATTTGTAGAAGAAGCAGTCAAACGTTTTGAAAAAGTAAAAGTAGGTCTGCCGCTTGATAAAGGCGTACAAATGGGTGCACAAATTGATGCAAATCAGGTCAAAAAGATTTTGAGTTACATTGATATTGCCAAACAGGAAGGTGCTACTATCGCCTGCGGTGGCTATAAATTGACTGATAATGGTTTAGAGAATGGTAATTTTGTTGCTCCTACTCTGATTACCAATGTTACTAATAATATGCGTGTAGCTCAGGAGGAAATTTTTGGACCGGTTGCTGTAGTCATTAAATTTAAAGACGAAGCGGATGTTATCCGTATGGCAAACGAAAGCGTTTATGGTCTGGGCGGTGCTGTCTGGACTCAGGATATCAATCGTGCTATGCGCGTGGCTAAAGCTGTACAGACCGGTAGAATTTGGGTCAATACCTATAATGCCATTCCGGCAGGTGCACCTTTTGGAGGATATAAACAATCCGGTATTGGGCGTGAAACTCACAAGGTGATGCTGGATCATTATAGTCAGACTAAAAATATTATGATTAATCTTTCGGAAAATACTTTAGGGTTATATGAATAAAATAAAAAACGACTGCATAGCAGTCGTTTTTTTGTTTTTAAGGTTTTAGAAAGCAGATGTAATGAAACTTTCCATATCACCTGCACTTAATGCGCCGACATGGCTGTCAATAACATTGCCGTCAGCATCAATGATGTAACTTGTTGGTATAGCCTGAACGGCATAGGCTGAAGCAGCAGCTCCATTCGTATCAAGCGCAACAGGGAAACTGAAAGCGTGATTTTCCATAAATGCAGCTACATCAGGTTGGGTGCCGTCGATGTTGACGATAATAAAGTGGACTTTATCTCCATATTTCGCGTACATTCTTTGGATATCAGGCATTTCTCCAACACAGGGAGGGCACCAGGTCGCCCAAAAATTAAGGAAAACAGGCTTACCTTTTAGAGAAGCAAGGGAAACAGTTTGTCCATTCATATCTGTTACAGTAAAAGCCGGAGCCGCGTTAGTTTCTGCTTTGGCAATATGCGGGAGGTCGAAAAAATGTACGCCGCTTACAGCGACGGCAGTAAGTAAGATTACGCCTAAGATAACTTTTTTGAGTGTGCTCATAACAGTACCTCGCTTTGTAAAATTTTAGGATATCATAATAAACTTTATTTTAGTATAACAAAGTTTATACTTGTAACGTTTGTTATACTAATTTTATAAATGGTTACAAAAGTTGATTATTTGTTGCTTCGGCAACATTGGTGTCGGCTTTTTTCACTTTACGTCCAAGCGAGATTGCGCTTGCAGGGCAGGTATCGATGCACTCGCCGCAGTTAATACATTCACGGTCTCCTACCTTTACGCAGTCCATTTTACATTTGCGTATACAGGCATCGCAGCCAGTGCATTTGACATTATCTACCTGGATCCCAAAATAAGAAATTTTATTAAATAAACTATAGAAGGCTCCTAAAGGGCAGATAAAGCGGCAGAAAGGTCGATAGATGACGATGCTGGCAATAACAGTGACGAGCAGTAGAAATAATTTCCAGTTAAAAAGCATACCAAGATTTTGTTTGAGGAAGGGATTGGTGCTTAAAAGCGGTAATGCTGCTTCCAAAGTACCGGCAGGACAAATATATTTACAAAAGGCTGGTGCGCCAACACCAACGACATAGAAAAAAACTATTGGCAAAATAATAACGAAAAGCAAACCAATAATGTATTTAAGCTTTGTCAAAGTCCTCGTTGCTTTATTTTTAGCAAACTTTGGCGACGGAATTTTATAAAGTAGTTCCTGGATGAATCCAAATGGGCATAGCCAGCCGCAGACAGTTCGCCCAAGCAGTAAACCAAAGAGGAGCATAAGTCCTAAAACATAGAACGGAAAGCGTAGGAGCACTCCTGATAAAGAGCTTTGTAACGCTCCTAAAGGGCAGGCTCCTAAAGCGCCTGGGCAAGAATAACAGTTAAGCCCGGGGACGCAAATACTTTTACTTGGCCCCTGCCAGATTCGGCCATTAAGGAATCCCGGCAGATTACCATTATAAAGAAATGCGGTAAGGATTTGAATGAGGGTTCGTTTAGCCAATGCCAATACACTCCAGACAGATCATAGCTGCTTTACGAAGCACGCTGAGATATTGTTGTTGCCAAATGCCGATGCCTAAAAAAATCAGAGCTATCAGCCATAGATATTTTTTCATAAGCAGTACCAGACTTTCTTCAATATGCACAAAAGATATTGTATGTAATATGATAGCAGAAAGACAGCTTGAAAACAAATGAAAAATATGTCGTAGACAAAAAGCTTTTTTATAGTTACAATTAAAAGGTAGTGATCTTAAAATTGGAGGATGGTAGTATGGTAAGTGTAAAGAAAATTGTAATGATGACCCTTGTAGCTGTAACGATGCTTGGACTTGGCGGTTTGTTTCCCCATGCAGAGGCTTCAAAACTGGACGAAATTCAAAGTAGGGGCTGTCTTTTGGTTGGAACTACAGGCGATTATAAACCGATGAGTTATTTAAACCGGGAGACAGGAAGATATGAAGGCTTTGATACAGAAGCAAGCGAACTTCTGGCACAATCGCTTGGGGTTAAGGTGAAGTTTATACCAACTACATGGAGCACGTTGACTGCCGATACTTTGGCTGGTAAATTTGATGTTGCAATGTGCGGTATCACCCGCACTTTAGCAAGAGAACAAAAAATGGCGCAAAGCAATGGTTATCTGGTATTTGGCAAAACTATTCTATGTCGTAAGGACGATGCTAAAAAATTTAAAACACTGGCGGATATGAATAAAAAAGATGTGCGTGTAATGGTAAATCCGGGAGGTACTAATGAAAAATTTGCTCTTGCTAATCTGCCTGACTGTACATTGATCGTACATCAGCAAAATGCAGAGATCCCAGGTTTGATTGCGGAAGGAAAAGCAGATATTATGATTACAGAGACAATGGAAGCACGCCGTTATGTGCGTGATAATGCAAAACTTGCGGCTCCTTTGATCGAGGAACCATTTACAAAAAACAACTTTGGCATACTGATGCAGCAAGGTGATCAGATTTTTCTTAACTATGTGAATATGTGGATGGAAGAAATGGAGTTGAACGGAACATTTGCCCGTTTAGATGCTAAGTATATAAAATAATAAATGTAAAAAGCCTGCCTTTTTAAGGCAGGCTTTTTACATTTATTTCAATTTTACAGATTTGTATTCCCAGAAACTTTAGCATATAATAAAACATAAGAATTAAGAAGGAGGAACTGCAATGCTGATACAAAGGTTTGCAGCTGTTGCGCTGGGCATTATGATGGGGACGAGCTTGCTTTTGCAGACAGGAACTGTACTGGCTGCAAAAAGTGAAGCTTATTATACAACGCAGAAAATTTCTGATTATAAAAAAGGTGAATTTGCAGTTTTGGCTGATGATGACGTGAATTTTCGTTCGGGGCCTTCAACTACTGCTGATGTTTTAGCATGCCTGCCAAGGCATTCGCTTTTTCGTCTGAGTGGCAGTAAAAGCGGGGAGTGGCAAAAAGTTGAATGGAATGGTAAAAGTGGTTATGTTTTTGCCGAGTATCTGGAAAAGCCTGAGGCTGAAGAATTGATCGACGAAGATAATTCGTTGGGGGATTGGCATTTGGGTCAGATTTTTGACAGTTCAGCGGCAAAATCGTTGGGAAAAGTAAAAAAAGAAGCTAAAGATGGGAGCAGTCAGGTTTATGATTTTCAGCAGCTGCAGGTTAAAGCTAAACGTGGTAATAAGAAAATCGTTGAGCTTATGACAGCTTCTCCTGTAATCTATACAATGCGTGGTATTGGTGCGGGTGACGACGGTGCCCGCGTTATAGGCCAGTATGGGATCCCGGCAAGGGTCGTTTATCTGAAAGATGATAAAGACGGTGCTGTGATGATGTATGGTTATAATTTTCCCAAAAACAGTAAAATCGGTAAAAGTTTAGATTTTTATATTAACAGCGATGGTGATGTGTGCAGAATTGTTTTGAGCGGGGAAGAGTGAATCTGTATAAATATTAAAATAACAGGAATTTTCTGTGAATTTATTAAAAGTGTAAACTGATTGACAAAATTAGAAAGTTGAAAAAAAAATTTAGTGATTTGCGAAAAACTTGTTGACGCTTGTTAAACATGGTGCTAAACTTACAACAATTAAATAACGACCACAAAACCGTAGAGGCGGAGATCAAGTCAAAAAATGCGCTTACAGAGAGTTCGGGGAGCTGGGAACCGGATAGAAATGCAGTTTGATAAATGGACCGCTGAGGGTGCAGTCAAATCGGCTTGCCGAAAGTACTCTGCAACGCAACGCCTGCGTTAAGGGCGAGGGGTGTGTTGGCACTCTGCTTTAAGTGCACGATTTATTTTCGTGAATCAAGGTGGTACCGCAGGTATATGTTTTTTCAACCTGTCCTTGTTATAACAAGGGCAGGTTTTTTATTTATTTTAACGATGAAGGAGTGAAAACAGTGCTTAATCTTACGCTGGAAGAAGTTAAAGCCTATCAAAAAGACTATACAGCAGTTCCAGTTGCGAAAGAATGTCTGGCTGACATGACAACGCCGCTGGCATTTTTAGCAGCTGTAAAAAACAGCAGCAACGATTATTTTCTGCTGGAAAGTTTGGAGGGCGGTGAGCGCTGGGGACGTTATTCTTTTGTCGGCTATGATCCAATCGTCAAACTGAGAGCTAAAGATAAAGTTGTAGAAGTTATTAACGGTGCTAAAGTAAAATTCAAGACCAAGGATCCTGTAAATTGTATTAAAGAGGTGCTGGCAGAATATAGGGTTCCTAAAATCGGAGGGATACCGCCTTTGACAGGAGGTTTTGTAGGCTATTTTGGTTATGACTTTGTTCAGTATTGTGAGCCGAGTCTGCAATTTGACCCGACAAAAGCGACAGATTTTCCTGATTTTGATTTGATGTTGTTTGATAAAATAGTAGCGTTTGATCACTTAAAACAGAAACTTTTTATTATTGTGAATGTACGCACAGATAATTTAGAGGTGAATTATGCAAAAGCTGAGCGGGAAATTACGGCCGTTGAAGCGCTTTTGTCTAGCTCGGTTGCTCAGAGGCCATTTATAGCGGCCAAACTTGGTGAAGTAAAATCTAATCAAAGTAAGGATCTATATGCAGCTAATGTGCAGAAATGCAAAAAATATATCAAGAATGGCGATGTATTTCAAATAGTTTATTCACAGAAATTTACAGCAGACTACGATCAGGATCTTTTTAATGCTTATCGTATCTTGCGGACGACGAACCCATCTCAATATATGGTGTTGATGAAAAATGATGATGTTGAAATCGCAGGAAGTTCGCCGGAAACTCTTGTGAAGGTGAATGGACACGAGATTACGACGATGCCGATTGCAGGTACAAGACCAAGAGGGGCGACAGAAGAACTGGACCAGGCATTGGAAAAAGAACTTTTGGCTGATGCCAAAGAAATAGCCGAACATAATATGCTGGTAGATTTAGGCCGAAATGACGTGGGACGCGTAAGTGAATTTGGCACTGTTAAAGTACTTGATTATCTGGAAATTAAAAAATTTTCTCATGTGATGCATATAACCAGCCGTGTTACTGGACGATTGAGAGCAGATAAAGATTGCCTGGATGCTTTGCAGTCCGTATTTCCAGCCGGAACTTTAAGCGGTGCTCCGAAGATCAGGGCCTGCCAGATTATTGATGAGCTGGAACCTCAGCGTCGAGGAATTTACGGCGGTGGTATGGGCTATATAGATTTTGGCGGTAATATGGATATTTGTATCACGATAAGGACTATGGTAAAACGTGCTGGTAAAGTTTATATACAGGCCGGCGGTGGGATTGTAGCCGATTCTGTGATTGACAATGAGTTCGCAGAAACAGTAAATAAAGCAGGGGCCTGTATGAAGGCGCTGCGAGAAACAGCAAAAGAATAATAAGGAGCAAAGTAATGGTAATTATTATTGATAATTATGACAGTTTTACATTTAATCTGTTTCAGTTTATTGGGATGCTGACTGATGAGGTTAAAGTATATCGTAACGATCAAATAACTGTGGAAGCTATAGAAGCTTTGCAGCCTTCGCATATTATTCTGTCACCAGGACCTGGTTTTCCTGAAAATGCAGGAATATGCGAAACTGTTTTAGAAAAGTTGCAGGGGAAGATGCCGATCTTAGGTGTGTGTCTGGGCCATCAGGCGATCGGTGAGGTGTTCGGCGGGAAAATTGTACATGCCCGTGAGCTGGTACATGGCAAACAGAGTATGATCAAAATAGACAAGAACAGCAGATTATTTGAAGGGTTGCCACAGACAATACCTGCCGCACGGTACCATTCTCTGATAATTGATAAGTATTCCAAGCCCGAATGCCTGGAGGTCATAGCGACTACGAACGATGGAGAGATTATGGCTGTGAAACATTGCGATTATGATATTTATGGCGTCCAGTTTCATCCAGAGTCTATTATGACACCTGACGGATTAAGTATTTTAAAGAATTTTTTAGCAATATAGTAAGGAGTGAAAATAATGATCAATGAAGCAATAAATAAATTAGCAGAAAAACAAAATCTTACTGGAGCAGAGACCATAGGTGCTTTTGGGGAAATAATGAGCGGTGAAGCTACTAATGCTCAAATTGCGGCGTTTATTACGGCTATGCGTATGAAAGGTGAAACTATTGAAGAAATAACGGCATGTGCAAAGGTTTTGCGTGAGAAATGCACACATATCGATCCGGGTAAAGATGTACTGGATATTGTAGGTACTGGAGGCGATTGTGCGAATACCTTTAATATCTCTACAACAAGTTCTTTTGTGATTGCGGCGGCAGGGGTTCCTGTAGCAAAACACGGTAATCGCAGCGTTTCCAGCAAAAGCGGAGCTGCAGATGTTTTGGAAGAACTGGGTGTGAAAATAGATCTTTCGGCTGAACGTAATAAAGAGCTGCTGCAGGAAATCGATTTATGTTTTTTGTTTGCGCAGGCGTATCATGCTTCAATGAGATTTGCCGGTCCTGTGCGTAAAGAGCTTGGAATACGCACGGTTTTCAATATTATTGGCCCCTTGGCAAATCCAGCTTTTGCCAGTCTGCAGCTTTTGGGAGTTTACAAAAAAGAGTTGGTAGAACCTTTAGCGAAAGTACTTGCTAACTTGGGTGTTAAGCGTGGCATTGTTGTTTACGGCAATGATGGGATTGATGAAGTAACTGTTTCTTCAACGAATACGATAGCAGAGATTAATGATGGTGAAATCACGACTTATACACTTGACCCACAGGCTTTTGGGTTTACCCCATGCAAAAAAAGTGATCTTATGGGCGGTGATGCAAAAATCAATGCAGGTATAACCTATGATATTTTGAGTGGTAAGGAACAAGGCGCAAAACGTGATGCAGTAGTTTTAAATTCTGGGTTGAGTTTGTATTTGGGAGGCAAAGGTTCAATTAAAGAATGTATTGAACTTGCCAGGATAACGCTTGACAATGGTAAAGCATTGCAGAAATTACAGCAGCTGATCGTTCTGAGCAATGGTTGAGGTGGATGATGATTTTAGATGAAATTGCAGCGGCTACACGGCTCAGAGTAGAGCAACTGCAAAGAATAAAAGATTTAAATAAAGTTAGATCTGACGCTGAGAGTTTACCTAAAAATAACCGTGGGTTTCGTACTCGTTTGTCGAGAGATGGGATGAATTTTATTACTGAGGTCAAGAAGGCTTCACCCTCTAAAGGTATTATTAGCAAAGAGTTTGACTATCTGCGACTGGCCAGAGATTATGAAGCTGCAGGTGCAGCGGCGATTTCGTGTTTAACAGAACCGCAGTTTTTTTTAGGTAAAGACGAGTATTTACAGGCGATCAGTACTGCAGTAAAATTACCGGTTTTACGCAAAGATTTTATAATCAGTGAATATCAGATTTATGAAGCGAAAACTATTGGTGCTGATGCTGTACTGTTGATTTGTGCATTGTTGGAAACATCTATGATCAGAGAATTTTTAGATATTGCCGCCAGTGTGGGATTGGATGTTTTAGTTGAAGCACATGATGAGTCAGAAGTGGAGTCTGCACTAAATGCTGGAGCAGAAATCATCGGCGTCAATAACCGTAATTTGAAAGATTTCAGTGTTGATTTACAGAATAGCCTGCGTTTGAGGCCGCTTGTACCACAAGATAAAATATTTATTTCTGAAAGCGGGATTAAGTGTGCAGCAGACATCAAACTGCTGCGTGCCGCTGGTGTAAATGGTGTTTTGATTGGTGAGATGCTGATGAGAAGCAATAATATTACTTTAGATTTACAGCGGCTTTCAGGTGAGATAAATGACTAAGGTTAAAATATGCGGGTTAAAACGTAAAGAAGATATCGAATTTGCCAACATACTGTTGCCGGAATATGCCGGGTTCGTTTTTGCGGCCAGTCCAAGGCAGGTTTCGGCCGAGCAAGCTGCAAAACTGCGGGCAGAACTGGATTTGAGGGTTCGAACTGTAGGTGTTTTTGTAAAAGAAGATATTAATTTTATCAAACGGCTGGCGGCAGAACGCATTATTGACATGGTGCAGCTGCACGGTGACGAAAGTCAGGAGTATTGCAGGGAGCTGCGCCGTAAAATAAATTTGCCTGTGATAAAAGTTCTGCGCGTGAGAAATACAGAGAGTTTTGAGAGTACGATTGATTATGAATGTGATTATCTGCTGCTTGATACTTATACAAAGGCTGGCTATGGCGGCAGCGGTCAGCGCTTTGACTTGAAGATTTTAAAAAATATTAAATTGCAGCGTCCGTTTTTTCTTGCTGGAGGTTTGGATGCGAAAAATGTACAAGAGGCTTTAGAAGTAAAACCATATGCTGTTGATGTGAGCGGCGGGGTGGAAACTGACGGCAGTAAAGATTTTGAAAAAATGCGTGCATTTATTGCCGCAGTGAAAGGGAGCAGAGAAAATGACTAAAGGAAGATATGGCAGGCATGGAGGACAATATATTCCGGAAACCCTGATGAATGCGGTTTTGGAATTAGAGCGTGCATATGATTATTATAAAAATGAACCGCAGTTTATGGAGGAATTACAGGCTTTATATCGCGAATATGCGAACAGGCCTTCATTATTATATTTCGCCGAGAAAATGACTCGTGATCTAGGAGGAGCCAAAATATATTTAAAACGTGAAGATTTGAATCACACCGGATCTCATAAAATCAATAATGTTTTAGGGCAGGTGCTGCTGGCTAAAAAAATGGGAAAAAAACGTGTGATTGCTGAAACTGGGGCTGGGCAGCATGGTGTAGCTACGGCTACAGCAGCAGCTTTGATGGATATGGAATGTGTTGTTTATATGGGAAAGGAAGACACAGAGCGGCAGGCATTGAATGTTTTCCGCATGGAGCTGCTGGGAGCAAAGGTAGTGCCGGTTGAAACTGGCACGATGACTTTGAAAGATGCTGTCAATGAAGCCTTGCGTTCGTGGACTGCGAATGTTAATGATACGTACTATGTTTTAGGCAGTGTGATGGGGCCGCATCCTTATCCGGAAATAGTTCGTGATTTTCAGCGTGTAATAGGAAAAGAAGTAAAAGAACAGATGCTGGCTAAAGAGGGGCGTTTACCCGATATTGTGATGGCCTGTGTCGGCGGCGGTTCTAATGCGATGGGTTTATTTTATGATTTTATTTCTGAGACGGATGTTCAGCTCATTGGCGTTGAAGCTGCAGGGCGCGGCATTGAAACGGAAGAGACTGCGGCTACGATTAATCGTGGTAGCCTGGGAATTTTTCACGGGATGAAATCGTATTTTATGCAGGATAAGTATGGTCAGATAGCACCGGTGTATTCAATTTCAGCTGGACTTGATTATCCGGGGATCGGACCTGAACATGCACATTTATATGATACCGGACGTGCCAGCTATGTAGCCATTACAGACACTGAAGCAGTACGGGCATTCAGTTATTTATCTGAAACGGAAGGAATTATCCCTGCTATCGAAAGTGCGCATGCGCTGGCTTATGCGATGAAGGTTGCGCCTGAAATGTCAAAGGAGAAAATCATTGTCGTCAATTTGTCTGGACGTGGAGATAAAGATGTAGCGGCGATTGCCAGATATATGGGGGTAGATTTACATGAGTAAAATAAGGCAGGCTTTTAAAAATAAAAAGAAATGCTTCATCCCGTTTATTACAGGAGGAGATCCCAATCTTGAAGTTAGCAAAGAACTGATATTGGCAATGGCCGCAGCAGGTGCCGATATTATTGAAATAGGCATACCTTTTTCTGATCCTGTTGCAGAAGGAGAAGTTATTCAGCGGGCCAATGTCAGAGCGTTAAATGCAGGTACTACTACGGATAAGCTTTTTGATATGCTTGCAGAAGTACGAAATGTCACTCAGGTACCGCTGGTATTTTTAACTTATGTCAATCCGATTTTTATTTACGGAACTGAGCGGTTTATGGAAAAATGCCGTCAGCTGGAAATTGATGGCGTTATCGTACCTGATTTGCCTTATGAAGAAAAAAATGAACTGCTTTCTAATTGCAGGAAATACGATGTTGATCTTATTTCACTGATAGCTCCAACGTCTGATGACCGTATTCAAATGATCGCCAGAGAGGCCATGGGGTATATTTATGTTGTTTCTTCATTGGGAGTTACAGGTATCCGCAGTAATATAACTACAGATATTGGAGCGATAGTCAAACGTATTCGTGAAGTCACCGATACTCCTGTTGCAGTAGGGTTTGGGATCGCTACGCCGGAACAGGCTGAAAAAATGGCTGGGCTAAGTGATGGAGCGATAGTTGGCAGCGCGATTGTGAAGATTGTTGAGCAATATGGAAAAGATGCCGCAGGGCCGGTAAAAAAATATGTTGAAGAGATGGTTGCTGCAGTGAGAAAAGCGTAAAGAAAAGAATCTGCCAAGAGCGAAAAGCTTGCGGCAGTTTTTTATGAAAAGAGTACAAATTTTTTATAAAGGTTGCTGCAGTAAGTGGTATTGCCGACTGACTTTTGCTATAATATTAAATTATGATATTTCTCAGATAAAATTAGTTAGGAGGCTTCAAAATTGCAGCAAAGTCAAAGTAAACAGCAGGTAGGAGGCATATTAGGATTTATAGAGCGTATCGGTAATAAAATACCGGATATTACGATTCTTTTCATCAGTGCCTTTCTTTTGGTTTGTGTAGTGTCGGCAGTTTTAGCGCAGATACATTTCAATTATGTGCATCCGGCGACCGGTAAGCCGATCGAAATAACTAATATGCTCAGCGGGAAGGCGTTAGTAGATTTAATGAGCAAAATGGTCACTAATTATGCAAATTTTCCGCCGCTCAGTATGGTTATCGTAGCAACACTTGGTATTGGTATTGCCGATGGGTCTGGTTACATTAATACGGGGTTGAAAAAGATACTTTCTATAACACCTAAAGTTCTGATCACACCGGTAGTTATTCTGGTAGGGATGCTCAGTCATTTGGGGCCCGACTCTGGTTATGTCATCATTATCCCTATAGCCGCTTATATGTTTTACGCAGTAGGCAAACATCCTTTAGCAGGTATTGCTGCTTCTTTTGCAGGTATTGCCGGCGCGTTTGCTGCCAACTATACGCCTTCGGCTATTGATCCTGTTATTCAGGGGTTTACCCAAAGTGCGGCCCAGATTATTGATCCGGGATATCAGGTAAACGTATTATGCAACTATTTTTATGCGTTTGCTTCTACGTTTATAGTTATTGGTGCTTGCTGGTGGGTAACTGAAAAGATTACTAACCCATGGCTTTGGAAGGCTTGTCCGCTTGATGACGATCTGGACTTGGGCAACGAAAATAACAGCTCGATTACGCCTTCGGAGAACAGGGCTTTTAAAATAGCTACAGCGGTATTGTTGTTGATGTTGGCCGGGCTTGCCGCCGCACTGTATCCTGCAGATTCTATCCTGCGTGCTCCTGATGGCGTTATTGCCAGCTTTAAGGCTCCGATAATGCAGTCGATAGTGTCGCTGATTTTTATTTTTGCAGCTTTGGTTGGCTTAGTATATGGCATTGCCTGCGGTAAATTCAAATCGCCTAAAGATGTTACGGCGGCAATGGAAGAGATTACTAAAACTTTAGTGCAGCTGATCGTATTTTATTTCTTTGCAGCTCAGTTCCTGTATGCGTTCGGTGCATCGAACATGGGAGCGCTGATTGCTGTATCCGGCGCAGAATTCTTAAAATCATTGGATTTACCGCCGCAGGTAACTGTTTTCGGTATTATTGTTTTTGTTGCGTTGCTTAATCTTATTATTACCTCTGCTTCAGCAAAATGGGCTATTCTGGCTCCGATATTTGTGCCGATGCTGATGGCGGTAGGAATTGCGCCTGAACTGACACAAGTTGCTTTCCGAGTCAGTGATTCTGCGGTTAATGTTGTAACACCAATGTTTGCTTTTTATCCTTTAATAATTCTGTATTGCCAGAAATATGTAAAAAATGCTGGTATTGGTACATTAAGTTCCATGATGCTGCCGTATACTATAGCATTATTGGTTTCTCTTACCTTTATGTTATACTTATTCTGGTGGCTGGATATACCACTGGGGTTCCAGGCAGATTATGTTTATCCGAGACGGTTTTAACGATCATTAAGGGGGCAGAAGAATGCAGACACGTTTATTAGAACGTTTTTTACGTTATGTAGCAGTAACAAGTCAAAGCGATGCTTCTCAGACAGTAGTTCCTTCTACAGAAGGTCAGAGAAGTTTAGCTGAATTATTAAAAAAAGATCTTGCCGAACTGGGCTTAGTTAATCTTGAGATTAGTGAATATTCTGTTCTTACAGGTAAATTGCCTGCTAATTTACCTGCTGGAAGCAGTGAACGAGTCCCGCCGGTTGGGTTTATTGCTCATTTAGACACTGTTGATGTTAATCTTTCAGCTGATATCAAACCGCAGGTGGTGCGGTCTTATAGCGGCGGTGACGTTTGCCTGAATAAAAAACAGGGTATTTATCTTCGCGAGGCAGAACATCCGGAATTATTAAAATACAAAGGTCAGGATATTGTTTTCAGTGATGGTACAAGTGTATTGGGAGCTGACAATAAGGCAGCCATAGCAAATGTAGTGGTCGCATTGGAAACTTTGATGCAAAATAAAGATCTGCAGCATGGAGATATCTATGTAGCCTTTGTACCTGATGAAGAATGTGGGTTACGCGGAGCAAAGAAAATGGATTTCAGTAAATTTCCGGTAGCTTTCGCTTATACTATTGACTGCTGTGAATTGGGCGAAGTTGTTTATGAAACTTTCAATGCCGGTAGCGCGGTAGTAAAAATAAAAGGTGTAAGTGCACATCCTATGTCGGCGAAAGGGGTAATGGTAAATCCAACTCTGGCTGCTGTTGATTTGGTAAACAGTTTTGACAGAATGCAGACACCGGAGCATACAGAAGGAACGGAAGGTTACATCTGGGCGAAGTCTATTACTTCCAATCAAAGCGAGGCCGTAGTTCAGCTGGATATACGTGATCATAATAAAAATACTTATGAGGCTAGAAAACGTTTGATAAAAACAAATGTTGAATCTTTACAGAAGCTATATCCTCGTGCAGAAATAGTATGTACGATAACAGATACTTATGGAAATATTGCAGATGCTGTCAATGATGAGAATAGAAAATGTATAGATTATATTTATACGGCGATGTCAGAGCTGGGAATAAAACCAAATACTATTGCCATGCGCGGTGGTACGGATGGTTCCTATATTTCTACGCAGGGAATTTTAACGCCAAACTATTTTACCGGAGGACATAATTTTCATTCTAACTGTGAATTTTTGCCGCTGCCGGCATTGGAAAAATCCTGCCAGATGACCTTGAAGCTGATTGAATTGATTGCTAAAGGTTAAGTTATTCAGAATGCCTTCCCTTAAAATCTTTAAGGGAAGGCATTTGAGTTTCACAAAGAAATAACCAACTGAAAGGCAGGAATATGTTATAATTTGTATGATAAAGTAATGGTATGGGAGGAAATATGAATATTGGTGCGCGTTTGGAAACGATTGGAAGATTAGTTCCACAGAACGTAAGCATAGCAGATATAGGTACAGATCATGCATATTTGCCGGCATGGCTGGCAGAGCGTGGACAGATTATCAAAGCAGTTGCTGGTGACATTACTGAGGGTCCATGTGCTGCCGCACGTAATACAGTTGCTATGTATGGTATGAATGATAAAATAGAAGTGCGGATGGGCAATGGTTTAAGTATTATTAGGCCTGGCGAAACAGATGTGATTATAATAGCTGGTATGGGTGCCGGCACAATGATAGAAATCCTTGAAGCTTCGCCGGAAACCGCACAGAAAGCCAGAAAGCTGATATTGCAGCCGATGGCCGGAGCACCTTCTTTAAGACGTTGGGTCAATGCCAGCGGCTGGCGTATTGATGATGAAGTTCTTGTTGAAGAAGGACGGCATCTTTATGAAATCATTGTTCTGGAACGTGGCGCTGAGGCTGCTTTCACCGCCTTGGAATGTGAAATAGGGCCGCGCTTGCTGGAAAAAAGGCCGCCGCTTTTCAAAAAACATTTTGCTAAAGTATGCGGTCAATATCAAAAGATGCTGCTGAATATGTGCCGCAGTGCAGAAGCAAGGCAAAGTGAAAAATATCAGGAAATATACACTTTATTGCAGGAACTGGAGGGATTAGGCGATGGAAGCTACGGTAAATGATATCATTAAAGTAATGGATGGCATAGCTCCGCCTAATTTAGCAGAACCTTGGGATAATGTTGGATTGTTGGTTGGGCGCAGTAGTAATACGGTAAAAAAACTTATGGTTGCTTTGGATGTATCACCTGAAGTAGTAGAGCAGGCCGTTGAACATAAAGTACAAATGCTTGTAACACATCATCCGGTTATTTTTGATCCAATAAAAAAGATGACCGACAGGAGCTGGCAGCATAAATTACTTCTAGATTGTGCTGAAAATAAAATTGCTGTTTATAGTGCACATACCAGCCTTGATAGTGTATTGGGCGGTGTTAATGATGTTTTGGCAGAGAAAATTGGGTTGCTGCATACTGAAGTTTTAGTTCCTGCTGCCGGTGGAGAAGCAGGTTTAGGACGGGTTGGATGTTTACATGAGCCGATGACTCTGCAGGAGTTCAGTGAAAAAATTAAAACCGTCTTAAAGTTAGACAATATAATTGCAGGTGACGCTGGACGCAGGGTAAGCAAGGTTGCTGTATGTGGTGGAGCAGGTGCTGAATTCATTGATGAGGCACTGGCTGCCGGAGCAGATACCTTTGTGACTGGAGATGTGAAATATCATACTGCACAGAACGCAGTATACAGCGGCTTGAATATAATTGATGCTACACATCAGGGAACTGAATTACCTATGATAAATACGCTTGCTGACAGAATTGCACTGCGTCTAACGTCAGGCGGATTCAATGCTCAGGTTTTGGTAGCGAAGGAAAGCAAAATTTTGCAATACCTGTAACCGGTATGCTTTAGAGGATGGTGACAAATATGATCAGTGATTTTAAGGCTGGCACTAAAGTGTGTCAAGCTGTATTGCTGCGTGTGCAGAAAATTGGTAATTCGTCTAATGGCGGTGTGTTTGCGCGCGGTTTACTGGAAGATAACAGCGGCAAAATGCCGTTTATTGTTTTTGAAGCTGGCATTGTAGATAAGATGAGGTCTATGGAAGGTCCTAAAGTAATGATGGTTGGCGGCATGGTAGATATTAATAAATTTTCTAATGATATGACGCTGCAGCTGGTTTTACAACGGATGGAAGAGATTATGCCAGAAGATGATATTACCCATTTGCTGCCTAATGGTGATTTTGATCATCAGGAATATGAAAATAAGCTGCAAAAACTTATCAAAGGAGTTATGACCCCGGGAATAAGATTGATTTTGGAAAATATTTTCAGCGGGACTTTATATGATAAATTTTTGATCAATCCGGCGGGAATGCGTTTACATCATGCTTATATCGGAGGTTTGCTTCAGCATTCTGTTGATGTTGCCGGTATTGCTCAGTCGTTGGCAGATCGTATTGGTGGCGTGGATAAGGATTTGATCGTTGCAGGAGCATTGCTGCATGATATTGGCAAGATTAGAGAAATTTCTTCGGATATAGGATTTCCATATACGATGGAAGGAAGATTGCTGGGGCATGTGTCTATGTCGGCGGTGATGGTGCAGGAGGCAGCTGGCAAGGCAAAAGTAACAGGACCTAAGCTGCAGCAGCTGTTGCATATTGTTTTATCACACCATGGTGAACAGGAAAAAGGTTCGCCGGTTGCATGTGCAACGAAAGAAAGCTTTATTGTGCATTATGCTGATGAAATTGATGCGATTATGAATCAGTTCAGTAAAAATGAAGGAAAAAATCCTTGGGAATACAATAAAATGCTGCAGCGTTTTTTATTGCATGAAGCTTGACTAAATAATCTCTATGTGTTAAATTAACAAACGATATGAGTGCGAAAGATGATCGCGGTGATGCTTAGGCGTTAACGAGGAAAGTCCGAGCTCCACAGGGCAGAATGCCGGATAACGTCCGGCGAGGGTGACCTCAGGGATAGTGCCACAGAAATGTGTACCGCCTGCTATGCAGGTAAGGGTGGAACGGTGCGGTAAGAGCGCACCAGCGGTCGGGTAACCGGCCGGCTAGGTAAACCCCATTCGGAGCAAGACCAAATAGGGGAGGGATGAAGCGGCCCGCTGAACCTTCCGGGTTGTGTCGCTGGAGCCTGCGAGTAATTACAGGCCTAGATAAATGATCATCACCGCTTTGCGGAACAGAACTCGGCTTATTGAGCACTCGTATTCTTGGATATTAAGCTGCCTGTTTCAGGCAGCTTTTCTTTTTTCTAAAAATTCACATAATCACTTCATTTTAATTTCAAAATAGTGATATAATATAAAAGTATTCTAAATTGACGGTGAGGGTAAATTAATGAAACATATTTCTTTTGTCGTGCCTGTTTTTAATGAAGAGGCCAATCTCAGGGAATTTTACCAACGGCTGACAGATATTATGTCGGCACTGCCATACGAATACGATCTTACTTTTGTTGACGATGGTTCTAAAGACAGCAGTGCTGTGATTTTGGCGGAATTGGTCCGCAATGATGAGCGCGTACAGGCTTATTTGCTTTCTCGTAATTACGGACATCAGCTGGCACTGACCTGCGGGTTGGATTATGCTGATGGTGATGCTGTTATTACAATGGATGGAGATTTGCAGCATCCGCCTGAATTAGTTCCGGACTTACTGAGGCTGTGGGAAGATGGAAATGAAATTGTCCAGACGATCCGCCTAAGTACAGAGAATGTTTCGTTTATGAAACGTTTTTCGTCAGCAGTTTACTACAAACTCATCAATATCATGTCTAAAGTGGAAATCACTCCCGGAGGCAGCGATTTCAGGCTTATGGACCAAAAAGCTGTGGAGGCTTTTCGTCTGTATCGTGAAAGAGCGCGCTTTATCAGAGGGCTTATCAATACCTTAGGATTTAAGGTCGCTAAGGTTGAATTTGTGGCTCCGCCGCGTTTTGCGGGACAATCAAAGTACAGTCTGCGTAAAATGCTGCATTTTGCATTGGATGGGATTACTTCTTTTTCAAATCTGCCATTGCGCTGGGCCTTTTACTGCGGCGTGTTCTGCGGGCTTTGCAGCCTGATGGTTTTGGGGCATGTTTTCTATGTTAAATATGTTATTGACGATGCTGTACCAGGTTGGGCGACAATGACCGCCAGTGTCTTGTTTTTGGGAGGTATTCAATTAGTAGGCATTGGTATTTTGGGAGAGTATATCGGACGTGTTTTTGAAGAAGTTAAGCAGAGACCGCTGTATCTTGTAGGACGTCATCTCGGAAAAAAGTAAGATAGTTTTACAATATTGTAAGTTTATGTTATAATTATTTACAGTTGAGAAAGGATGTGCGGTGCTTGCTGAAAAAAAAGCTGTTATGTGTAGTATTGACAATGATGTTTTGTTTTATGAACATTGCGACTGCCTTGGCGTCTTTTGAACGTGGTGACGAAGGGCAAGAAGTCATTGATATTCAAAAACGTCTGGTAGAATTACAATATAAAGTATCTAATGTTGACGGTAAATTTGGTCCTGAAACAGAAGCTGCTGTAAAGCAGTTCCAAACAGATAAAAGTTTGGAGGTAGACGGAATTATCGGCAATGATACTTATCGTGCATTGATGCAGAAAGACATGCCTCCTAATCGTTCCGGTCGCAGTGCTGCAGTGCGTAATGTCATTCGAGCAGCATACAGCGTTCTGGGAACGCCTTATGTTTTTGGCGGTACCAGTACTTATGGCTTTGATTGTTCAGGTTTTACTCAATATGCTTTTGCACGTGCAGGAATCAGCATTCCCCGTATGGCTGACAGCCAGTTATATTATGGCCGTCAGATTTCCATGAGCGAACTGCGTCCGGGAGATTTGATTTTCTTTTCTACCTATGAACCAGGTGCTTCTCATTGCGGTATTTATCTTGGCGATGGCAAATTTATCCATGCCGGCACCAGCACAGGTGTGGTTGTGGCTGATGCGTTCACAGGTTACTGGGGCGAACGTTATTACGGAGCCTGCCGCGTTTTATAAAAATATAACTTTCAGCAGACAAGTTTTCTTGTCTGCTTTTTTTATGAGAAAAACGAGACTGAAAATGTATTTATTTGTCATAAATCTGTTTAAGTTGTAATATTTTTGTGAAAGCAGTATAAAAACAGGCTTTTTAAAGAAAACTATTGTATAATAATAAGCAAGAATAGTTATGAGGTGATTAGTATGGATATTCAAAAAGTTTTAATTGCCGACGACGAAAAGCATATTCGCGAGATTCTTAAGATGTATTGCGAAAAAGAAGGCTTTGATGTTATCGAAGCAGCTGATGGTGCCGAGGCGATTTTAAAAGTACAATCTGAGAAGCCGGATATTCTTATTTTGGATATTATGATGCCAGTCATGGACGGTTTGGAGGTTTGCAAGCAAGTACGCAAAATGTCTGATCTACCTATTATTATGCTGACGGCTAAAGATGAAGATGATGATCGTATTTTAGGGTTGGAGATCGGTGCGGATGATTATATTACGAAGCCTTTTAATAGCCGTGAGGTAGTTGCCCGTATAAAAGCGGTTCTGCGACGTGCTGGAGCCCAGGAAAAACAGGAAGGTCGTTCGCGGGTAGAATATGACGGGTTGACAATTGATATGGAAGAGTATCAGGTGGTTGCTTTTGGTCAGAAAATGACCTTTACTGCTAAAGAAATGGAATTACTCTGGTGCTTGGCAACCAATCCTGGTAAGGCTTTTTCTCGAAACCAGCTGTTGGAAACCATTTGGGGTTATTCTTATTATGGTGATACACGAACTGTGGATACGCACATCAAACGTATTCGCCAAAAACTAAACATTCCAGAAAATTCTAAATGGGATATTACCACTATTTGGGGTGTTGGTTATAAATTTGAGGTGAAGAGTGAATAAGTCTTTAAGTACCCGGCTTATGTACAGCTTCATGGCTTTGATCGTAGTTATTGTAGTCGGCGTGACAGCGGGTATTTCTTACCTTATCGCCGACTATTTTTTTAAGATTAAAGAGCAGGAGCTGGCGCAAAAAGGTAATGAAATGGCTGAAACCATTGAATATTTTATGCTGCGTGATACTGATCGAACAACGCTGCACCGCTATATAGTTGCTGTAGACAGGCTGGTTGGAGCACGTATTTGGCTTTTTGACAATAAATATGATCTTTTGGCTGCTTCTTTGGTTAATACTGATGAAGATGCAGATGGTAACAAATTGATCCGCAATTATAATTCGAAAGAGGGAACCGAGCTCTTAGGAAAAGAGATAAAAGGCGGCAATTTATCTACTAAAGTACGCAGTATCTTGAAAGATGTTTACAGTGGTAAATCGGTAAAATCACAGATTTTCCATCCGTATTATAAAGAACAGGTTATGCTGGTTGGTGTGCCGTATGGTAAACAGGATGGGGCACATGGAGCTATTTTGCTGGCAGAGCCGCTGAGCGGTTTCGATAGTTTTCTGCGTGATATATATATATATACTTCGATCGTAGGTGTACTGGCGCTTATTTTAAGCTTATTTATGGTCAGGAGATTATCACGTTCTATTATCAGGCCTTTGATATCAATGAAAGACAGTGCGGCTGCTATAGCTTCCGGCGACTATACACGTAAGGTAGAAGTACATGGCGAAGATGAGGTGGCTGCTTTAGGCAGGGCTTTGAATGCACTTGGTAATGACCTCAGTGCTTTTGTTGATAAGACAGAGCGAACTGAAAAAATCCGCCGTGATTTCGTTGCTAATGTTTCGCATGAATTAAGGACTCCTATAACTATTATTCGTGGTTATAATGAGGCTATCAGCGATGGTACTATTACAGATAAAGAAATGATCCAGCGCTACCGTGCTTTGATAAATGAAGAAACTATCAGGTTAGAACGCATGATCAGGGAACTTCTCAATATAAGTCGTTTTCAGGCCAGTGATGAGCTGACGACAGGAATAGAGCCTTTACCGTTAGCAGAAATTGTGCGAAATGTCACAGAAAAGCTGATGGTTAAATCGGTTAAACGACATGTGACATTGGTTATTCATGCAGATGAAAATATCGCTGTAGTAGGTAATGGCGACCAACTTGTACAGCTTATTATGATCTTGGGTGACAATGCTCTGAAATATTCTCCGGATAATGGCACTATTTCTTTTACTGCAGTAAGGCAAGAAGATGGCAGTGTGCTGCTTTCAGTGGCAGATCAGGGACCGGGTATTCCAGAAGAGGATCTGCCGTTTATTTGGGAACGATTTTATAAAGTGGATAAATCTCATTGCCGTAATGTACCTGGAACAGGGCTTGGACTTGCGATTGCCAAGGAAATTATCCGTGTTCACGGGGCTAAAGCACAGGTGTTTAGTATCCCGGGTGTCGGTACACGATTTGAAGTTACCTTTCCGAAGGAGAAAGTCGTTTTATGTTAAAAATTTTTTGCCCGGATTTTCGTTTTGACAGTATTGCGTCGATTCCGGTTGAATGGCTGAAAAAGCAACAGGTAGAAAGAGTTATTTTAGATGTTGATAATACTTTACTGCCGCGTGATGAAGTACAGCTGGATGCAGATGTACTGAATTGGCTGGAATTACTTCGCAAAAATGAAATTGAAATAGTGTTGCTTTCTAATAATGGTGGAGAAAGACTGCGGAAAATCAGCGAAGATGCTCAGATTGAAGCAGTAAGCTGGGCAGTAAAGCCAATGCCTTGGGGGTTTAAAAGAGCTCTTAAACGTTTTGGTAGGCAGCAGGGTAAAGTGTTAGTCATTGGTGATCAGCTTTTAACTGATGTGTTGGGAGCAAAACGGATGGGGTTTACTGTGCTTTGGGTACGTTCGTTACAGGGGAAGGAATTTCCAATGACAAGAATTACAAGGCAAATAGAAAAAATGCTGGTGCGCAGGTTAGATGCACAGGGCTTATTGCCGGAGGAAAGAAAATGAAAGTTGCATTGATCCAAATGGAAATAGTAGAGAAAAACACGCCTGGGAATATTGTACATGGGCTTGACTTACTGCAGGAGGCTGCTGCTAACAGCGACATTGCCGTATTGCCTGAAATTTGGACCACAGGGTATTCTTTAGGACGAATTGAAGAAGAAGCCGAAACTATAGATGGGAGTACGATTGCTGCAGTACGAAAGATTGCCAATGATCATCACTGTGCAGTAGTTGCAGGGTCTATTCCTTTGCGTCATAAAGATGGAAAAATTTATAATAATACCGTAGTTATTGATAAACAGGGCAGTGTTGTAGCGTCTTACAGCAAAGTACATCTTTTTGGTTTATTTAATGAAGAACGTTTTTTTGCTGCTGGTGATAATTTTGATACTTATGAGTTGAACGGAGTTGTTTGTGGTTCTACTATTTGTTATGATCTGCGATTTCCTGAATTGTACAGGCATTTATCACTTCAGGGAGCAAAAATAATTTTTGTGCCTGCAGAATGGCCGTCGGCCCGGGGGGATATTTGGACTTTACTGTCACAGGCCCGCGGGGCAGAAAATCATAACTATATTGTTGCTGTTAATTGTGTCGGTAATTTTAAAGGGGCTCCTTTTTACGGACATTCGATGGTAGTAGATCCTATGGGAAAAATTATAGCTGAAGGTGGCAGTGCAGAGGAAATCATTTATTGTGACATTGATTTAGCTTATATAGACAAGGTGCGTGCAAGGCTTAATGCATTGGCTGATGTGCGTAAGGAGCTTATACGATGATAAAAAAGCTGCTTGGAACAATACTTTTATGTGCGGGACTTGTTGTACAAAGCCTGCCTGTACAGGCTGCGGTACTTGAACCCAGAGAATGTCCAAAGGATTTGAAATACCTATTGGGTATGTATTATGGGAATGGTGAGCAGTTCGTTATAAGGGAACGCAATGGCGAATTGGAACTTTTATACCGTACGACCCGTGAAGATTATAAATTTGCAAACAGCAATCAGTTTCCGCTGAAAAAGGAACGCTTTGATTCATATACTCTTCTGGAAGCGGGACCGATGAACAATACTGAAACCAGTGTGCGTTTTGAACGTGATCCTGATGGTTATGGCATTACGTGTAAAATAGGCGGCAATCGTTACAGTAGGGCCTTTTTTGGGCCAGATAGAGAAAAGCCTTTTCGTATTCCGCAGCCGTCTGATTGGCAGGGGTTAAAAAAGGCTGCATCAGAAGCGGTTATACCTTCAGCATTGACGACTGGCAAGCAGGCGGAGTTAGTCGATGTTACAAAAGCTATAACAGGTATAAAGCTTGATTTGCGTTATGCAGGAACCAATAATTGTTTCGGAATGTCTATTGTTGATGTCAAGAAGGCTTATCTTGATAGAGTAGCGGCTGGGGCCTTAGGACGAGTTCAGAAAAGACTTGCTGATTATGGTTATGGCCTTGTTATTTGGGAAGCCTACAGACCGTGGTCTGTATCCAAACTTGCCTATGACGCGTTCCCAGATGATAAAAAACAAATGCTGCCAACTCCGGAGCAGGGGTTTTCTCATAATACAGGCAGAGCTGTTGACGTAAGCCTTTATTATCTTGAAACAGGTGAACCAGTGGAAATGATCAGCGATTTTGATGAACCGTCCATCAGACAATATAGCAAGTTTACAGGGGGGACAGATTTAGAACGTTACCAGCGTGATTTGCTGCATCAGCTGATGAGCTTGGAAGGCTTTTCTGTCAGCGACATGGAATGGTGGCATTTTGAATATGAACCGGATACGGTTTACAGTCATTTAAATGTACCGCTGCAGGGATTGAACTAAAGCTTTACAGAAAATTTAGATATGCTATAATATAAAAGCTAAAAAAATTTAAGAGGTGAACCAGCATGAACGTTTACGATTGTGCAAATGAATTGGCCAAAGCTATGCGCGAAAGTCAGGAATACAAAAAATTAAAAGAAGCTAAAGCTGCTCTTGAGCAAGATCCAAAAGGCAAAGAGATGGCTGAGGAATTTTTAAAATTGAGCCAGGAAATAGAATTAGCGAAATATCAGGGACAGGAAGTTCCGGAAGAAAAAAATGAAAAATTACAAAAGCTTACTGGCATTTTAGGGTTAAATACAGTTGCTATGGAGTATCTGCATGCCTTTATGCGTTTTCAAATGATGATGGGTGATATTTCAAAATCTATCGGAGACGTAGTGAAGGAAGTTGCTGGTGAATAAAGAGTTTTTGGATTTAGCTGAACAACTGAAAAGTTCTGTTTCCTGTACTGTGCGTTTGAATGAGCTGATGAGTGGGCATACATCTTTTAAAATTGGCGGACCAGCTGATATTCTGGTTTTGCCGGAGTCCATTGAACAATTACGGGAAGTTTTGAAAGTGGTCAAGGAAACTGTTGTTCCTCTTACTTTACTTGGCAATGGATCAAATGTTTTAGTGCGCGATAAGGGCATCCGTGGTATTGTTATAAAGCTGGGGAATATGCTGCGGCATTTTTATGAAGCAGAGGACTTGTTGGTCTTTGGATCTGGTTACTCACTGGCATTAGCTTCATATAAAGCGATGGAATGCGGAAGGACCGGAATGGAATTCGCTGTAGGTATTCCTGGAAGTATTGGCGGTGCCGTGTATATGAATGCTGGCGCCTATGATGGTGAGATGCAGAATATTGTCAATTGTGTAAAGGTTATGGATTTACAGGGAAATGAACGTGTTCTTACTGCTGAAGAGCTGAACTTTGGTTATCGAAAAACCAGTTTACAGAACAGTGGACTTATTGTTACAGAAGTAACTTTAAAAATGCCTTCCGGTAATAAAGATGAAATCAAGTCTAAAATGGATGATTTCAGTCACCGGCGTATTAGTAAACAGCCGTTAGAAATGCCAAGTGCAGGTAGTATGTTTAAACGACCACCAGGATATTTTGCCGGTACTCTGATTGATCAGGCCGGGCTAAAGGGTTATACGGTAGGTGGCGCCCAGATTTCTACTAAGCATGCTGGATTTGTTGTTAATGTTGGTGGTGCTACAGCTGCTGATGTTTTACAGCTTATTAAGGACGTACAGACCAAAATAAAAGCTGGTGTTGGTGTTGAATTGCAGCCAGAAGTTTTGGTAATCGGTGAAGAATAAGAATTGCTTACTCCAAAAGCTCCGATATTTGATATCGGAGCTTTTTTACTGTCACAGAATGTTCAATTGAAAAGCATGGGAACGCTATGATATAATAACAGCATTGCAGGGAAAGAAGGATTTTAGATTAATGAATAATGAAAAAGACAATGTGTATGATTTAGTAGAAGATTTTTATGCCCATGATGAAGGCTGGAACACATTGCTCAGACAAGAATATGCCGAAGGCTTTTTACGAATGGAAGCATGGAAAGGCAAAAAAAACAGTGATTTATATCGTAGTTGGGATAATTTAACGATGCTGTGTTTATATCTTGGCAGTGCTGAAACGTTTCTGGGAGATATGAATGCGGATGATTTTATTGATTGTATAGCTTGGTGCGGCAGAAATATTTCAGAGTTTACTCCTGATTATAAGAATACACAAGATTTTTTAGAAACATGTGACGGGTTGTTTAAATATTTGAAAGGTAAAAATGCCATTTCTAATGATACGGTACCTGCTACTGCTGCTGAAATATTGCTGCAAGAAGGTAAAATGAATATAATTTTACCGGATGGAAGCTTTGATGAAGCAAATGCAGAAAGAGCGTGGAATGCGACTCCGGATATACCTGCTAAAATATTTTTAAATATTGGAGAGCGCCTGCAGGAATTGCTTGAGGTACTGCATAGGTTTTTTGAGAGAGAATATTTTCGTTTGGACCTCGATAGAGCTGCGTTTTTATATTATGGTATTTTAATGGGCTATGAAGATGAAAAAAAAGATAGTATTGAAGAAACCAGTGAATGCTTTTGGGATTATTTTTTGTTTGACTATCATTTGCTGCGTAGTGATAAAAGACCTTTGGAATTCTTTTATGAACGGACTTGCCTGCCTGAGAGTGACGATTACGACGAAGAGTTTGCCAAACGTAACCGTGATGTTTTAGAAGAATTATGCAAAGCAAGGCTGGCTATATTCAAAATTGACAGTTATACAGATGACGGTGCTTTTTATTGTACAGACTGGCTGAGTGGAGAAAAATATACGTTAAGTCTGCCGCTGGAAGAATCGGAAGATTTAAATGACGCTATTTTGCTGGGCCATATTTTTTATAATGAAAGTATGATAATGAATTATGTAAGCTGTCTTAAAATAGGCAAAGTAGCGCAGAAACGTCTGTTTAATACACTGAAGTCGTGTAAGGAATGGTATAATATTCAGGATCCTGCGGCGGATTGGGAAGCATTTATAGCCAGAAATCCGATGCTGCTTCGGCATATGGTATTTTTATATTCTGCTTTTGTAAATCTGAATAATTTTAACTATGAAACTGAGCATAAAAACTATCTTCCTACGGAAATAGATTATAAGGACAGAGTTATTCTGAGAATCAGACAGATGATGGAGCCATATCATTTTGCTGAACGCGATATTAAATTGGTCATACAGTTGTGGTCTGATTTTAAGGTTAAGTTCTGCAGAGAAGTAAGAATGCCTGATATTTGGGCTGCAGGAGCTATTTTTGATTTTATCAAGACAAATGGTGTCTACAATTATGATGATGAAAAAATTGCTGAGTTGTGCCACAATGTTCCTTTGGACGTAATGAGGCGTATGGCAAAGGAAATATGGGTAACTTTGGGGATAGAAAAACACGATCCACGTTACATCAACGAAGAAGGAATTTTGCTGATGGCGCTTTCCTAACGTGAAAAAGGAGTTTTGCTATGAAATGTAGTTTTTGCGGAAAAGAATTAGAACGTGGCACGCAGGAGTGTCCATATTGTCATTGTAGTATTGAAGCCGAAGTACAGGTTCTGCGCCCTGAAGAAAGAGATACCTTTGATGGCGTTACTATTGAGCAGGATGGTAATGCAGAAGGAGGAACCCGCGTAGAAGATATGCGCACAGAGCGTAGAACTTATGAACAAAATAACGGCGGTCCGCAGATCCGTGTTCATAGTTTTGGTTGCGGAAGCGGTATTTTGATGACGTTGTTGATTTTAGGCGGTATTTTAGCGATCTTTTTCTTTTTGCTGCCTACATTTTTGATTTTTGCTGCTATTGGAGCAGTAGTAGTATTCATTATGCGGCTTTTTATGTAAAATAATTAAAAAATGTGTTCAGAGTTGAGTCTAAAAACTAAATTTATTTGATTTATTTTAGAGAAAAGAAACTCCGCCTGTTATTTAAACAAGCGGAGTTTCTTTTTGTTATTTTCCAAGTAAAGTTTTTAATTCTTGTAGTTTTTCTGCAAATTTGTGCAGTGTTACGGTAACCGGCAAAGGGGTCGTTAAATCGACACCGGCTGTTTTTAACAGGTTCAGAGAATAGTCACTGCCGCCGGAAGCAAGGAAGTGCAGATATTTTTCTACTGCCTTAGGTTTATTTTCGAGTATTGCCGAGGCAAAGGCGGTGGCTGCACTGTAACCGGTTGCATATTTATATACATAAAATGGGGTATAGAAATGAGGGATACGTGACCATTCACTGGCTAATTCTGCGTCTACAGTAAGCGCAGGGCCATAATAACGTTTGTTGCTGCCCAACCAATAGGTTTCCAACATTTCAGCCTGCAGTGTACGGCCCTCGTTGATTTCATTATGGATGAACTTTTCAAACTCAGCAAATTGTACCTGACGGTAAACGGTAGTACGTACGGCTTCGAGAAATTGGTTGAGAAGATAGATTTTCTGTTCTGGAGAAGCTGTTTTTAAGGTATGCTCTAAAAGTAAGATTTCATTTGTGGTAGAGGCGACTTCGGCGCAGAAAATAGAATAATCACTGTTGATATATGTTTGGGACTTATTGCTGAAATAGCTATGCAGTGCATGTCCTATTTCATGAGCAAGAGTAGATATACTGTTATAGCGGGGCTGATAATTCAGCAGAACATAAGGATGTACTCCGTAGATTCCCCATGAATAAGCTCCGCTTCGTTTACCTTTGTTTTCGTAAATATCGATCCACTGTTTATCGAAACCCTCTTGTAAGGCGGCCTGATAATCATAGCCCAAAGGAGAGAGCGCTGCTGTTACTTTGACCTTTGCTTCATCAAAATCACAGGCAAAGCTGTCGGCGGCATTGCTGATTGGCTGGTAAATATCATAAGCGTGAAATTCATCCAATCCAAGTATTTCTTTTTTTAGGGCTATATACTCATGTAAAGGTTTTAAATTTTCGTGAACGGTCTCAATCAGACCGTCATATAAACTTGGCGGTATATTATCTTCAGAGAGACAGGCTTCTAAAGTATCATGATATTTATGGGCAGTTGCATAAAACGCACTGACACGGCAATTGCTGGAAAGCGTATTGGCGAGCGTATTGCGGTATTTATGGTAAGTAGTCATTAAGCCTTTGAAAGAATTACGGCGCAGTAATCTGTCATTGCTGGTCATATTGAGCAAATAATTGCCTTCGCTGACAGTTACATCCAGTCCTTCTGAATTTTTAACCAGAGGAAATTGCATATCAGCACTGACTAAGCTGCGGAAAATAGCAGCTGGGCCTGAAGTTGCCAGCTGGCTCAATGAAAGCAGTTCTTCCTGCTCTTTGGGAAGAACATGTTTGGATAATCGCAGTAAATTATTAAGATAAAATCGATAATCACTAAAATCAGAGTCAGATAATAGATCGTTTAATTTTTCCTGACTTAATGATAAAAGCTCCGGCTCAACAAAGGAAACAGCATTGCTGAAAGCGGCGGCTAAAGCTTCGGCTTCGCCCACCAGAGCCTGAAATTGCTGATTGGCATTATCAGTATCCTGCTGAAGTCTTGCATAGGCATATAATTTACTGATAATGATGGAAAGTTTTTCCTGTTCCCGCAATACCGTTTTTAAAGTCTGACAGTCATGCAGTTGGCCTTTATATTGACTAAAAGCGTCAACATCCTTTTTAAATTGCTGACTTGCTGTTTTCCAAGATTCCTGATCGGGATAAATATCATTGATGTTCCATTGAAAACGGCTGTCTATACTACTGCGCGACACTAAACTGCCATGCTCGGGTTCGTTATTTTTAGTCATAAATTAAATTCACTCCTTGCAAAATCTAAAATACTTTATTATTATAACACAGACAGCATATGAAAGGTTAGAGGCGTGATTTTATGAAAAGTATTTTAGTAGCTATTAACAGTAAATATGTTCATACAGCATTGGGACTGCGTTATGTAAACGAATTCTGCAGAAAAAACGCAATAGAAGTAACGCTTATCGAAGAGACCATACAAACTCCGCTTTTGGCGGTATTGGCAGAGATAACAAGAGCCAAGCCAGAAGTTGTGGGATTTTCTGTGCATATTTGGAATAAAACTTATGTCTACAGCTTGATAGAGTTAGTCAGAAAAGTACTGCCTGTAGCGAAAATAGTTGTTGGCGGTCCTGAGGTGGCTTTTGAGCCAGAAAGAATTTTTAACGAAAAAAGTGAAATAGATTTTATTGTACAGGGTGAAGGAGAAATTTGCTTTTCTGAATTGTTAAAAGCATTAAAAAATGCTGACGATAAGGTGCCGGCGCACATTGCTTATCGTGATAAAAATGGTGCTGTGCAAATTAATGGCGGTGTAACAGTTGTTGAAGATATGGCAGAGTTGGGGTTTCCATACCCTGATTTGGAAACTATAGTTGCTGAAAATAAAATAGTTTATTATGAATGTACACGGGGCTGTCCTTTCCAGTGTTCCTACTGTTTATCTGGTATTTCTCATTCTGTTCGCAGACGTCCGCTCGAAAAAGTACTGTTGGATTTAGAACACTTTATGGAAGCGAAAGTGCCACTGGTAAAATTTGTTGACCGTACATATAATTTGGATGAAACATATTTTCTGCCTATCATGCATTACTTATCCATGGCTGATACAGAGACGACCTTTCATTTTGAAATTAAAGCTGATTTGCTTTCAGAAAACACATTGAAATTCTTGGAAACAGTACCAGAAGGTCGTTTTCAGTTCGAAATTGGTGTTCAAAGCACAAATACAAAAACATTGGAAGCCATCGGCAGGGAAAATAACTGGAAGAAATTAGCAGATAATGTCGGACGGCTTTTGCAAAACAATAATATCCATCTGCACCTCGACTTAATTGCTGGCTTACCATATGAAGGACTAAAAGAGTTTATAAAATCATTTAACGATGTTTATGGACTGAGACCGCATATGCTGCAGTTAGGATTTTTAAAAGTGCTGCAGGGGACGGTTATGCAAAGTCAGGCTCAAGAACACGGTTTGCTGTATATGAGTGAACCGCCTTATGAGGTTGTTCAGACTAAGTATATGGGATATGAAGAATTACGCTTTCTTAAAGTTTTGGAAGATGTTTTTGAAAATACCTACAATACAGGTAAGTTTAATAACGTTTTAGCATATCTTATAAAGGCAAATAATGGAACTGCATTTGATTTTTATCGCAAGCTGACAGAATGGTGGGAAAGCAGAGGCTTGTATCCTCAGGGACATAATGCTCGCGGTGTAACAAAATTGTTGTGGGAATTTACATGTGACTGTTATCCTTCCGAAAAAACAAATGTAAAAGAAATATTAAGATTTGATGTATTTGTTTCTCAGCCTAACTGGCTTCCCAGCTGGATGGGATGGAAAACAGCTGAATTAAATGAACGTGCTATGGCCTTTTGGCGGGATAAAGACGAGGTTCGTCAATATTTGCCGGATTATATTTTTTCAACCTGGAGGCAGATACGTAAGAATTATCCTATTGAAGCGTTTGACTATAATGTGTATTCTGGAGTTGCGGAAAGAGTGGTTTTTATGGCGGATTACAGCAACGGTAAATGTATCGTTAAACCATTGATCAGTAAGTACTTACAAAATAATTAAAAAAACATAAAAAAGTTGTAAAAAAGGTGTTGACAGAAGTAACGGGGAATGCTA